>CAIYRQ010000088.1 GCA_903928635.1 uncultured beta proteobacterium | reverse complement strand
GGCTGGTTCCCCACCGGCGACATTGCCACCATCTCTGCCGATGGCACCATGCAAATCCGCGACCGCACCAAGGACGTGATCAAAACCGGTGGCGAATGGATCAGCTCCATCGACCTGGAAAACGCCGCTGTGGGCCACCCTGCGGTGGCGATGGCCGCCGTGATTGGCGTCAAGCACCCCAAATGGGACGAGCGCCCATTGTTGTTTGTCGTACGCAAGCCCGGCGCCACTTTGGAAAAAGAAGAAATCCTCAAGTTCCTGGAAGGCCAGGTTGCCAAGTGGTGGGTGCCCGACGACGTGGTGTTTTTGGAGTCGCTGCCCGTGGGCGGCACCGGCAAGGTGCAAAAGGGCGACTTGCGCAAGCAGTACGGCGGCGTCTTCAGCTAAGCCAGCAGGCGGTGTGCGCCCGCTGGGTGAGCGCACCGCCTATTTCACCAGCTGGTTCATCTCAATGATGGGCAGCAGCACGGCCAGCACGATCAGCATCACCACCATGCCCATGGCGACGATGAGCAGGGGCTCCAGCAGCGTGGCCAGGCCCATGGCGCGGCGCTGCACTTCGCTGCTGAGCTGGGTGGCGGCACGTTGCAGCATGAGCGGCAGCTGACCTGTCTGTTCCCCTAAGCGCGCGAACATCGACAACAGCGATGGAAAGCGCTTTTTTTGCGCCAGGGCCGACGCCAGCGGAGCGCCTTCACGTACCGCCACCAAAGCGTCTTGCGCATCCTGGCGCATGGCCCGGTTGCTCAGGGTGTCGGCCGCGGCTTGCAAGGCTTTCAAGATTGGCACGCCCGCGCCGCAAAGCATGGCCAGGGTGCTGGCAAAGCGCGCGGCATTGAAGCTGCGGGTCAGTTTTCCCACCACCGGCAATCCCAGCCAGGCCGCATCGAACCGGTAGCGCAGCGCAGGCGCTCGCAGGGCCCATCGACCGCCAACGACGGCCCCCACCAGCATCAGCAGCAGCGCCCAGCCATAAGCGCGCACAAAGCCGCTCACGGCCAGCATGATGACGGTCAGCAAGGGCAGGGCGCGCTTGCTGCCTGCAAACACGCTGGCCACTTGCGGCACCACATAGGTCACCAGAAAAATCACAATGCCCAGCGCCACCAGGCTCACGATGGCGGGGTACAGGGCGGCGCCCAGCAGCTTGGCGTTCAGTGCCTGCTGGTCTTCCAGATCGTTGGCCAAATGCTCCAGCACCTCGCCCAGGCTGCCACTTTTTTCGCCTGCGCCCACCACCGCCACAAAAATGCCGGAGAACTCCGCCGGATGGCGTGAAAGTGCTTTGGCAAAGGTGCTGCCGCTGTTGACCTCGGCACGCAAATCGGCCACCAGGTTGCGCTCCGCTTCGCGTTCGGCCTCAGAACTCAGCGACGCCAGTGCGCGCTCCAGCGGCAGGCCCGAGGCCACCAGGCTGGCGAGCTGGCGGGTCCACACGCACAGCGCATTGGCATTGAACACGCGGCGCTGGAAAAGGCCCGCTTTTTGGATGCCTGCATCCTGCGCGCCCGTGTTCACGGGCTCCACCACCATCGGCACCAGAGATTGGCTGCGCAGTTGCGTGCGTGCTGCTTTGGCGGAGTCTGCTTCGACCGTGCCTTTGCGCAACTGGCCGTCGGCAGTCAGGGCTTCAAAGGCGTAGGCAGGCATGGTGAGGGATGCTTGAAGACTCAGTCGCGCGTCACGCGCAGCAGCTCTTCACGGGTGGTGATGCCGGCATCGACCAGGCGTTGGCCGTCGTCGCGCATCAGCACCATGCCGCTGGCCAATGCGGCGTCGCGGATAGCGGCCTCCGACGCCTGGTTGTGGATTTGCGCGCGGATGGCGTCGTCTGTGACCAGCAGCTCAAACACGCCGGTGCGCCCTGCGTAGCCGGTTTGGCCGCAGTGCGCGCAGCCGGCACCTTGGCACTCGGTGCAGCGTTTGCGCACCAGGCGCTGTGCCAATACACCCAGGAGCGAGGAGCTGAGCAAAAACGGCTCCACGCCCATGTCGGTCAAACGCGTCACGGCGCTGGCGGCGTCATTGGTGTGCAGGGTGGCCAGCACCAGGTGGCCGGTGAGCGAGGCTTGAATCGCGATTTGCGCGGTCTCGAAATCGCGGATTTCACCGATCATGATCACATCCGGGTCCTGGCGCAGGATGGCGCGCAGGGCCTTGGCAAACGTCAGGTCGATCTTGGCGTTCACCTGGGTTTGGCCCACGCCCGCCAATTCGTACTCAATCGGGTCTTCCACCGTCATGATGTTGCTGCCGCTGGTGTCCAAGCGTTGCAGGCCCGCATACAGCGTGGTGGTCTTGCCCGAGCCGGTGGGGCCGGTGACCAGAATAATGCCGTGCGGCTGCACCAGCAGGTGGGCAAAGCGCGCCAGCACATCGCCTTGCATGCCCACCGATTCCAGGCTGAGTTTGCTTTCGCTTTTGTCCAAGAGGCGCAGCACCGCGCGCTCGCCATGGGCGCTGGGCAGGGTGCTGACACGCACGTCCACTGCGCGCGTGCCAATGCGCAGCGAAATGCGGCCGTCCTGGGGCAAACGCCGTTCGGCAATGTCCAGCTCGGCCATGATTTTCAAGCGCGAGATCAGCGCCGCATGCAGTGCGCGGTTGGGTTGCACCACTTCGCGCAAATTGCCATCCACCCGAAAGCGCACCACCGAATGCCGCTCATAGGGCTCGATGTGAATGTCGCTGGCACCATCGCGTGCGGCTTGCGTCAGCAAGGCGTTGAGCATGCGGATGATGGGCGCGTCGTCCGATGTTTCCAGCAAGTCTTCAATGGCGGGTAGCTCCTGCATCATGCGGCTGAGGTCGGCGTCGCTCTCCACCTCGCTCACCACCGCTGCGGCGCTGGACTCGCCCTGGGCATAGGCCGCGCTGATGCGCTGCGCCAGTGCGCCTGCGCCATGGCTTTGCACCTGCTGCACCGCATATTTGCGCAGCGTCTCGCCAATGCCTGCGGGCAGGGATGCTGGCTGCACATGCAAGGTCAGCCCCTTGGCGTCCTCTTCCAGCAGCAACTGCTGGCTGCGTGCAAAAGCATAGGGCAGCGGATAACGCATATCAGGGCGCGGCCTTCTTGCCTTGCAACACCGCAGGGATTTCCGGCAAGGTCGCCGCACCCTCCACCGGCACTTTGGCGTCCGGCACGGGTTGGGCCTCTTTCATGCCCGCGCGCATCTGGTCATAGCGGTCCATCGACAGGCGCTCTGTGGCGGCGCTGTCACGCACCACCACCGGGCGCAGAAACACCATGAGGTTGGTCTTTTTGCGGCCACGGGTATCGCTCTTGAACAGGTTGCCGAAAAAGGGCACGTCGCTCACGCCCGGAACCTTGCTTGCGCTGTCCGTGTATTCGTCTTGCAGCAAGCCGCCCAGCACCACAATGGATCCGTCGTCCACCAGCACATTGGATTCAATCGTGCGCTTGTTGGTGGTGGGGCCGTTGGGCGATGCCACGGTGGTGGCCTGCACGCTGGAGACCTCTTGGTAAATCGTCAGTTTGACGGTGCCGTTTTCGCTGATCTGCGGCTTCACCTTGAGGGTCAGGCCCACGTCCTTGCGCTCAATGGTCTGAAAGGGATTCACTGATCCGGAGCCGCCGCTGGCGTTGGTGAACTGCCCGGTGACGAAAGGTACGTTCTGGCCGATCACGATCTTGGCCTCTTCGTTGTCCAAAGTCAGCAAATTGGGAGTGGACAAGACGTTGCCTGCACCGCTGGACTCCAAGAACCGCGCCAGAAAACCCAGCACATAGACGCCGTTGGTTTGCTGTGCCAGACCCACATTCAATCCCGCCGCAGGTAGCACCGTGCCCATGCCGGTGGCCAGATTCAAGAGGTTGCTGCCGCCGGTGCCAAAGTTGGTGCCTAAGAGACCAATGGTTTTGTCCCCGTTGCTGCCCAGTGCGCCTTGCCACTGCACACCAAACTCGGCAGCGCGGTCGGCGCTGACTTCGGCAATCAGGCTCTCGACATAGACCTGCGCGCGGCGGGTGTCCAGGCGTTCGATCACTTCACGCAACTGGCGGTACTGCGGGTCGGGCGCGGTAATGATGAGTGCGTTGGTGGAGGGGTCGGCCTGCACCTGCCCGCCCGTCGTGGGACCCGCCGGTGTGCTCGACGCACCGGACGTACCGCCCTGCGCTGCGCCGGGCGCCAGGCTGGTGGTAGCGGGGCTGCTGGACACATTACCGCTGATTGCAGCACGCAAGGTGGCAGCCAGTTTGGTGGCGTCGGCATTTTTCAGGTAAACCACGTGCAGGTTGCCCAGCTCGCCATTGCTTTTGCTCGCGGGTTGGTCGAGTTTCTGAACCAGTGATTTCACCAAGGCCACACGCGCCGGGTT
>CAIYRQ010000087.1 GCA_903928635.1 uncultured beta proteobacterium | reverse complement strand
GGCGCTCAAACCACGAATAAAGCATAATGAAACGCTTCTATAGGCGTAGTTTGATATGAACCTGCACCAGTTTCGTTTTGTCCAAGAGGCGGTTCGCCGCAACCTCAACCTGACCGAGGCCGCCAAGGCGCTGCACACCTCGCAACCCGGCGTGTCCAAGGCGATCATTGAGTTGGAAGACGAGCTGGGCATCGAGATTTTTTCGCGCCACGGCAAGCGCTTGAAGCGTGTGACCGAGCCCGGGCAGCACGTGCTCAAAAGCATAGAACTGATCCTGCGCGAAGTGGGCAACCTCAAGCGCATCGGCGACCAGTACAGCAAAGAGGACAGCGGAACCCTGTCGATTGCCACCACCCACACCCAGGCCCGCTACGTGCTGCCTGAAAAAGTAGCAAGTCTGCGCACCGCCTTTCCCAAGGTCAACATCAGCCTGCACCAGGGCGCGCCCGACCAGGTAGCCCGCATGCTGATTGACGAGGTGGCCGAGATTGGCATTGCCACCGAATCCTTGGCCGAATACCCCGAGCTGGTCACCCTGCCGTGCTACCAGTGGCAACACGTGCTGGTCATGCCGATTGACCACCCGCTGGCCCACAAAGTCAAAATCAGCTTAGAGGACGTGGCCAAAGAGCCGCTCATCACCTACCACCCCTCGTTCACCGGCCGCGCCAAGATCGACCAGGCCTTCGCAGCCCAAAAGCTCGATCCGCGCATTGCGCTCGAGGCCATTGACTCGGACGTGATTACCACCTACGTGCGCTTGGGGCTGGGCATCGGCATTGCGGCCGAGATGGCGGTGCGCGACATCGTAGAGCTTGGCGCCAGCAGCGGTTTGGTGGTGCGCCCGGTAGGCCATTTGTTTGGCCAAAACACCACGCGCGTGGCCTTCAAACGCAGCGCCTACCTGCGCAATTTTGTCTATACCTTTGCCGAACTTCTGAGCAGCCGCCTGACCCGCAACGTGGTTGACCGCGCCATGACCGGTCACGTCAACGACGCAGATTTGTAGACCATGACCAGCTTCGCCACGCCCCCATTGCAGAGCCGCTTGCCGTCGGTTGGCACCACGATCTTCACCACCATGTCCGCACTGGCGGCCCAGCACAAGGCGGTCAACCTGGGCCAGGGCTTTCCCGACTTTGCTTGCGACCCTGCGCTGATTGATCAAGTCACCCGCGCCATGCAGGCTGGCCACAACCAGTACCCGCCCATGGCAGGCGTGCTGGCGCTGCGCGAAGCAGTCAGCGAAAAGCTTGAGCGTTTGTACGGCCGCCATTACAAGCCTTTGGACGAGATCACCATCACCGCCGGTGCCACCCAGGCCATCCTGACTACGCTGCTGGCCTTGGTCCACCCGGGCGACGAAGTCATCGTGCTGGAGCCCTGCTACGACAGCTACGGGCCCAATATTGAGCTGGCCGGTGGCGTGGTGGTGCGTGTGCCCCTCACACCCCACACCTTCCGCCCCGACTTTGCCAAGATTGACGCCGCGCTGAGCCCCAAGACCCGCGCCATCATCATCAACACTCCGCACAACCCCAGCGGCACCGTGTGGAGCACGGCCGATATGTTGGCGCTGCAAGATTTGCTGGCGCCCACGGGTGTTTTTGTGGTGAGCGACGAGGTCTACGAACACATGGTGTTTGACGGCGTGCCGCACGAAAGCGCAGCGCGCTACCCCGGCTTGGCGGCGCGCAGCGTCATCGTCTCCAGCTTTGGCAAGACCTACCACGTCACCGGCTGGAAAGTCGGCTTTGTGGCGGCACCCGCAGCGCTCATGGCGGAGTTTCGCAAGGTGCACCAATTCAATGTGTTCACCGTCAACACCCCGGTGCAGCACGCGCTGGCCGCCTACATGGCCGACCCGGCGCCCTACGCGGGCTTGCCCGCCTTCTACCAACGCAAGCGCGACCTTTTCCGCCAAGGCCTGGCCACCACACCCTTCAAGCTGCTGCCCAGCGAAGGCACGTTTTTTCAGTGCGTGGACATCTCCGGCGTGTCAGACCTGAGCGAGGGCGACTTCTGCCGCTGGCTGACGACCGAAATCGGCGTGGCCGCGATCCCGCTGTCTGCTTTTTACGCCGATGGCTTTGACCAGCGCGTGGTGCGCTTTTGCTTTGCCAAAGAAGAATCCACCCTTCATGCTGCGCTGGAGCGGCTGCAAAAGCTGTAGCCACCCACCACCTTCAACACTTACCCATTCGCCCCGCAAGGACTGCCATGACACTCACCGTAACCCAACACACTGCCCACTTTGCCACCGCACCGCAAATCAGCCCGCACGACATGGCGGCCATTGCGGCGCACGGTTTTCGCACCGTGATCAACAACCGACCCGACATGGAAGGTGGCGCAGAGCAACCGACTTCAGAGGCCATGGCCCAGGCCGCAAAAGATGCAGGTTTGGCTTACCACTATCTGCCGGTCATCAGCGGCCAGATCACGCCCGAACAAGTGGCGCAATTTGCTGCCACGCTGGCGGCCGCGCAAGGTCCGGTACTGGCGTTTTGCCGCAGCGGTGCGCGATCGACCAACCTGTGGCACATGGGCCAATAAGCCTCACGCCTTTGCCACTCAGGTGGCCAGCTGCGTCCAGGCTTTGTCCAGCCGCTTGACGCTCACGGGCTGGGGCGTGCGCAGCTCCTGCGCAAAAAAGCTCACGCGCAGTTCCTCCAAGAGCCAGCGGAATTCCGCCATGCGTTCGTCCACCGCACCCTTGCGTTCAGCCACCAGCCGCCAGTAACGCTGCTCCAGCGGCCGCAGCTCGGCCAGGCGTGCCGCGTCACGCGCAGGGTCGGCGCGGTACTTGTCCAGTCGCAGCGTGATGGCCTTGCAATAGCGTGCCAGATGCTGCAATCGGTCCCACGGCGTGGTGAGTAAAAAAGATTTACCAATCAAACGCTGCAATTGCTGCTGCGCATCGGCACAAGCATCCGGCGCATTCTTGGTGTCCTTGATCTTGCGCGCTGCTGCTGCAAACTCGATCAAGATCACACCGGCCAGGCGCGCCACTTCGTTGGCAATCAAAGTGAGGCGGCCACGGCCTTCTTCTAGGCGGCGCTTGAAGGCGAACTCATCGGTGGGCAGCGGGTCTAGCAAAAAGGCGCGCTCCAGCGCCAGCGCAATGATATGGCTCCGCAACTCTTCCACGGTGCCGCCGAGCTGCGTCGCGCCCTCGCCCCGGCCCACTTGCAAATTGGACACGCCCATTTTTTGCAAGTCTGGAATGTTTTTTTCCAGGTACTTCAAGGCGTCCTTGATCTGCAAGGCAAACAGGCGGCGCAGACCGGCGCGGTGCTTGGCTGCGGCGGCCTCTGGCTCGTCAAACACTTCGAGCGTCACGGCATCGCCTGCATCAATCAGCGCGGGGAAACCAATCAAGGTCTGAGCACCTTTGCGAATTTCCAGGAGCTCGGGCAACTCGCCAAAGGTCCAGGCGGTAAAGCGCTGGTCCACCACCTTGGCGGCGCTGGGCGCGGCAGATGGCTTGGCCGCTGCCGGTGCAGCACGGGCTGCAGGCTTTTCGGCGGCGGTGTTTGCCGTAGCGGATGTAGCGGGAGGGACGGGCGGCACAGGCGCAGCGCCCTGCCCCAGCTTCAACGACGCCAGCGCTTGAAACGCCCCGCGCGCCTGCTTGCCCCACTCCGCCTTCAGAGCACCCAGATTGCGGCTTTGGCCCAGCTGGCGCCCGTGTTCGTCCACCACCTTGAAATTCATGAAAAAGTGCGGGCTCAGCATGTCGGTTTTGATGTCCGCCCGCACGATGTCCAGCGACGTCGCTTCACGCACCAGCTTCAATACCGCATCCACCAAGCTGCCCGCGCCAAAGCGCTCGTCGCTCAGGGCTGCGGCCATGCGCGCAGCGGTGTCGGGCAGCGGTACCAAACGCGAGCGGGGCCGTTGGTGCAGGGTTTTGAGCAGGGCCTGGATCTTTTCTTTCAGCATGCCGGGCACCAGCCATTCGCCGCGTTCCTCGCTCACCTGGTTGAGGACAAACAGCGGAACGGTCACGGTCACACCGTCCAACGCATCGCCGGGCGCATGCAGGTAGCTGGCCTGGCAATCCACGCCGCCCATGCGCAGGGTTTTGGGAAACATAGCGGTGGTAATGCCCGCTGCCTCGTGGCGCATCAATTCCTCGCGGGTGAGCAGCAGGAGCTGGGGCTGCTTTTTCACCTCTTCGCGGTACCAGCGTTCGCAGCTAAATCCACTGCACACGTCGGCCGGCAGCTGCTGGTCGTAAAAAGCGTAAATCAGTTCCTCGTCCACCAGCACGTCCTGGCGGCGGGCCTTGTGTTCGAGCTCTTCCACCTGTTTGATGAGCTTGCGATTGGCCGCCAAAAAGGGCAGCGGACTCTCCCACTGTCCGGCCACCAGCGCTTCGCGGATGAACACCTCGCGCGCACCGGCCAGGTCCACCCGGCCGTAGTTGACCCGCCGCCCGCTGTAGACCACGATGCCATACAGCGTGGCGCGCTCCAAGGCGACGACTTCGGCCGCTTTTTTCTCCCAATGCGGGTCCAGCAACTGTTTCTTGAGCAAATGCCCGCCCACCTGCTCCAGCCACTGCGGGTCGATATTGGCAATGCCCCGGCCAAACAGGCGCGTGGTCTCCACCAGCTCGGATGCCACAATCCAACGCCCCGGCTTTTTGGCCAAGTGCGCGCCAGGATGCGCAAAAAACTTGATGCCCCGCGCCCCCAGGTATTCGCCCTGTTGGCCTTCGTTCTCGACCTTGCAGCCCACATTGCCCAGCAGCCCTGCCAGCATGGACAAATGCAATTGCTCATAGGACGCAGGCGTGATGTTCAGCCGCCACTTGTGCTCGGCCACCACGGTGTGCAGCTGGCTGTGAATGTCTTTCCACTCGCGCAGCCGGCGCACGTTGACAAAGTTTTGGCGCAGTAGCTGCTCGTATTGGCGG
This sequence comes from uncultured beta proteobacterium, assembly GCA_903928635.1. GTDB lineage: Bacteria > Pseudomonadota > Gammaproteobacteria > Burkholderiales > Burkholderiaceae_C > Allorhodoferax. The sequence goes on along the minus strand of CAIYRQ010000087.1, from coordinate 1,833 downwards.
TTGCTGAGCTTGTGTGTCGGGGCCGCCAAATTGTTGCCCCGCCCGTCTGCGATCCATTTCCACAACTTCAGGTAGCCGCTGAACTCACTCTTCTCGTCGTCAAACTTGGCGTGCGCCTGGTCGGCCTGGGCTTGCATGTCCATGGGGCGGTCGCGCACATCTTGCACGCTGAGCGCCGAGGCAATGATCAGCACCTCGTCCAGCGCCTGGCGGCTGCGGGCTTCCAGAATCATGCGGCCCACGCGCGGGTCCAGCGGCAGGCGGGCGAGCTCGATGCCCAGCGGCGTGAGTTCGTTGGCGTCGTCGACTGCGCCGAGCTCGTTGAGCAACTGGTAGCCATCGGCAATGGCGCGCCCGGAAGGCCGCTCGATGAAGGGAAAGTCTTCCACCACGCCCAGGCGCAGCGACTTCATTCGCAAAATCACACCGGCCAAAGAGGATCGCAAGATTTCAGGGTCGGTAAACCGGTCGCGGCCGTCAAAATCTTTTTGGTCGTAGAGGCGAATGCACACGCCGTCGGCCACCCGGCCGCATCGCCCGGCGCGTTGGTTGGCCGAGCTTTGGCTGATGGGCTCCACCAGCAGCTGCTCCACCTTGCTGCGAAAGCTGTAACGCTTGATGCGCGCCGTGCCCGCGTCAATCACATAGCGAATGCCGGGCACTGTGAGCGAGGTCTCCGCCACGTTGGTCGCCAGCACCACGCGCCGGCCGGTGTGGCCGTCAAAAATGCGGTCCTGCTCGGCAGGGCTCAATCGCGCAAACAGCGGCAGCACCTCGCAGCCGCGCATCACCGGTTGGTGGCTGAGGTGGCGGCGCAGGTGGTCGGCCGCCTCGCGAATCTCGCGCTCGCCGGGCAGGAACACCAAAATATCGCCCCCCACGCCGCCACGCCATAGCTCATCCACGCCGTCGGCAATTGCGTCGTTCAGGTCGTACTCGCGGCTTTCTTCAAAGGGGCGGTAGCGCTGCTCGACTGGAAACATGCGGCCGGACACCATGATCACCGGCGCAGGCACGAGTTTTCTGCCCTCCGCTGTAGGGCGAAGGCTGGCAAAGTGGTCGGCAAAGCGCTGCGCGTCAATGGTGGCCGATGTGACGATGACTTTCAGATCGGGCCGACGCGGCAGGATTTGGCGCAAGTAGCCCAGCAAGAAGTCGATATTCAGGCTGCGTTCGTGCGCCTCGTCAATGATGATGGTGTCGTAGGCCTGCAGCAGCGGGTCGGTCTGCGTCTCGGCCAGCAAGATGCCGTCGGTCATCAGTTTGACCGAGGCGTCGCGCGAGAGCCGGTCCTGAAAGCGCACTTTGAAGCCCACCACCTCGCCCAGCGGGGTCTTGAGCTCTTCAGCAATGCGCTTGGCCACGCTGCTGGCTGCAATGCGCCGGGGCTGGGTGTGGCCAATCAGCTTGCCGCGCGGCGCAGGCCGGCCGTCGGGCAGCGCGGTGGGGTAATTGCACAGCCCGCGCCCCATGGCCAGGGCAATTTTGGGCAACTGTGTGGTTTTACCCGAACCCGTCTCACCACACACGATGATGACCTGGTGCTGGGCCAGCGCCGCCATGATCTCTTCACGCCGGGCGGAGACAGGCAGGTTCTCGGGGAATTCGATGTGCAAGGGGGCTGGGGACTGGGGGGCGTTCACTCAGGGATTATCCCAGTGTGAGGCGGACCTGTATTTGCGCGACGCCTGCAACTCCACGGCGCAGTCTAGTGACCCCGCTAAGAAATCAAATAGTGGACGTCACCCGTTTCAATAGACACTTGTTAAGGTCTAAATTGAACTGGAGTGATAGTCATGAAGAGAGTGAGATACCCGGCCGAATTCAAGGCTG
>CAIYRQ010000086.1 GCA_903928635.1 uncultured beta proteobacterium | reverse complement strand
GCTCTCGATGACAAAGTGTTGTTGTCTGATGCGGCGCAGGACATCCGTCGCCTAGTGGAAGCTTTTGCCAATGGTGTCTTGGCTACACCAAGCCCGGCAATTTTGGAAGCCTTAGCCGGCTTGTTGGAAGCCAGCGTTGAAGCGTCCTTTGCGCCGGAGGGCAGTGAAGTCCAACCTTCAGAAGTGTTGGCTCCAGATGCGCCCGCCGATGAGCCCGACCAAAATAATGCTTCGCCAGCTATACCCGCTTTGCAATCGATTGCGCAGCCTGCGGCCATGGCTTTAACTTATAGGCAGCCTGAGGGGTTTGAAAATCAGGACGTACTTGATGTAGACCTATGGCCAATATTTTTTGAAGAGGGTGCCGAGCTGCTCGAAGCACTGGCCAAGAACGTCCACCTTTCCATCTCTCAACCGCAGGAAGTGAAATGGCGGGCTCAGACGTTACGGGTGCTCCACACGCTCAAAGGAAGCGCCCGGTTGGCGGGAGCATTGCGACTGGGTGAACTGGCGCATCGCATGGAGTCCGCAGTGGAGCGTGTTGCTGAAAACTCCATCGCGCAGGATGTAGACAACGCACCACTGCTGCAGTATATGGAGCAGCTTGAGACGATGTTTGGTGACCTTGCGAGCCAAATACCCAAAGAGCCAATGGAAGCCCGCGCTGGTCAAGCCGAAGGCTCCATGGTCCCTCAGAACAAGGAGCCAGTTCGAGTTGCGTCACCGTCTCCAGCGGCACAACTTGTGCGCACCGTTGCGACTACCTCGATGCGGGTGCGTGCGAAGGTGTTGGACCGCCTGATCGATCAGGCCGGCGAGGTAATGACAGGCCGGACCCGAATGGATCAGCGCCTTGGGCAAATGTACAACTCCGTGTCTGAACTAGGGCGAAACTTGGGTCGCCTGCGTCATCAATTGCGGGATTTAGAACTGCAGACGGAGTTGCAAATGCGATCGCGTCAATCGCAGAATCCAGAGCCCTCGCCCTTGTTTGATCCTTTGGAGCTTGACCGATTCACGGTACTTCAGGAGGTCTCACGCATGATGGCCGAGTCTGTGGCAGACGTGGAGGTTTTGTACAAAGGTCTGCAGAGCGAGGTTGATGGCGCGCGAGAAGATTTGTTGGGCCAAGGACGGCGGGCCAAGGAGCTCACCAATGGCCTGTTGCGGATGCGGCTCGTGGAATTTGAAAGTATTTCAGATCGGCTGTATGGAGTTGTCCGGCAAGCTGCCAAAGAAACAGGAAAACAAGTTCGCTTGGATATTGAAGGAGGGGCCATTGAAATGGACCGTGGTGTTCTGGACCGCATGACACCCTCCTTCGAGCATATGCTGCGCAATGCGGTTGTACACGGAATTGAACCATCTGAAGTGCGGCTTGCCGCAGGCAAACCGGCAGTCGGTGCCATTACCATTTCTGTGCACCAAGATGGCAGCGATGTGTCGGTGCGTTTTGTCGACGACGGCGCGGGCCTGCAGTTGGAAAAAATTCGTATGCGTGCCATCGAAGCGCAACTGTTGGAAATTGACGCGCCACTGAGCTACGAGCAAGCTGCCAAGTTACTTTTTGTCCCTGGTTTTTCGACTGCGGACAAGGTGACTGAGTTGGCTGGACGCGGCATCGGAATGGATGTCGTGCTATCCGACATCAGTGCCATAGGCGGCCGCGTTGAAACGTTAGCGCAAACCGACGGTGGAACGAGTTTCCGAGTGGTTTTTCCATTGACCACCGCAGTCACGCAGATCGTTATGTTGCGTATCGACACCATCACCATCGGTGTGCCTGCCAATCTGCTGGAGACCGTATTGCGCATACCGGCCGATCGGGTGGAGCTTGCGTATGCGGAGAATGGTCTACGCCAAGAATCGGGGGAGAACATACCTTTTTTCTGGGCAGGAGCGATTTTGGGTGTGTCTTTGCGCCGTGAAGGCGGAAAAACTGGGTCAAGGCATCAATCTGTGGCCGTCATTCGCAGCGCGGGTCAGCGATTGGCTCTGCATGTTGATGAGGTCTTGGGTAGCCGAGAGGTTGTGGTGAAAAATCTGGGTACGCAACTTTCACAGCTACCTGGCTTGGTGGGCATATCGGTGCTGGCGTCGGGCGCGGTCGTGCTGATTTACAACCCCGTGGCTCTGATGAATGTGTACGGTGAAACCGCGCGTCAGGCGGAGTCTGTTGCCACATCGGCGCAAACTCACCTATCTAAATCTAACAATCATTTGCTTGACAGTGATGGGGCCCACGCGAAGATAGCGCCTTTGGTACTCGTGGTGGACGATTCCATCACGGTTCGGCGGGTCACGCAGCGTCTGCTCAGCCGAGCGGGGTTTCGCGTGGCTTTGGCATCAGATGGTGTACAGGCGCTGGAACTGTTGCGGGACGACAGGCCGGCCTTGGTGCTTTCGGACATTGAAATGCCCCGTATGGACGGTCTGGAGCTTACGCGGCAAATTCGTGCTGATGCCCAGCTGTCGAATCTGCCGATCATCATCATTACGTCACGGACTGCGCAAAAACACCGTGACCAAGCCAAAGGTCTTGGTGCTAACCATTATTTGGGTAAACCTTATGCTGAGGCCGAGTTGTTGGACTTGGTTCGATCGCATTGCACGGTTGCCGAGACGGTTTAATTCCCAACACATTGAAGCAGCGACGAGGAAGCAAAGAGTGTGGTCGCCACTCAGCCCTGTCGACTACTCACCTCTTCAGCGGATTACAGTGCACCGAGTGCCGTGTGCAGCGCGGAGGTAGACAAAAGTTCAGACATTACTACCGGCTCTTTGCCGGCTTGGTAGAGCACGTAGACAGGAACACCACTGCGGCCCAGAGCGCTCAATGCACGGGTGATGTCGGGGTCGCGTCGCGTCCAATCCGCGCGCATCAACGTAACGTGCTTTGTCGAAAATTCTTGCAGCACTTCGGGCTTTGATAGGGTGGTTTGTTTGTTGTATTGGCAGGTGATGCACCAGGCGGCTGTGAAGTCGACGAAAACCGGGCGTCCAGCACGCAATTCATCATCAACGCGCTGTGCGCTCCAGGGCTGCCAATCGTTTGCACCCAGATCGCCAGCAGGAAGTTGCTGTGTACCGGCCGGAGATGCGGGGGTTTGCAGCACGTTGGGTCCAACCAGGCGAAGCAGCCCGAACAGCATTAAGGCGCCCACGATGGCAAATACCCAGCGGCTGCGTCCCTGCAAATTCAAAGCCCAAACCGTCAGGGTCACTGCCCACAACAGAGCCGCCATTGACGCAGCCGCGTCGATGCCTCCCAGGTGGCCCAGTACCCACAACAGCCAGAGCACCGTGGCCGCCATTGGAAAAGCCATGAACTGCCGCAGGTGCAGCATCCATGTGCCAGGTTTCGGTAGCCACCGCGTGAGCTGCGGCACTGTGCTTATCAATGCAAATGGCAATGCCAACCCTAAACCAAGGGCGACAAAAATCCCGATGGCTTGCCACGCTGGCAAGGTCAAGGCAAGCCCGAGGGATGCGCCCATGAAGGGCGCTGTGCAGGGTGAGGCCACAGCTACGGCGAGTATGCCGGACAGTGCCGCGTCGGCTGCTGGGTGGCGCAGCTGAATGCCGGCCAAGGCGCTTGGCACCAGTGTTCCCCACTCCAACAAGCCCAAAAGGTTGAGTCCCATCAGGGTAAAGAGCACCGCCAAAGTTGCGACCACGGGTGGGGACTGAAGTTGAAACCCCCAACCCAACTGTTCGCCGCCCGCTCGCAATACCAATAAGAGCACCCCCAAGGCAAGCATCGAGAGCACCACACCTGCGGAATAGGCCGCTCCTATCCACCACCGTGGCAGATGTGAGTGTGTGGAAGGCCTGGCAAACCCCAGAGCTTTGATGGCCAGAATCGGGAATACACAAGGCATCAAGTTCAAGATCAAGCCACCCACAAATGCAGCGGCCAGCGCCCACCACAGTGCGCCCACATCCACCGCGTTAGGGGCGTTCACAGGTGGTTCGGGCAGTGCAGCGGTCACTTCGCGCAGCGACGCCTTGTCAGGCCAGGCGCCGGTGACATGGGCAACGCCTTCCAAGCTTTGGTCGTTGAATGCCAGCAAAAAGGTGATCTTTCCGGGCTGTTCGCTCCCCTGTGCAGACAGGGGTAATCGCGCGCTCCAGACACCATCCTGCCACGACTGGGTCGCTGCAGATGGGGGGGCGTTCAGTGCTACCTTGTCTCGTTGACTGGCGCTTGCGGCGCTTGCAAAGATGTCGATGGCCTCCGGGAAAACGGAGATGGCCTGGCCCTGCCATGCCCCGGGAAGTCCTCGTGCACGCAAGACCAGACTGGTGCCGTCCATTAGCGCTTCCAAAGTGCCTGTGAGGGGCACCGGCGCCGCACTGCGCGCCGCATTGAACCAATGGGCTCCCACGGCGGTGGAGCCTTGGATCGGAATGCGGAGGTCAAACTGACCTTCCTGGGGGATGCATTCGGTTTTGCACACCAGCCAGGACGCACTCAAATGGACGGCAATGTCGCTGGATCCGGGTGCCGGACGGAATTGGGGAGCTATCGCAACGCGCACCGGAAGCAAGACCTGGTCCTCGTAACCGAAGTTGGCCAGCCGCCCAATGGCAATCTTGCGCGGCGTAGGCCATTGGATGGGGCCCGCCTGCAGTCCGTCGGGCAGTGTCCAGTGGAGCTCAGTAGCCAACCCGGAGTCACCGGGGTTCTTCCAGTAGGTGTGCCACCCTTCCTTGTGTTGCAGCATCAAGCCGAGCTCCAAGGGCGCACCTTTGGCGATGCCCTGAGGCGCATAGGCCAATAATTCCGCACGAACTTCTGGGGTTTGCACCACTGCAGTTGCCTGCGGCGCCAGGAGTGCTTGCCCCGCCTTGGCCGCAAGGCCGGTGCTGATCAATGCAGTAGCAACGACGCCCAGCCAAGGGACCCGGCGTATCAGGCGCGTCAGCCAGCCAAACATGGTGAAAAATGGAGTTCGCAATGCCATGCGGTCATTCAGTCAAAAGCCCGCGGCACGGGCCGCGGATCAGGCACGATTGTGGCACTTGCAGTTAAGGTTATGGCTGCTGCCACGGCACAGTGAAAACAGAGGGGAGTTTTTTGGGTGACCGGATGCGCAGTTGCTTGTGGATGCTTTCCCGACCGAACACCACCTCAATATCGCGTACCGTAACGCCAAACAACGGCGCCAGAAAGCGCACCATATGGTCGGTAGCCTTGCCGTTTTGAGGGGCGGCGGTCACGCTTACCTTGAGTTGGCTGCCCTTGGGCTTGCCGATGGCGTCGCGCCCCGCAGCGGGTTTGCCTAGGATATTGACCACCAAAACGTCGCCGTCCCAGGTAAAAAACGAGCTACCGGTGCTGTTGCGTTCCATGCTTTGATAATAGGGCCATGCCGCACCGTATTGTCTTGGCCACGTTGAACGCCAAATACATCCATGCCTCTTTGGGCTTGCGGTATTTGCGCGCCAATATGGAGCGTTACGGGGGGGCCGATCTGGACGCCTTCACCGAGTTGCGCGAGTTCACCATTCAGCGCACGCCGCAGGACATCGTCGATGAGCTCGTCAGCGCATTGGGCCCAGCCGAGAACGGGGCAGTGCACATTGTCGGGCTGGGTATCTACATTTGGAATGTGGGACCAACTACCAGAGTGATTGAGCTTCTCAAGGCGCAGCGGCCGGACGTGCGGGTGGTCCTTGGCGGCCCCGAGGTGAGCCATGAGCTGGGTAACCAGCCGATCGTGACAGCGGCGGACTATGTGATTACAGGTTGGGGAGACGTCAGTTTCCCCAAACTTTGCCGCGCGCTGGTGCATGGACCTCAGCCATTGATGAAGATCATTGCCGGTGAACAACCGGCCTTAGACGACATTACTATGCCCTACGACCACTACAGTGACGTAGATCTGGCGCAGCGGGTTTTGTACGTCGAAGCATCACGGGGCTGCCCCTTTAAATGCGAGTTTTGCCTGAGCGCTCTGGACAAGACCGCCTGGGCCTTTGATCTGGACGCGTTTTTGGCCGAGTTGGCATCGCTTTATGGCCGCGGCGCCCGAACCTTTAAATTTGTGGACCGCACTTTCAATCTGAAAATTGACGCATCCGTGCAGATTCTGGCGTTTTTTCTAGCCAAACTCGCTGCCAACCCGCAGGAGCCTCTGTTCGTGCACTTTGAACTTGTGCCTGATCAGTTGCCCGAGCGTCTCAAATCGTGCATAGCGCGTTTCCCAGTGGGGGTATTGCAGTTCGAAATCGGCATTCAGAGTTTGAACCCCGGAGTTCAACAAGCCATCTCCCGCCGCCAGGACGCCGTCAAAACCGAGGCCAACCTGCGCTGGTTGACCACCCACAGCCACGCGCATTTGCACACGGATCTGATTTTTGGCCTGCCTGGTGAGGATTGGCAGAGCTTTGGCCGGGGGTTTGACACACTCTGGTCCTGGCGCCCGCATGAAATTCAACTGGGCGTTCTCAAGCGCCTGCGGGGTACACCGCTGGCCGTCAAGGACCACGCCGGCATGGTTTTTCAGACCGAACCGCCCTACGCCGTACTTGAAACTGACGCATTGGGTACTGATGAGGTGCAATCCTTTGTGCGGCTGGCGCGCTACTGGGATCTGGTGGCCAATTCAGGGCGGTTTTCGCAGGCTTTGAGCCTACTGCTGCAGGGCGAGTCCCCGTTTCATGCATTTGCCGCTTTTTCTCAGTGGTTGTGGCGCAGCCATGGACGCACCAGTGGCCTGACGCCGGAAATGCTGGTCGACGCCTTGTTTGCGTACTTGAGCGGTGAGCGAAAACTTGGTGCCGACATAGTCCGCACTGCTTTGCTCGCGGACTATGTCGGCAGTGGTGCCCGTGCCTCGCCGCACTCATTGCAGGGTCACCTGCCCAGTCGCAGCGCGCGTGCGCGCCTTTCGCCGCCCGAGGGCGCCAGGCACACCACACGTCAAAAGCGCCATGCAGTTGGACTCAATACCTGAACCTTTTGCCGTCTTCATCCACCTTACCTTCTGACCATGACCTCCTCCCACTCTCAGGTGTCTCGCTTCTGGGCCGACCACAGCACGGCTTACTTTCAAGCACTCCAAACCAGTGGCCGGATTGACCAAGTGATTGCCGTGTTGCCGGTTGCGGCCACAGAGCAGCATGGCCCGCACCTGCCGTTACAGGTGGATACCGCCATCGTGAATGGCGTGGTGGCTGCGGCTTTGCCGCATTTGGAGCGCGATTCGACTGCACTGTTCTTGCCCACCCAGGCCGTGGGATTCAGCCCGGAACACGCGCGTTTTCCTGGCACCTTGACCTTGAAGGCTGAAACCTTGATCCGTTTGTGGACGGACATCGGTGAGGGTGTTGCCGCCGCTGGCGTCAAGAAAATGGTGTTTTTCAATGCCCATGGCGGGCAGGCCAACCTCATGGACATCGTGGCACGTGACCTTCGTGCCCGGTTGGACATGCTGGTGTTCAGCGTCAATTGGTATGGACTGCCGTTACGCGGAGCCCAGGGGGAGGACGTGAACGCGCTCTTTACCGCAGAAGAACACCGCTTCGGCATTCATGCGGGAGATATCGAAACATCAATGATGCTGGCGCTGGCGCCACACCTGGTAGACCTGACAAAGGCCGAAAACTTTCCTTCTACTTCCCAGTCACGGGCCGAGCAATTCGACATTTTGGGCAACGGCAAGGCGGCCAAGTTCGCCTGGCAGATCCAAGACTACAACCGCTCAGGCGCTGTTGGAAACGCGGCTGCTGCGACTGCTGAGAAAGGTGCCCAAATCCAAGCTGCGGCTGGCCGCGCGCTGGCTTTGCTACTCGCTGAAATCCAATGCCTACCTTTAAGCACCCTGGTTGACTAGCTGCACCGCAATGCGATCAGGCGTAGGTCACCCAAGATGCGTATTGGGGATCGTCCAAGTGAGGAAGCGTGTTGTAAGTGACCAGCATATGCCGCTTGGGGTTGAAGGCTAGCTCGGTCACAGAGCTATTGCGGATCCGCAGGTTGAGCTCTACGGTGGTTTCCGGCGTGGTTCCAAGCAGATGGCCCATGATCGTGCTAATCGGACCGCCGCTGCTGACTATCAGCACATTGCCGCTGCAGTGGGCGCGCACGTGGTCCAAGGCGCTGGTCACCCCATGTACAAAGTCGGGATAGCTAGGCATCCCTGAGGGGCTAACCACACCATTCATCCATTGTGTCAACCCATCGCGCAAGAGGCGAAAGTGCGAACGGTACATCTCCGGCGAATCGGGCTTTTCGAGCGGGAAGGGGTGAATCGACTTGATCACCGCCTCGCTGTCGTATTCATTGAGACCAGGCCACACGAGTGGCTGAGCCCGGTAGTTGCCGCCAGCGGCAATACCTTCCCAGGTCTGGGCATGGCGACGAAGGCTGCCCGTTATCACGGTCTCAAAAGCAATGTTTCGGCTGGCAAAGTATTCGCCCAAACGCTGACTCTGGCGACCCCCGAGGTCGCTGAGTTGATCGTAGTCTTCCGCGCCAAATGAGGCCTGGCCGTGGCGCACTATGTAGAGGGTTCCCATCGGCCAATTTGAGCCGAAAAGCCTGTGAAGATTTGTCTTGACGGGGACAAGTGCGCCAACCATGGAGCGAGGGCGGCCAGCACCGATCCAAATTTATTTTAGGAAGTCTTGTGGCGCCCGCAATAACGCGCTATACTAGCCCTCTCGCTGCCGACCAGCATCGAGAGTCAAGCAAAAAAAGTTTCAAACTTTTTTAAAACAGCCTAAAAAGTTGTGTTATGATTGAAGGCTTCGCTGATCGCAGCGTAGCAAGTTAAGTAAAGGCTTAGGCCTTTGCGTAGATCCTTAAAAATTTACAGCCGATAAGCGTGGGCGTTTGAAGGCGATTGCCAAGTTCTTTGGAACTTAGCTTTAATTAGCTAACAAACGCTCATGAAGTAAAAAAGATGTGGAGATCAGAAATGAAATCTACGTCGATTCCAATTTATGAGTTGCTCGAAAGAGCAAAAAAATTCAAGATCGAACTATAGAGTTTGATCCTGGCTCAGATTGAACGCTGGCGGC
>CAIYRQ010000085.1 GCA_903928635.1 uncultured beta proteobacterium | reverse complement strand
GCGGCTAACCGCCGACATCAGTCCCAAACGCATTGCAGCGATCATCAACCTCTATGGCTTTGCGCTGATGGCGCCTGCTGGCCTCTATTACGCGCTGCGTTTTGATTTTTCGGCGGTTCAAGTCTCCTCGTGGGGTCTGCTGGTTTTTTACGCGCTGGCCGCCAGCATGGGCACCGTCTGGTTGTGGATGACGGGGGTCAAAACCGTGCCGGCTGCTCAAGCCGGGGTGTTCAGCGTCATGCTGCCGGTCACGGCGACCGCGATTGGCGCCCTTTTCTTGCATGAACCGTTCACGCCCATCCAAGCGGCCGCCTTTGCCGTAGCACTGCTCGGCCTGTTGCTAGCGACGCTACCCAGCCGCAGCGCCAAGGCAGCGGACACAACTTAGAGCTTGCGGCTGCTGACCACCATGCCGTCTTCGTCGGCATACAACCAGTCACCGGGACGCACCCAAACCCCCTGAATTTGCACGGCCAATTGGGTTTGGCCCGGCATGCGGCGCTGCGTCGGCATCGGGAAAGGCGCCAAGGCCCGGATGCCTACCGCACACTGCGCCAATTCGCCCACATCGCGCACGCAACCGTCCACGACCACCCCGGCCCAGCCATTGCGCACCGCATGCGCGCCCAGCTTGCCGCCCATCAGCGCACGCCGCATCGAGGCGCCCCCCGCTACCACCAGCACCTGCGCAACACGGCCCTCAGGGGTCTCAATCCATCCGGGCGACTCCAATGCGGCTTTCACACTGGTGTTGTCGTCCAGGCATTGCACGGTAAAGACCGGACCGTGAAATCGACGCACCGCACCATAGTCCGAGAAGACTGGCGCAAGCACACGGAAATTGCCACTGAGGTCGTCCAAGTGTTGGTCGCACAGGTCAGTCGTTGGTAAAAATTGGCTCACAGATGGGCTCCAGTCCAGGGTGAATTGGGTCGCGCGAGGGGCGGTTAAACACACAAATTTAAGTTTTCCCTCTGAAAAAAGGTATCCCCCTCTAGGAAAGCACCCTTTTCTCCAGTAGCATTGCTGTACCAGCTGAGTAGTTTATCGCTGGCTCTCTTTTCACTTCCCTAAGGACGAACCGACAATGGCAACTGCAAAAAAGGCCCCTGCTGCAAAAGCGGCACCCGCAAAAAAAGTAACAGCCGCTAAAAAAGCAGCAGCTCCCGCAAAAAAAGTAGCCGCTAAAGCACCTGCCAAGAAGCGCGCTGTGAATGCTGCATTCATGAAGCCCCTGACCCCCAGCGCCGCTCTGGCAGCGGTGGTCGGCGCAACGCCTCTGCCCCGCACTGAAGTGGTGAGCAAGCTGTGGGTCTACATCAAGAAGCACAAACTGCAAGACGCAACCAACAAGCGCAACATCAACTCTGACGACAAGCTCAAGGCCGTGTTCGGCAAAGCCCAAGTCACGATGTTCGAAATGGCTGGCCTGATCGGCAAGCACCTTTCGTAATATTTCCATGCCTGCCTGCGTGGCAGCGCGACGAAAAGCCGGAGCTTGCTCCGGCTTTTTTTGTGTCTTTTGCGCGCTTTGGCACGGGAACTATGCAATTTATTAAATTGCATAGTGGCAGGGCGATTGCCCAGCACCGCCGTTGAATTCGTCCCTTACTACATAGAATTAAAAAGCTTGCCAGCGGCATGCCACCGTCCCGTGGCCGCCGAACGAAAAGCGCGACTTTTTGGTTAACGTGGAGACCCCTCATGATAGAAGAAGCATCAACACCCGCTGCCCCAGCGCGCAGACGCGCAGGGCGCGGAAGCGGCACCGTCCGTGTTGCGCCCTCCACGGCGAAGTACCGCAACCTCAAGCACCGCTTTCCCCCAACACCCATGGTGTCGGAGGACGAACTGGAAGCGATTCACAACACCTCGCTCACCATTTTGGAAGAAATGGGCATGGACTTCATGCACGAAGGTGCGCGTGAAATCCTGAAAAAAGCAGGCGCCGACGTCAAGCCAGGCTCTGAGCGCGTGCGCTTTGACCGCAATTTGATACTGGAAGCCATCAAGACCTGCCCGTCCGAATTCACACTGCACGCCCGCAATCCCGAGCGCAACGTGCATATCGGCGGCAAAAACCTGGCCTTTGCCCAGGTCGCCAGTCCGCCCAATGCGTCGGACATGCAAGGCGGCCGCCGCGCGGGCAACCAGCAAGACTTCCGCAACCTGGTCAAACTAGCCCAACGCTACGACATCATTCACTGTTCGGGCGGCTATCCCGTGGAGCCGGTGGACCTGCACGCCTCCATTCGCCACCTGGACTGCTTGTCTGATATTGCCAAGCTCACCGATAAAGCCTTTCATGCTTACTCATTGGGCAAGGAACGCAACCAGGACGGACTGGAGATCGCGCGCATTGCCCGCGGTATCAGCCACGAACAGATGGAACGCGAACCCTCGCTGTTTTCCATCATCAACAGCTCGTCCCCCCTGCGCCTGGACACGCCCATGCTGCAAGGCATCATGGAGATGTCCGCACGCAACCAGATCATCATCCTGACGCCCTTTACGTTAGCGGGTGCCATGGCGCCAGTGACGATTGCGGGCGCTCTGGCGCAGCAAAACGCAGAAGCGCTGGCCGGTATTGCCTTCACGCAGCTGGTACGCCCGGGTGCGCCGGTGGTCTACGGCGGCTTTACCAGCAATGTGGACATGAAGAGCGGCGCGCCGGCCTTCGGCACCCCCGAGTACATGAAGGCAGTGCTGGTGGGCGGACAGTTGTGCCGCAAATACGGCATTCCCTACCGCACCAGCAATGTGAACGCTGCCAACACGGTGGACGCGCAAGCCGCTTATGAGTCGGTGTTTTCGCTGTGGGCGCTCACACAGGCCGGTGGCAACTTCATCATGCACAGCGCAGGCTGGATGGAAGGTGGCCTGACTGCGTCGTTCGAAAAATTCATTTTGGACTGCGACCTGCTGCAAATGGTGGCCGAATTTTTGGCGCCGCTGGACGTGAGCCCGGCTGGCTTGGGTCTGGACGCGGTGCGCGACGTGGGGCCTGGTGGCCACTACTTTGGCACCGCGCACACCTTGGAGCGCTTTGAGACGGCGTTTTACTCGCCCATCATCTCCGACTGGCGAAATTATGAGAGCTGGGACGAAGGCGGACGCCCAACGGCTTACGATAAGGCCAATGCCGTCTGGCAAAAAGAGCTGGCGGCCTATGAGCGCCCGTACATGGACCCCGCGATAGAAGAAGAACTCGATGCTTTTGTCGCCAAACGCAAAGCCGAGGGCGGCGCGCCCACCGACTTTTAAGCTTCAACATTCCTCATTTTTGACACATTTATTTGACGCAAGGAGCGCAAGCAGTGAAAACAACAGCACGTGTAGTAGTAATTGGCGGTGGCGTGGTCGGATGCTCGGTGCTCTACCACTTGACGAAAAAAGGCTGGAGCGACGTTATGCTGATCGAGCGCGACCAGTTGACCTCCGGTTCCACCTGGCACGCAGCAGGCGGCTTTCACACTCTCAATGGCGACCCCAATGTGGCCATGCTGCAAAGCTACACCGTGAGCCTCTACGAAGAGTTGGAGCGCATTTCCGGCCAGTCCTGCGGCATGCACAAGTCGCCCGGCATCATGCTGGCCGACACCCCCGAGCGCATGGAATTTTTGAAAATGACCGTGGCGCGCGGACGCTACCTGGGCATGGAAACCGAAATCATTTCGGTCAAAGAAGCGCTGAACTACTTTCCCTTCATTGAAGAAAAGTACTTCCTGGGCGCTCTGCTGGACCCCAACGAAGGCCACTTGGACCCCAGCGGCACGACTTACGCCTACGCCAAAGCGGCGCGCCTGGGCGGCGCCACTATTGAAGTGCAAACCAAGGTCGAAAGTCTGGAGCAAAAGCCCGACGGCACCTGGCGCGTGATCACCAACAAAGGCGTGGTCGAGTGCGAGCACGTGGTCAACGCAGGCGGCCTGTGGGCACGCGAAGTGGGCCGCATGGTGGGCATTGAATTGCCTGTGCTGGCCATGGAGCACATGTACCTGGTGACCGACGATATTCCGGAAGTGGAAGCCTTCAACAAGAGCGCAGGCAAAGAAATCGGCCACGTCATTGACTTCGGTGCTGAGAGCTATTTGCGCCAGGAAGGCAAAGGCATGGTGCTGGGCGTGTACGAGCAAGCAGGCAAGCCCTGGTCCACCAAAACTACACCCTGGAGCTTCGGCCAAGAGCTGCTGCAGCCGGATTTGGACCGCATTGCGCCGTCCCTGGAAATCGCGTTCAAGCACTTCCCCACGTTGGAGAACGCTGGCATCAAGCGCGTGATCAACGGCCCCTTCACCTTCGCACCCGACGGCAATCCTTTGGTGGGCCCGGTGCAGGGTCGCACCAACTTCTGGTCTGCGTGCGGCGTGATGGCCGGTTTCAGCCAGGGCGGCGGCGTGGGCTTGGCTCTCTCCAACTGGATGGTGGACGGGGACCCCGGCTTTGACATCTGGGGCATGGACGTGGCGCGCTACGGCGACTGGGCCACACGCACCTACACCAACGCCAAGGTACGCGAGAACTATTCACGTCGCTTCCGCATCCGCTTCCCCAACGAAGAATTGCCCGCAGCACGTCCGCTGCAAACCACGCCGCTGTATGACAAGTTCATCGAGCAAGGCGCGGTGATGGGCGACTCCTGGGGCATGGAAACGCCTCTGTGGTTCGCGCCCAAGGGCAGCGAGGCCAAGGACATCGTGTCCTTCCACCGCTCCAACGACTTTGAACCCATCAAGGCTGAATGCAAGGC
>CAIYRQ010000084.1 GCA_903928635.1 uncultured beta proteobacterium | reverse complement strand
CTTTCCGGGGCGACCAATGAGCGCTCAATGTTTTGCTTTTGCTGCCGATACCCACCCGTGGCTCTATGCCCTTCCCTTTGACTGCGTTAACCGAGAAGCACTATGAAAAGAACCATTGTTGAAGTCATCCTTGCCCTGGCCTTGATAGGCGCGGGCGCCTTTGGCTGGACCAATTGGAAAGGCAACCAAAAGGCCACGGGCCAGTTGACCGAACTCAAAGCCGCTTCCGAAGAAGCGACTAAAGCCGTTGGCGAAAAAGAAGCCGCCATCAAAGCGGCGGAAGAGGAAATGTCGGCACTGCGCGAAGAGATGGCGCCCCTGGAAGGCCAGGCGCAGCAACTCGCTGCCGTCAAAGCCGCCATGGCCAACGGCATCACCTTGACGGATTTGGAAGCTGCCTACAAATCGCAGAAAAATCTTTCCGCCGAACGCCAAGTGGGTCTGGGCGCACTGCGCATGCTGACCAAGGGAGCCGACGACCCGGTGGCGGTAGAAGCGTTCCGAAAGGCGCTCAAGGCCTCGGAACTCGGTGACCGCAAAAACACGATTTGCGCCGCACAAATCGGCCTGGCCGCCGCCGGCGAAAAAATCGCGATCCTGCCAGAGTGCCTGCCGAAGCCAGCCAAGGTGAAAGAGGCCAAAGAAGACAAAGGCGAGAAATCGGGCGCGGAAGAGAAATCTGCTGAAAAAGACGCGCACTCCAAGGATGATGGCCATGACCATGGCAAAGACGATGGCAAAGGCAAAGCCGAAGAAAAAGGCGGCCATGAGAAGAAGGCTGTGCACTGGTCCTATGAAGGCGACATGGGCCCTGAGCGCTGGGGCAAAGAATTCCCGACCTGCGCCAAGGGTAAGTCACAATCCCCCTTGGACATCCGTGGCCCCTTCGTGAAGACCCGCACTGTGGTTACCACTGACTACAAGGAAGGCCCGCTGAAGATGGTCAACAACGGCCACACCATTCAGGTGAATGTGCCAGCGGGCAGCAAGTTGCGCATTGACGGTATTGCCTACGATTTGCTGCAGTTCCACTTCCACCGTCCCAGCGAAGAAAAAATTGACGGCAAGCCTATGGCCATGGTGGTGCACTTTGTGCACAAGAATGCAGAAGGCAAATTGGCTGTTGTGGGTGTGTTGCTGAAAGAGGGCAATGAAAACCCCGGCATCAAAACTTTGTGGGCCAATATGCCCATGGAAGAAGGCCCCGAAGTCACGCCCGAAGGTGTGAACTTCAACCCGGCCAATCTGTTGCCACGCGAATTTGACTTCTACAGCTACGAAGGCTCGCTGACTACGCCACCCTGCACCGAGGGTGTGCGCTTCTTTATTCTGAAGACCACCGTCAATGTGGCCAAAGAACAAGTGGCAGCCTTCCCCTTCAAACGCAACGCGCGTCCGGTGCAAGAGCTCAATGGCCGCGAAATTTCGACCAACTGAGTTGATGTAAAACCTGTCCCTGCAACCGCCTGAGGCCTACCATGCAAAAAAACTCGCGTATCCCTGCCATCTTGGCAACGGCGCTGTTCACCTTGGTGGTGGCAGCGGGCTTGGTGTGGGTGGCCGTGGAGGCCGGTTGGCTGAACTTGGGGCCGACGCTGAGCGCGGGGCGGGACAGCGAACTCGACAGCGCCAACCTGTTGGGCAAAAAGACCAGCAATTTTGTCTGTGAAGTAACAGTCTCTACGCCGCAGGGCACCCTCAATTCCGAGCCCAAGGTGTATTCGGATGTGATGGTGGCAGGCTTGGAGCCCGAATCCAAGTCCGGCTGGTACCAAGGCGAATACACCATCTCGGAGTCACGCAAAGGTGCACTGCGTATGGAGGGTACCAAGGCCTTCGTCAGCCGCCCTGCCATGTTTGAGCGCTTTGGACAAATGATTACGCAAGAAGAGTTCACTTTGGATCTCAACGACGGCACCTTCGTGCAAACTCTGACCTTCAAAGACGGCACGCGCCGCCACATGCTCAAGGGCATTTGCGCCAAGTTTGCCAAGGCGCCGTTCGGTAAATAGGCTGATGCGCCTGCCTACAATGGCGCATGACTTTTATTGATCAACTGGGCGCCGCCGAGCGCCAAAACCAGTCTTTGTTGTGCGTAGGCCTGGACCCCGATCCCGCCAAGTTTCCGCTGCACTGGCGGGGTGACGCCAGCAAGATCTTTCCGTTTTGCGCTGCCATCGTCGAGGCCTGCGCCGATCTGGTGATTGCTTTCAAACCTCAAATTGCCTATTTCGCGGCACACCGCGCGGAGGACCAACTGGAACGCCTGGTGCGGTATGTGCGCCAAGTGGCGCCCCAGGTGCCGGTGATTTTGGACGCCAAGCGCGGCGACATTGGCAACACCGCCGAGCAGTACGCCATCGAAGCGTTTGAGCGCTACGGCGCCGACGCCGTCACGCTCTCACCGTTCATGGGTTGGGACTCGGTGCAGCCCTACCTGAAGTACCACGGCAAGGGTGCGTTTTTGCTGTGCCGCACTTCCAACCCTGGTGGCGACGATTTGCAAAACCAGCATCTGCAAGACGTACCCGGCCAACCTGCGTTGTTTGAACACATTGCGGCCCTGGCCCAGGGGCCATGGAACCAAAACGGTCAGCTGGGTCTGGTTGTGGGCGCCACCCGCCCTTCCGAAATTGAGCGGGTGCGGACTGTGGCCCCCGTTCTTCCGCTGTTGATTCCTGGCGTTGGCGCGCAGGGTGGCGATGCAGCCGCCACGGTACGCGCGGGCTGGCGGGGCACAGAGCAAAGTACGCATGCGCCCATCGTGGTCAACTCCTCACGCGCCATTATTTATGCGGACAACGGCACCGGATTTGCCGCTGCAGCGCGCGCCGAGGCGCTGAAAACCCGTGAACTGCTGCACAGTTGCCGCGTTTTCTCGAACTGATTTTTCTCCCTATCCTTTGGAGCTGATGCCGTGAAGATGTACTACGCGCCGCGCGCGCCCAACCCCCGGCGGGTTCAAATGTTCATGGCCGAAAAAGGCATCAGCGGCATCCCCTTGATCGCGGTGGACCTGAATCAGGGCGAGCATTACGGTGCCGCTTTTCGCTCCAAGAGCCCGCTGGCCAAGGTACCCGCGCTGGAGCTGGACGACGGCCGCGTGCTGACCGAAACCCGTGCCATTTGCACCTACCTCGAAGGCCTGTACCCCGAAACCAACTTGATGGGCGAGGGCTTTGAAGAGCGCGCCTTTATCGAGATGGCCGACCGACGCGTAGAGTGGACCTTGCTCTTGGGCATTGCCAATGGCGTGCGCCATACGCACCCGGGTCTGGCGCCGCTGGAGCAGCCGCAGTTTGGCGACTTTGGGCGATCGCAAACCGAGAAGGTCAAAGAAGCGGCCAAAGTGTTTGACCAACTCCTGCAAACCCAGGCCTGGATGGCGGGGCCGCGGTTCACCATCGCAGACATTACCGCCTTTTGTGCACTGGAGTTTGGCCGCGCTTTGCTCAAGCTCAACCTGGCCGATCACGGCTTGCACGCACTGCAAGCCTGGCGCGACCGCATGGCCGAGCGGCCCAGCGCCAAAGTGGTGTAACGCCAACGCATGTTTATCACCGCCAAGCTGCTGGTCTTTGTAACCCACCCGCTGGCCTGGGTGGCGGCTCTGATGCTGTGGGCTTGGGTCCTATTGGGAACGAACCCGGCCAACCACTATGTAGTTCAGCGCCACCGCAGTGGCCGGCACTTGCTGGGGCTGGCCTTGGCTTTGTTTCTGATCCAGGGCTGGGAACCGATACCCGACGCTCTGCTACGCCGTTTGGAAGACCCCTACAGCCGCACACCCAGCGCAAAGGAACTGCAGGACTACCGGGGCATCGTGGTGCTCGGCGGCGCCTTGGAGCCCTCCTACGTATGGGAAGGTCGCAGCCAAATCGCTCTCAGCGAGGCCGCTGAGCGCATGGTGGTGCCGCTCACGCTGCTGCGCCAGAATCCGGGCCTGCAAATTCTCTTCACCGGGGGTGAGGGCGATTTGCTAAATACCGGCTTGTCCGAGGCCGAGCGGGCCCGCATTTTTTACCAGTCGATGGGCGTGCTGCCAGACAAATTGTTGTTGGAGGACCGCTCGCGCACCACCTACGAAAACGCGGTACTCAGTGCGCAGCTGCCTGGCGTGGACCCTGGCCAGCGCTGGCTCTTGTTGACGTCAGCCTGGCACATGCGACGCGCCATGGCCACCTTCCAAAAAGCGGGCTGGAACGTGACGCCTTTCGCAGTGGACTTTGCCACCGGAAGCCACACTCCGTGGACTGCCTATTCTCTGCTGCAGGGAACCCGCAAATGGGTGCTTGTTTTGCACGAGTGCGTCGGGCTGCTGGTGTACCAAGCCACCGGGCGAGCCTAAGTGACTGCCGTGGCGGGCTTGTGGCGAACCGCCAGAACCTTATCAACCCGCCGCCCGTCCAAGTCCACCACTTCAAAAGTCCAGTGTTGGCACTCCACGCGCTCGCCCAGGAGTGGCAAGCGGCCTGAAATAGACATCAACAAACCGGCCAGCGTGTTGTAGCGGCCCCGGTCTTCGCCGGGTAAGTCGTCCATGTCCAGACGGGCTTTGAGCTCGCCCAGCGGCATGACACCGTCGAGCAACCAACTTCCGTCCTCGCGCTGGGTGGCCCAGGCATCGGCTTGCGCGCCGACCTGCAACTCGCCGGTAATGGCTTCGAGCAGATCACGCGGTGTGAGCACGCCCTGCACCACGCCATATTCGTCCACCACAAACACCAAGCGTCCGGCCTGCAATCGGAACTGCTCCAGCATCTCCATGCCGCTCAAGGTCTCGGGCACAAACACTGCAGGTGAGATATGCGCGCTGATGGCCTCCGCTCCGCGCTCGCGCAAGTCCAACAACTGCGCCACACCGATAGTGCCCAGCACGTCATCCAGCGAACCCCTGCACACGGGGTACCAGGAGTGCGCACCTTTACCGCCGCTGTTGGCTACCATGTCCAGACTGTGCGCTATGGTGTCAGCACCATCGAGCCACTGCACATCGGTGCGCGGCGTCATCAGCGATGTCAATGGCCGCTCATCGAGGCGGAACACGTTTTGCACCATTTGGTGCTCGTGCTCTTCGATCAATCCGGCATCCACGCCCTCCTCCAGACTGGCCGAAATTTCTTCTTCTGTCACCGGACGCAGGGCTGTGGTGTCAATGCGCAGCAACTTGAGCGTGCCTGCCGTAGTGCTGGAGAGAAGTTTCACAAAAGGTTTGGCCGCCTTGGCCAGCCACAGCATGGGGCGCGCCACCCAGCAGGCCACGACTTCAGGATGCAACTGGCCGATGCGTTTAGGAACCAACTCGCCAAAAATAATCGTGGTGAAGGTGATGGTCGTGACCACCAGCGCTGTGGCGGACAAGGCTGCCGCCTTCTCAGAGGTACCCCAGGTCTGCAGCCAGGCGGCCACGCCTTCGCTGAAGGCCGCTTCACCCACGATGCCATTGAGCACACCAATCGAGGTAATGCCCACCTGCACCGTCGAGAGAAATTGGTTGGGGTTGCCCAGCAACTCCAACGCTGCTTTGGCACCTTGGTTGCCCGCCTCGGCCAAAGCTGCCAGGCGCGCGCGCTTGCTGCCGGCCAAGGCCAGTTCGGACATGGCAAACACGCCATTGAGCACGGTCAAAAAGACGATCAGCAAAAATTCCATGGAACTCGCATGAAAATGGACACATGGCACTTTACTTGATTGGCGACGTGCAGGGCTGCGACGGCGCCCTGGCGCGTTTGCTCGACGACATCGCTTTTTCCCCGAGCCGCGACACGCTGTACCTGCTGGGGGACCTGGTCAATCGTGGTCCGGAGTCCTTGGGCGTGCTGCGCCGCCTGAAAAAGCTGGACGGGGCCGCCCGCTGCTTGTTAGGCAACCACGACCTGCACTTGTTGGCGGTGGCCCACAGTATTCGCGGGCCGGGACGGACGGATACCTTGGACGAATTGCTGGATGCGCCCGACCACCGGGTGCTGATGGACTGGCTGCGCCAGCAGGCCATGGCATTGCAATTGAACGTGGCGGGCAACACGCTATTGATGGTGCACGCCGGAGTGCTACCGCAATGGAGTGCCGACCAGACCCTGCAACTGGCCGCAGAAGTGCAAGACGCACTGCGCAGCCCCGACTACCTGGTGTTTTTGCGCGACATGTACGGCAGCACGCCCGTGCAGTGGGATGCGGGACTGGTGGGTGCAGACCGGCTGCGGGTGATCGTGAACGCCCTCACCCGCATGCGTTTTTGCGACGCGCAAGGTCGGATGGAATTTCATCACTCCGGCGGTTTGGAGCAGGCGCCTACGGGCTATATGCCCTGGTTTGATGTACCCGGGCGCCGCACGGCGCAAGATACCGTGGTGTTCGGGCACTGGTCTACCTTAGGCGCTTTGAACCGGCGCGATGTGGTGTCTATGGACAGCGGCTGCGTCTGGGGAGGCTGCCTGAGCGCACTGCGCTTGGACCCGCAGCAAGCGGTGGGGCCGCTGCAATGGACCATTCACCAGGTGCAGTGCGAAGCGGCGCAGAACCCCAGAAAAGCCTGACCGCGAAGGCGCCCCGTAAGAGCACCCTGCGCTTACTCGGACTTGAACAAGGCCGCCACGCGGCGCTTGGGCTTGATATTGGCCGAGATGCGTGCGCCGGTGCGGGGTGCGGACTCCCAGGACGGTGCCACTTCCGGCGCCACGCTGGGCTCGTAGGGTTTGTCAAAAAACGGGTCGCGCGGCGCGGCCGGTGGACGGGTGTAATCGCGCCGGGGCGCACGTTCGTCGCGCGCAGGACGGGCAAACTGGCCTTCGTGGGCGACGTCACGCACACTGCTGTGGCTGCCGTGACTACGTGCGGGACGACGGGAATCGTCTTGCGTACCTTCACTGTACATGCGACGGCCATCGTTGATGCGGCCTTGGGCGCGGATGTCGGGCAGATTCTCGTCAAACTCCACCGCTTCGAGCTCAATCTTGACCTTGATCAGCTTCTCAATGTCGGCCATCAGGCGCGCATCGTTTTTGCCACCCACAAAGCTCACGGCCAAGCCGGACGCGCCCGCGCGACCGGTGCGGCCAATGCGGTGCACATAGTCTTCGGCGTTGAACGGGAGGTCAAAGTTGAACACGGCAGGCACATCCTTGATGTCCAGACCGCGGGCTGCCACGTCGGTGCAGACCAGCAAATCGACTTCGCCGCTCTTGAAGGATTCCAGCGCTTTGAGCCGCTCGTCCTGGCTCTTGTCGCCGTGCAGAGCGGCGGTTTTCAGGCCTTCGCGCTCCAGAGAGCGCGCCAGGCGGGCACAGCCGAGCTTGCTGTTCACAAACACAAACGCCTGCTTCATGCCGCGGGTATTCAGCACATGGTGCAAGGCGCGGCGCTTGTCGTCTTCGCCCACACTGTAGAAATGCTGCTCCACCGTCGACGCCGTGGCATTGGAGCGCGCCACCTCGATGGTGACCGGGTCTTGCAGGTAGCTGCTCGCCAAGCGTTTGATCTCCGGCGAGAACGTGGCGGAGAACAGCAAGGTAATGCGCTGCTTGGGCAAATAACTCAGGATGCGCTGCAGGTCCGGCAAAAAGCCGATGTCCAACATGCGGTCGGCCTCGTCGAGCACCACGTACTCGACCTGGTTGAGCACCGCGTTTTTGGCCTCAATATGGTCCAGCAAGCGTCCGGGGGTGGCCACCAAGACCTCTACGCCTTTTTTCAGCTCAATGGTCTGCGGCTTCATGTCCATGCCGCCGAACACCACGGCGCTGCGCAGGTTGGTGTATTTGCCGTAGAGCTTGACCTGTTCGGCCACCTGCACTGCCAGCTCGCGGGTGGGCAAGAGCACCAGCGCACGCACCGGGTGGCGCGCCGGGGAGGTTGACGCGTTTTCGTGTTTGAGCATGCGCTGCAGCAGCGGCAACGCGAAGGCAGCGGTCTTGCCGGTACCGGTTTGGGCTGCACCCATCACGTCTTTGCCGGTGAGCACCACGGGAATGGCCTGCGCCTGGATCGGCGTCATGGTCTCGTAGCCCATTTCGGCCACGGCGCGCGCCAAGGGGGCCGAGAGCTGCAGTTGGGAGAATGCCATTACCCCGGCGTCGGTGCCGGAAGCTAAAGAATCGGTGGCGGTGGGGAGCGTGTTTTCAGGTGTCAAGTCGGGCATGCATAGCAAAAATGGTTGCTATCCATCCGATAGCAGGTCGTCCCCGGAAGAAGGGGATCAACTCGGATTATCCCCGATGCAGGCAATTCAGGTTTTTGGCAGGGTCACGCCGGTTTGGCCCTGGTATTTGCCGCCCCGGTCTTTGTAGCTGGTCTCGCAGACTTCGTCGCTCTCGAAAAACAGCACCTGGGCGCATCCCTCACCCGCATAAATCTTGGCGGGCAGTGGCGTGGTGTTGGAAAACTCCAGCGTCACATAGCCTTCCCACTCGGGCTCGAAGGGCGTGACGTTGACGATGATGCCGCAGCGCGCGTAGGTCGACTTGCCCAAGCAAATGGTCAGCACATTGCGCGGAATACGGAAGTACTCCATGGTGCGCGCCAAGGCAAAACTGTTGGGAGGAATGATGCACACGTCGTCATTGAAGTCGACAAAACTCTTCTCGTCAAAGTTTTTGGGGTCCACCACCGTGCTGTGGATGTTGGTAAACACCTTGAACTCGGGCGCGCAGCGGATGTCGTAACCGTAACTGCTGGTGCCGTAGGAGATGATCTTGCGACCCTCCACCTGGCGCACCTGGCCGGGCTCGAAGGGCTCGATCATGCCGGTGGACTCGGCCATGCGGCGTATCCATTTGTCGCTCTTGATGCTCATGGGATGGGTTCCTTGTAATCGGTCGGAATTGTACGTAGTGGCACCGCAGCGCCTATTGCGCCCCGGCGATCACGGTGCGCTCCACGGCCCGGTCGTCGCCCAACACGATGAACGAGAACAGCAGCTCGTCCAGCGAAGCGCACAGCGCC
The DNA here is from genome assembly GCA_903928635.1 of uncultured beta proteobacterium. Classification (GTDB taxonomy): domain Bacteria; phylum Pseudomonadota; class Gammaproteobacteria; order Burkholderiales; family Burkholderiaceae_C; genus Allorhodoferax. Next base: position 2,764 of record CAIYRQ010000084.1, on the reverse strand, counting down.
GTCTTGCGCGCCAGCAGCGGCGTGGCCTGGGGGTTGAGCACGATGAAGTCGGCTTCGCATCCGGGCAGCAGATTGCCGACCACACCGTCCAGACCCAGAGCCCGGGCGGCACCGGCGGTATGTTGCCACCAGAGCTGACGGGGGGTCAGCGACAGGCCGGTCTTGGTGTGGCCCTCGCGCCCCACGTAATAGGCGGCGAGCATGGTGTGGAACGGACTGAAACTGGTGCCGCCGCCCACGTCACTGGCCAAGCCGTAGCCAAAGCCCACGCGGTCCGCGCCCGCATAGTCAAAAAAGCCGCTGCCCAAAAACAAATTGCTGGTCGGGCTGATGGCTGCCACGGCGCCGCTCTCGCGCATCAAAGCACGGTCGGCATCGTCAAAGTGAATGCAGTGGGCATACACCGAACGCTCACGCAACAGGCCGAAGTCGGCATAAGTGGCCAGATAGCTGGAGGACTTCGGAAAGAGTTCGCGCGCCCAGGCAATCTCATCTTTGTTCTCCGCCACATGGCTTTGAATCCAGACGTCGGGGTAGCGCGCTGCCAATTCGCCCGCGCCACGCAGCTGGGCGTCTGTAGAGGTGGGCGCAAAGCGCGGCGTGATGGCATAGCCCAGGCGGTCCTGGCCATGCCAGCGTTGGATCAGCGCCTCGGACTCCAGGATGCTTTGCTCTGCGGCGCTGGTGCCCTGCCCAGGCTGGTTCAACAAGGCCGCAGGCGCATGGCGGTCCATAAGGCACAGGCCGGTGATCAGGCGCATGTGGCGCGCCCGGGCCTGGGCGAACAAGGCATCAACCGAGCTGCTGTGCGAGGTGGCGAACGCCAGCGCGGTCGTCACTCCGTTGCGCAGCAACTCATCCACAAAAAACGTGGCGGCGTCGGCCGCATAAGCGGGGTCGGCAAAACGCTGCTCTTCGGGAAAGGTGTAGTTTTCCAGCCACGGCAAGAGTCCGGCTGCAGGCGAACCGATCACATGGGTTTGCGGGAAATGCACATGCATATCCACAAAGCCCGGCGCAATGATGCGCCCCGGCAGGTGTTCTACTGCGAGGCGGGAATATTGCGCGGACAGAGCGTGCCAGCTGCCAATGGCTTGGACCACCTGCTGACCGTGCACGTCAGGGCCGACGACCAGCAGTCCGTCTTCTTCAAACCGGATGCCCTCGGGCCCTGAATCAGGCTCCGCAAACCACAGCAAACTGGCACGGTAAGCGCGTTGCATCAGCTGCGCTCCAGGGTGCAGCCGTCCCCCACCGAGTCGCGCCATACGCGCACCCGCTGCAAGCCCGTAAAGTGCGGCTCCAAGGCCTGCCAAATGAAGGAACACAGGTTTTCCAGGGTGGCGGGGCCGAGGCCGGGCACATCATCGAGCATGCGGTGGTCGAGCTGGGGGCGCAGTTGCTCCACCTGCTGGCGCACCAGCCCCAAGTCCACCACCATGCCGGTGGCAGCGTCACGGGGGCCCTGCACGCTCACTTCTGCGTGGTAGGTGTGGCCATGCACACGCAAGCTGCCTTCGCGCTCAATGTCGCGTTGCAAAGTGTGGGCGGCGTCAAAAAAGAACTTTTGACTGATGCAAAAGGTCGCGGCGGATTGGGCTGTGCTCATCGGATTCCAGTCATTTTGTGGGTCTGCAGGCTGAGCTTCCACACCGGCTGCTCCAGGCAGAGCGCTATGCATGCCGCCGTGTTTTGGCTGCGGAACACATCGTCCAGAGGCTGCAAATGGTGGTGTTCGAAAGGCAGCTCCTGCATGGCCTGCAAATCCGCGGTCTGAAAACCCGACTGTGGCCAGACTACTTTGAGCTCCTGGCCCTGGCGCTGCACCCAGGGGGCCCCGGCTTTGGGGCTGACACAAATCCAGTCGATGCCTTGCGGTGCTGCGAGGCTGCCGTTGGTCTCGACCGCAATCTTGAAACCGACTGCGTGCAGCGCGTCTACCAAGGCCTCGTCCACCTGGAGCAAGGGTTCGCCTCCGGTCAGCACCACAAAGCGATGCGCCTTGTCACTGTCCGGCCACATGGCGGCAATTTGGGCAGCCAGGGCCTGGGCCGTATCGAAGCGACCGCCCAGCGTGCCATCGGTGCCCACAAAATCGGTATCGCAAAACTGGCAAATGGCGCTGGCGCGGTCCTGCTCACGCCCGGACCACAAATTGCAGCCTGCAAACCGGCAAAACACGGCGGGGCGACCGGCGTTGGCGCCCTCACCTTGCAAGGTGTAAAAAATTTCTTTGATCTGGTAACTCATCGCAAGGCCGGCGCTGTTGACGCGCACTGCTGAAAGTCACCGGGGGATTCGTGCAGGGCCGACAGACAGGCGACGGCCATCGCAGCGAGGTTTTTGTACATGGTAGTCCTCTACATGGCCCGGAAAATAAACACTGCAGCGCGCCGGACACGACTCTGAAGCAGTATGGATTTTACAAGCCATTGACTTATTGCAAACGGTGGTTGCGCCACCAGTGCTACGATCCCCGCCGCGTTCCACCATCGCGGTGGCTTGGCCTTACATCCACTCACCATTTATTGGCATGACCCGCCCACAGCAAGCGACACCTGACTACCTAGTCCCACGCCAATTTGGCATTGAATGGCACACCTGGCTGTTGATCGTGGGAATCTATGGAGGTTGGCTGGCTGCATTGAATTGGTATGCCCATGGCGGGTCCTGGGGCGCGTTGGCCACCTTGGCGGCCATTGCGGCCTGGCATATGAGCTTGCAGCACGAACTGGTACACAACCATCCGACGCGACAGGCCTGG
>CAIYRQ010000083.1 GCA_903928635.1 uncultured beta proteobacterium | reverse complement strand
CCGTGACCATCATGGTGATCTTGCTGATGGTGGCCGTCCCAGCTTACAAATCGACCATTGACGGCAATCGGCGTGCAACCTACGCCACTGAACTGCTGGAAGACTTGACGCTGGCGCGCAGCGAGGCCATCAAGAGAAACAGGCGGGTCGTGGTGTGCGCATCCTCGACCGGTGCTGCTTGCGTTACGAGCCCGGGAGGCACGCCCAGCGACTGGCAGGTTGGCTGGATGACCTATGTCGACATGAATGGCGACGGTGTGTTCAATCCAGGCGAGACTATTTTGCGGGCCCATCCCGCATTGAATTTGCCCACGGGGTGGAGCGCAACACACAATCGCACTCCTTTCACCTTCCCATTTCGACCCACTGGAGAAATTCCCGGGGCCGGTGCTGCTGGTTTCAGCATTTGCATAATGCTGCAGATCGATCAAGGCAGCAATTGCCCAGCGGGGCTTGCTTATGGTGGGCAGTACTCCAACATTGTTACAAATGCGGCGGGTCGCTTGCGCATTGTTGCTAGTAAGTGATGTAGGCGCCGCGCTCGCCTCGGCGTCTTGGTGATAATGCGCGTCAATTCAAACGACGCACCCTATCACCAAGGATATGACGATGACCACTCCCGAGCACCCCGCCCATCCTGCACCCACCGACTGGAAGCACGATGGTGTGCGCGTGGTGCCGGGTGATCAGCTCGACGGCAACGTGCCGTCCACACCGGGCATGGACCGCAAGGCGGCTATCAACTTTGCGCGCGTCGGTGCGCAAAAGCTTTGGGCAGGTACCGTGCACATTCACCCCAATGCCAAGACGGGCGCGCACCACCACGGGCCGCTGGAAAGCGTGATTTATGTCGTTAAAGGCCGCGCGCGCATGCGCTGGGGCAATTCCCTGGAGTTCACGGCGGAAGCCGGGCCGGGCGACTTTATTTATGTGCCGCCCTTTGTGCCGCACCAGGAAATCAACGCCAGCGCCGACGAAGCCCTGGAGTGCGTGCTGTGCCGCAGCGATGGCCAGGCCATTGCGGTAAACATGGATATCGAGCCTGCCGAGAAGCCAGAAACGGTGCTGTGGATTGACCCGACCCATCCTCACGGTGGCGTCTGACCTGCAGCCAGGCCACGGTCTGGCGCGGGCTCATGTGCTGTGCATGCTGTCCATGCTGGTGTGGGCGGTGGGTCTGCCTGCCGCCGATCTCCTGATCGGACCGGTGCCTGCACTGCCGCTGACTGCGGCACGCATTGCCATCGCTGCGATCTTTCTTCTTCCACTCTGGTGGATTTCTGAAGGGAGCCAAGCCTTGCGCGAGGCGCACTGGGGCAAAGGGTTCCTCGTGGGTGGTGGCGGCCTGGGGCTGGGTGCTTTCATGCTGCTATTGGGGCAGGCCAAAACCAATATGGTGACCGTTGCCGTGATCTCTGCAGCCATGCCGGTGGTGGGCATCGCCATCGAGGTGGTGCTCGATGGCCGCAAGATGAGTCTGGCTTTGGTGTTGGGGGTCTTGCTCAGCCTGGCCGGTGGCGTGATGGTGCTTCGTGGCGATGGGGACGGCCTGGGCTGGGGCCTGGGGGCCATGTGGTGTTTTGGATCTATCGTGCTCTACACGCTCGGTTCGCGCATGTCGGTCAGTGCCTTTCCCGACCTGACCCCCTTGGGGCGTACAACCGTCACACTGACCGGTGCAGCACTCGCAACCAGTCTGGCGGCAGGGGTGAACGCCCTGCTGGGCGGGGCGGGGCCGCAGTGGGAGGTGCTGGGTCTTCAGGAGCTGGGTGCACTGGCAGTATTTGCCATCGGCGGTCTGGCCATTAGCCAGGTGCTATGGATCATGGCGATTGGCAGCCTGGGCATTGCGATGTACTCCTTGCACATCAATGCAACACCTTTCTACGTGATGCTGATCCTGTTTGCGATGGGCGGTGCGTGGCAATGGACGCAGGCCTTGGCCGCCGCGGTGGTGGGTCTCGGCGTCCTCGTCGCTCAAGGCGTTGTGCCAATTGAACGCAGGCCTGCAGTTCAGACCTAGGCGTCCGCCAGAGTATGGCGCCGGTGTTCGCGGCGGGCAATCCAAATGGTGGACGCCAAGATCACCAGTGCTCCCAGCAAGGTGGTGTGGCTGGGCACGTCTGAAAACACCAGCCAGCCCATCACGGCAGCCCATACCAGGTCCAAAAACCGCAGCGATTGGGTGGCCGAAATGTCCGTGGCACGAAATCCGCGCGTCAGCAAATAGTGTCCAGTGGCCCCCAGCACGCCGGCACCCGCAAAGCCCAGCCATTGCCAGGGTGTGGGCATGGTCCAGTGCATCAGTCCCATGGGCATGCTCAGTACGGTGACTGACAGTGCCTGCCACAACACAATCACGCCAGGAGACTCGGTGCGCGTCAGGCTTTTGGTCATCAAGAATGAGGCCGCAAAAATCGGCGATGAGGCCAGCATGATCAGCGGGTACCAGCCGCCTTGACCGCTGAGCTTGGGCGCAATCACGACAAGCACCCCGACAAAGCCAAAAAGTGCAGCCACCCACCGGTCGGTGCGCATCGTCTCACCAAGAAACCAGGAGGCGCCCAGCATGATGAAGATTGGTCCGGTGAATCCGATGGCCGTCGTGTCTGCCAGCCCCAAGTGGGGCAGGGCAGCGAACCAAAACATCAGCCCCAAGGTGTGCACAGCGCCCCGCCAAAGCTGGCCAGGTAAATTGACCGGCCAGTAGCTGCGCCAACCCTGGCGTAGCAGCAGAGGCACCATGATGATGACGCTGCAGAGGTAGCGAAGAAACTGCGACTCAAAAGGCTCCATGGTCAGGGTGATGGCCCGCACCAGAGTATTGAGCAAAGTAAATACCAGCCCGCTGAGCGCCACCCAAAACATACCGCGCCAAACATCAGGCAACAGATGGCCCTGCATGCGCGCGTGCCGAAGCCCGAGAGCCACGCGGTGGCGGTACCGAGCAAGCGAGGGGTGTGGAGCGCTCATTGGCGCAGGCTTTGGATGGAGATGATCACCGCCTGAGTATGCGGTCCGTTCGGCGTATCTCCAGTCGCTCAATCGACATGCCAGTCAGAGTTGGAGATTTATTCGCCCGCCCGCGCCTCGGACCTTCCCAGCGTCCAGGTCAAACCCAGGCCCCAAGTCGGGCTGCTGTTTTGCAAGAACAGGGGGCTGGCCGAGTTGACGCCCAGGCCGTAGTAGTCCATGCGGGCGTAGCCAAAGATCCGCAGATCAGGCCCCAGGCTCTTGCTCGTGCTCAGGCTGGCGCGTGCGCTCATGAGCCCCGATTGCGCCTCAAACGCCGGGCGCTGGGCTGTGGCGTAGAGTGGTGCCACGCCATAAAAATACTGATTCATCGCTTGGTCGCCCCAGGTCAGCCCGGCTTTAGCCGTCAGGCTCCAGCCGTCGCCCAGGTTGGCCGCGTCGAGCACCAAGGTAGGTTCGAACACCACGCCTTGGCTGCGCGTGCCATTGTTGATCTCCAACACCTCACGCAGCGGCAAGTCCAGCCCCATGCGCAGGCCAGAGCCCGGACTGGGCAGCTTGACCTTCAAGCGCGGGCCAAACTCCACCAACGTACCCAAGTCGGGCATGCCTTGACGCGCCAGCACATCATTAGACCGTGCCGGGAACGACCCGTTGACACCCCAGTCCAACTCATAGCCCGGCGCGACTTGCAGACGCGCATCGATGCCATCACGGTCAACGTTTATGCGCTCACCACGGTAGATGAAGTAGGGCAAAACCAAGTTGCGGCTGAGTCGTTCAGTCGATCCAGGATAGGCCGGGGACGTAAGAGCCCCAGCAAAGCCGCCGACTTCCCATAGCGCCGGTACCTGCGCGCTGACGCTCCAGGGGCTCGCGGCCAACGCCAGTGCCGCCCATAAGGATCGAAGAGAACGGTGGGCGGAGAAGTGCATGGAAGCCTAGATGTGAAACAGTAACCCACCTATTTTCTGCCAATAAATCTTGTTTATTGAGAAAATTGAGGCGCTCATGCGTATTTACCCAAACAGTTGGCCACGCGCTGCGTCGGTAATGGCTACAACACAGGGGTGGGTGATGCGCCGCTCCACCGAAACGGCAAAAAATTCGTCCACCAGCTCGTCGCTTCGACCGACGCATTGCACGCCAAATTGGGCTACGGTTTCCGCCTCCATGACGCCCGGCACCATAAACACCCCCTTGCCCTGGCGACCAAACGCCGTCATCAAGGCGCCGTCGTCAAATTCTCCGATGATGCGAGGTGTAATGCCGTGCCGTGTGAACCAGGCCTCTAGCTGTTGGCGCACAGAGGCCTGAACCCCAGGAATCAGCAAAGGGAAATCGTTCAAGCACTGAGGGAAGGAACCATGGAGTCGCTTAGCCAGGGCGGGCGTTGCAAAAAACGCCATGCTGCTGCGCCCCAGCGCGTGGTTAAAGGCGCGCACATTGAGGCGTTTGGACATGGGCTCATCGGCAATCACCAAGTCCAGTCTGTTAAGGGCGAGTTGGGCTAACAGGTCCGAGAACTTGCCCTCACTGGCCAGCATTCGCACGGGGGCAGACAAGTCCAACGCGGGCTCAAGCAGGCGATAGACCACCGATTTATTCACCGCATCGGCCACGCCAACACGAAATTCCTGTACCACCTGCCCTCCATGGGCATGGCGCACCGCCGTTTCCAGCTCTCCACCCAGGGTGAAAATTTGATCGGCATAGCCCAAGGCCAGGCGACCGGTTTCGGTCAACTCCATGGTGCGCCCATTTTTTTGAAACAGCTTGTGGCCCAGGTCTTCTTCGAGCAGTCGGATTTGGCCTGACAGCGTCTGCGGTGTGGTGTGCAGTTGGGCGCCCGCGCGCATGACACCCCCTGCCTTGGCTGTGACCCAGAAGTAGTGCAAATGTTTGAAGTTCATGGCGTGAAGTTTTTATGGCAATGGCGCGGTGTACACACTTCGATTTATACGAAGTGAAATTATAAAAAATACGAATTTACACGAAGAATAAACGCTTTTACAGTCCGCTGCACTGGGGCCAAAAACCGGCCCATTAACCCGCACCCAACGGTGTGATTTTTCTGAGGAGATTGGTATGCGACTGAGTACCCGAGGCCGTTTTGCAATCAACGCCATGATTGACCTTGCGCTGCGTGAGCACCATAGCCCTGTGCCGCTGAGCGAGTTGGCCTTGCGCCATGGCATCTCTTTGTCCTATCTCGAGCAGGTGTTCGCCAAGCTGCGGCAGCATGGGCTGGTGGAGAGCACGCGCGGGCCCGGAGGCGGCTACACCCTGGGCTTTCGGGGGGATGCAATCTCGGTGGCTGATATCGTGTCGGCCATTGAGGACAGCGGCTCTGGTGCGCAGGAAACCAGCGAATCCGGCCCCGGCGGCCCCACGGATATGACCCAGGCGCTGTGGGACCAACTGCACTCGGCGCTCATGGTGCACATGCAGACCATCAGCCTGCGCAGCCTGGCGCAGGAGCAGCGCGCCAAGGGATTTCAAGTCAAGGAGCGCAAGACGGCCACCAAAGGTATTTTGAAGAAGCCGACCGCTAATTTGGAACGTTCTACCGCGCCCAATTCGGTTTTTGCGCTGGGTCAGTGGCTACCGGGTCGAATATAGTTCTAATATGAAATGATTTTTATTTAGAAAAAAAATATATTAAATTTGCAATTTCTGGAGTGTGTCGACCTGGTGACAGCAAATGAATTTTTTTCTATTGGCGCTTGAAAAATGAGAATGGGTTTTTCCGGGTTAACCCTATTCGAATGGTTCGAACAGATCACTACATTTTGGGTGGGCCTCAGTATTACTTACGAGTTTGTTGAGGGCTTTCTTGTTACCGCCATGAACCATTCCAAAGGAAAATCGTGAAACTCATCAAACTGACATCTCTCGCCGTTGCTGCCGCCGCACTGTGCGCCACAGCGGCCAGTGCGCAGGACGCCAATCTGTCCACGCTGCAACGTATGGGCAATACAGCCACCAATATGGTGATCCCTACCGTTCCTCAGGAAGGTAAGAATGCTGACGCTATTCGCGCCAATTTGAAAAAAATCAAATTACCCGATGGATTCAAGATTGACCTGTACGCCGTGGTTCCGGACGCGCGCTACATGGCGGTTGCACCTTCGACCAACATGCTGTTTGTCGGAACCCGCAAGACCAATGTCTGGGCTGTGACCAACCGCAACAATGGTGACGCAGCGACCGAAGTGAAGGCTTTTGCGCCCTCCATCAAGTTCAGCAACCCCAATGGCGTTTGCTTCACCAATGACGGCTTCTTGGTGGTCGCGGAATCCAACCGTATCCTGCACTTCCCGGCAGCTGAGTATTTCTACGAGGGCCCGGACGTCGCTGTGGGCGTGGTCGTTCCTGAAGGCAAACTGATCCCCGTGGAAGAGCAGTCGTTCAACCACACCGGTCGTGTTTGCAAAGTGGACAAAGACGGCAAGATTTTTGTGACGATGGGTCAGCCTTACAACGTGCAGCCAGCCGACAAAGTGGCACTGTTCGAGAGCCTGGGCATTGGTGGTGTGTTGCGCTTCAACGGCTTGGACGGAAGTGGACGCACCGTGTATTCCAAGGGCATGCGCAACCCAGCCGGTATTTCCATCGGACCGAAGGGCGACATCTGGACCACCGACAACCAGGTCGATGGTTTGGGTGATGACATCCCACCAGGCGAGCTGAACAAGCTGACCAAGGCGGGTGAGCACTTCGGTTTCCCCTATTACAACGGCCATTTCAAAGTTGCAGGTTCTCCAGCAGCGGAAGACCTGAAAGATATGAAAGAGCCCGCTGGCGCAATCTTCCCTCAGGTGGAATTCCCAGCGCACCAAGCGCAACTGGGCTTGACCCACTACACCGGCAAGGCTTTCCCCGCCAAGTACCAAAACGGTTTGTTCGTGGCCTCGCACGGTTCTTGGAACCGTACGGTGCCTAGCGGTTACCTGATCAACTTTGTGCCAATCAAAGCAGACGGCAACGCAGGACCTGCTGAAGTGTTTGCAGATGGCTTCTTGGACAAGAAAACCGGACGTGCCTTGGGCCGCCCCGTGGACGTGGCCAACTTGCCTGACGGCTCCATTTTGGTGACGGATGACTACGCTGGCGCGATCTATCGCATCAGCTACACCGGCATGTAAATCTGGGCTGGTGCACGCGCCCTTGGGCGCGTGCTCAGGCAAACCGGGGCCCTTTAGGGGGCCCCTTTTGTTATGGATGCACTATGAAAAAGTTAATGATTGCTGCGCTTCTTGCAACCGTGCTCAGCGCCCATGCCAACGACGTGGCCGAAGGCCGTGCCAAAGCGGAGTCCGCCTGCGCACTGTGCCATGGCCCTACGGGCATGGCCACACTGCCCAACGCTCCCAATCTTGCGGGTCAGCAGGCTATTTATTTAAGCGAGCAGTTGCGCAATTACCGCAGCGGTAAACGGCAAAATGAAGTCATGAATATGATTGCCAAACCACTGTCGGACGCGGATATCAGCCACCTGGCGGCATGGTTCAGTGCGGTGAAAGTGACGGCAGAAGCGCCTTAAGTTGATGGGACCCACCCATTGACCGATGTCGATGGGGTTTATTTGCAAACTTACTGGATTAATGCTTTCCAAGTGGCCTGCATGACAATGGCAGTGGCTTTGCTCGGCGTACAGGTGGGGCCACACGCGGAATCAATAAGAGCCTTATTCCCTTTTTCAATTCCCAGAAGTTGTGCAATATCGTCGCCCCACTCGCCTTGAAGCATAGGCAAATTTTCGAAACTGGTATTGCTGACAATGGATTGTTGGGTCGGATTCATGGCTCGAATAACCAAGGGCACCGCCTCGGAAACCGTTCGGGGCCATTGCGCCGGTGGCAGTGGCTTGGTATCTGCTAGTGCGTGACCGCTGACAACAAGAGCGGCCACCAGCAGCCCATGAAATTTCAATTCTGAATAGTTTTTTCGAGACATTTGAAAAAGTTTCCTCCGCTAATAAATCAAAATTTCTAGTCACAGCGTTAAATTGGCTCGCTGTATTTTTGCGCATTTGTCTGAACTTTTTATTCCTCGCAATCGGATTTCTTATGCCCTCCTCTTCCCAGCGTTCGTTGTTCGCACCCGTTGTCCTGCTGCTGATGTTGGCGAGCCTGCGCGCCCAAAGCCTCGACGATGTGGTGGTGAGCGCATCGCGCGCCCAAGCCCGCAGTTTTGATGCGCCTGCCGCCATCCAGTTGGTAGACCGCGGGGCCATTCAGAACGGTGGTCCGCAGGTCAACTTGTCGGAGTCGCTGGTGCGCGTTCCGGGTTTGACTATGTTGGACCGAAGCAACTACGCCCAAGACTTGCAGGTGTCCATTCGGGGTTTCGGTGCCCGTTCCGCCTTCGGAATCCGGGGCATTCGCCTGCTCATTGACGGCATTCCCGCGTCCACACCGGACGGCCAGGGCCAGGGCTCGTCCGTCAGCCTCACTTCCATGGACCATATCGAGGTCTTGCGTGGGCCTCTGGCGCAGTTGTACGGTAACGCATCGGGCGGCGTGATTCAGGCCTTTACCAAGCCCGCGTCGACAGTGCCGCTGCTGGACTACCAGTATTTCGTGGGTGACTATGGTTTGCACCGCGCGGACTACCAGTTCTCCGATACGGTGGGCGACTACGGCATCGTGGCCGACTACAGCACCTTCAGCATCGATGGCTTCCGTGACAACAGCCGCACGGAGCGCAAGCAGTTCAATGGCAAGTTGGACTTCAATCCCAATGACCAGACCCGTGTGAATTTGGTGTTCAATCAATTTGATATGCCGCTGGCGCAGGATCCGCTGGGTTTGACAGCCGCGCAGTGGGCAGCCAATCCGCAGCAGCAGGGCCGCAATTCTCTGGGCACCATGACAGCGGCTCAATTTGGAGTGAGAAAAATCATTTCACAGAATCAGCTCGGTGGTTCTGCGGTCTACAGCATCGACAAAGACCACTCGGTCACCAGTCGCATGTACTACGGCACCCGGGACAACCTGCAGTTCCAGGTCGGCACCACCGGAATCAACGCCAACGGTGCCTGGACGGGCCTGAACCGAACCTACTACGGTGTGGGTGTCCAATACAACGAAAAAATGGAAGTCGCGGATACGCCTGTCGAATGGGTTGCTGGATATGAATTCGACCGCTCACGCGAGTTACGCAAGGCCGGAACTGCGTCACAGGGGCAGCAAGTGCTGACCAACCGCAATGAGGAAAATCAGGCGGAAAACAGTGATTTGTTTGCCCAGGGTACCGCGCAGGTGTCGGATTCCATCGCTCTGGTTGGCGGCCTGCGTTCCAGCAGCGTGCGATTTGCCAGTACCGACTACCAAACGAACGGTGCCGCCTCTGGTGACGTGGGCTATCGTGCCACCAGTCCGGTGTTGGGTATGACCTACTTCGCGACCGACCACTTGAACCTCTACGTCAACTTCGGCCAGGGGTTCGAGACCCCGACACTGGCGGAGGTGGCATACAAAACCAGCGGTGGCGCTCCGGTCGGCGCGTTCAATCCCCTGCTCAACGCGTCCACGAGTCGGCATTACGAAGTGGGCACCAAATGGGTCCCCGACCGTACCTCGCGGATTGACCTCGCTGTGTTCCAGATCGACGCCACTGACGAAATCGTGGTTGACGCCACTGCTGGCGGAAAGACGTCGTACAAAAGTGCGCCCGGAACCTCACGCATCGGCATCGAGTTAGGCGCAAGCACGCAAATCACTCCTCAAATGACGGCGTCCTTGTCGGCGAACTTCATCGATGCCAAGTATTCCCAGGCATTCACTTCGGCAACTGTGACAGGTGCGACAACTATTAATGCGGGCAATAAAATTCCCGGAATACCCCAGACCTCCGTGTTTTCCGAGCTGGCCTGGACCAGCGAGCAGGCACGCAGTGGTCCCAAAGCACCCTCTCTTGGCACCCGTCTTGCTCTCGAAATGGTGCAGTCCGGCCGTATTTTTGCCAACGACACCAATACCGCCTCGGTCGATGGCCACACCGTGTTCAATGTGAGCGCCAGCCAGCGCTGGGCGGTCGAAAAAGCCGCGGTGTCTGCCTACCTGCGTCTGAACAATGCAAGTGATGAGCGTTATGCGGGCTCAGTCATCGTCAACAGTGCGCAGTACATTGAACCGGGTTTGCCTCGGAATTGGATGCTCGGCTTGTCGGTGACTGCGCCTTTTTAACGCGGCAAACTAGTCCACAACCACCGGCACTCGCTGGGCCAGAGCGCACATGAGCTCGTAGCCCAGGGTGTTTGCGCACGCTGCCACTTCGTCGATGCACAGCACCGCGCCGTTGGACGCTGCGCCCCACAGCGTGACTTCGCTGCCTAAAGCGGCCTCGGGCAAGGCGGTTAGGTCCACGGCAAGCATGTCCATGCTCACCCGGCCCACCGTGTGACTGCTCACGCCATCCACCAGTACCGGGGTTCCGCTAGGGCAAATGCGGGGGTAGCCGTCAGCGTACCCACAGGCAACCACGCCGATGCGCATGGCTTGTGCTGCCACAAAGCTCGAGCCGTAGCCCACGGTGTCGCCGGGCAGCAAGTCCTGCACCGCAATCACCTGGGCGCGCAGGCTCATGGTGGGCTGCAGGTTCCAATGCGAAGCGGGGTTCTCAGGATGGTCGGGCGCGCTGCCATAGAGCGCAATGCCGATGCGCACCCAGTCATTGGCGCACTGCGGATGGCGCAAGGTAGCAGCGCTGTTGCTGATGCAGCGCTCGCCAGGCAAATCGGCGCAGGCGGCCTCAAATGCAGCGACCTGCGCTGCCACACCCGGCGCGCCGTCGGCGTCGCTGAAATGCGTCATGAGCGAAATTTCATCCACCTGGGGCAGGGCGTTGAGGCGTGTCCAGGCGGCACGGAAATGGTCCGGGCGGAACCCCAAGCGGTTCATGCCGCTGTTCATTTTCAGAAAAATGCGCTGCGGCACATTCGTCTTATGGGCCGCCAGCATGTCGATTTGCGCCTCGTTGTGCACCGTGTGCCACAAATCCAGGCGCGAGCACATTTCCAGGTCGCGCAACTCGAACACACCTTCGAGCAGCAGAATCGGCCCTCTCCAGCCGAGGGCACGAAGGCGTTGGGCTTCGTCCAGGTCCAGCAGCGCAAAGCCGTCGGCGCCGCGCAAGCCTTCAAAAGCGCGTTCTATGCCGTGGCCATAGGCGTTGGCTTTGACCACGGCCCAAGCGCGGGCGTCAGGGGCTCGACTGCGGGCGGTCTGAAGGTTGTGGCGCAGGGCCTGGGTGTGGATGGTGGCTTGAATGGGGCGTGGCATGGCGCAACTGTAGCCGCGTGCGTGCTATAACCCACGGACTTTTGCACACACCTGCGCTCCCAGAACCGCCTTTGCCCCCTAGCGACACTTCCCTGTATCAATGAAACGCGGTTTTTTCACCATCATGGCGGCGCAGTTTTTCAGCTCGTTGGCCGACAACGCCTTGTTTGTGGCCGCCGTGCAGCTGCTGCGCAGTGCCCAGGCTCCCGAGTGGCAGCAGGCGGCGCTGGTTCCCATGTTTGCCTTGTTTTATGTGGTGCTGGCGCCTTTCGTGGGGGCCTATGCTGATGCTTTTCCCAAGGGAAAAGTGATGCTCATGAGCAATGGCATCAAGATTGTGGGCTGCCTGCTCATGCTGTTTGGCAGCCACCCTTTGATGGCCTATGCGGTGGTCGGGCTGGGTGCCGCAGCCTACTCCCCAGCCAAGTACGGGATATTGACCGAACTGCTGCCCGCGTCGCAGCTGGTCAAAGCCAATGGCTGGATTGAGGGGCTGACCATTGCGTCCATTATTTTGGGTGTGCTGCTGGGCGGGCAACTGGTGGGGCCGCACATTTCACCGTATTTGTTGTCATTCGATGTCCCACTGATTGATACCGGCATTGATACCGCTCCGGAAGCTGCGATCAGCGTGCTGATTTTTGTGTACCTGGCGGCAGCCTGGTTCAACACCCGCATCCCTCTGACGGGGGTGGAGATGCGGCCCTTGCCGACGCGCATCGTTAGTTTGTTACCCGATTTTTGGTCCTGCAACAAGCGACTCTGGAGTGACCGTTTGGGGCAAATTTCATTGGCGACCACCACCTTGTTTTGGGGGGTGAGTGGTAATTTGCGCTATATCGTATTGGCCTGGGCCGCATTGGCCTTAGGGTATTCGGTGACCCAGGCGTCGTCACTCGTCGGCGTAGTGGCCTTGGGCACCGCCGTTGGCGCTGTGGTGGCTTCGCTGCGCATGCGGCTCGATGTGGCCACCCGCGTGATTCCTTTGGGAATTGCCATGGGCTTGTTGGTCATCATGCTCAATGTCATTTCCAATGTGTGGGTCGCGGCACCTTTCCTGGTGCTGTTGGGTGGTCTGGGCGGTTTCTTGGTGGTGCCCATGAACGCTTTGTTGCAGCACCGCGGCCACAACCTGATGGGCGCCGGGCGGTCGATTGCAGTGCAAAACTTCAACGAGCAAACCTGCATTTTGGTGCTCGGCGGCTTGTACAGCTTGTCCACTGGCATGGGCGTTTCCGCCTTTGTTGCCATCAGCGCGTTCGGTGTGTTGGTAGCGGGCTGTATGTGGCTCATCAAACGCTGGCACGCACGCAACTGCCGTGAATATGGCGGCGAAGTGGACCACCTGCTCGACATTGCGCGCAACGACAATTTGCACGGCTAGGCATTCACCTCTTTGACCTCATCTCACCAGGAGTTCCCCCATGACCACTGCCTTTGACTTTGATGCCCTCGCCATTGACGGCCACCCCCTGGCGCTCAAAGACTTCGAGGGCAAAGCTCTGCTGGTCGTCAATACCGCCAGCGCCTGTGGCTTTACACCGCAGTTCGCTGGCTTGGAGGCTCTACATCAGCAATATGGCAGCAAAGGCCTGGTGGTGCTGGGCTTCCCGTGCAACCAATTTGGCTCGCAAGACAAAGGCGGCAACGACGAGATTGCCAACTTCTGCCAGAAAAACTATGGCGTGAGTTTCACCATGATGTCCAAGATCGATGTCAATGGCGCCAGTGCCCACCCGCTCTATCAATGGCTGACCAAAGAGGCACCCGGTATTCTGGGTACCCAATCTATCAAATGGAACTTCACCAAATTCCTGGTCGGCCCCGACGGTGTGGTGCGCAAGCGCTATGCGCCCACTGACAAGCCCGCCGATTTGGCCCGCGATATCGAGACGGTCTTGCCCGCTCACTAGGCCGCAAAAAGCCCATGGCGCCGCCCAAGCAAACTCTGGTGTTTGGCTTTGTGGTGGTGCCCAACTTCTCATTGATCGCGCTCAGCGCCTGCGTCGATCCGCTGCGCATAGCCAACGCGGTCTTGGGTCGCGCCACCTACCGTTCGGTGTTGCTGTCGGTCGATGGTGGCTTGGTGGTGTCGAGTGACGGCATTGCGGTCATGACGCAGCACAGCCTGGCCGAGGCACCGCCCCTGGATGTGGTGTTCGTGGTCGGACCCAACCCGATTCCAAAGCGCGGCTTGCGCCCTCTGACCCTTTGGTTGAAACGCATGGCCTCCCAAGGTTTGCCGCTCGCGGGTATCGATACCGGCGCTTACCTCATGGCGCAGGCCGGGCTACTGGATGGCTACCGTTGCACGATCCACTGGGAAGACCACGAAGCCATGGTGGAGCAGTTTCCCCAGGTCATTGTGACCCCGCATTTTTTTGAGGTGGACCGGGATCGGTACACCTGCAGCGGTGGCGTAGCGCCGTTGGACCTGATGACGTATTTGTTGACCCGCCCCCCAGGAAGTCGCCAACTGGCCAATGAGGTGGCGAATCTACTGGTGGTGGAGCGGCGCAGCCTGACGGACGTTCAAACCGTGTCCATCATTCACCAGGAACGGGTTACCCATCCAGTGGCGGTGGAGGCATTGCGGTTGATGGAGGCCAATGTGTCTGAGCCGCTCACGATTGCCGAAATTGCGCAGTTCGCGGGCATGCCTTTGCGCAGTTTGCAGCGGCTATTTCGCCAGCAGTTTTCTAAATCTGCTGAGCGCATTTATTTGGACATACGCCTCACCCATGCGCGCATTTTGGTGCGGCGCAGCGACAAAAGCTTGCGCGAGATTGCCCAGGAGACCGGATTTTCCTCGCCTTCGCACCTGACTGCGCGCTACACGCCCCGTTTTGGAGCGCCGCCTCAAAAAGATCGGGCCAATCGCGAAATAGGCTTGGCGTATAAAGAAAAAATCTTGTCGTAATTCGGAATCCTGTTGAATGGTATTGCCTTAATACTCGGGACAACTTTCCAGCAATTTCCGGAGCACCACTATGACCATGCCCAACCTGATAACAATCGACAACGGTGAGCGCGTGCGCCACAGTTTTTCAGATGCCGAATACGCCCGCCGCATCGGCAAACTGCGCGCCATGATGGCCCAGCGCTCGGTCGACACGGTTGTGTTCACCAGTTACCACAACATCAATTACTACAGCGACTTTCTGTACTGCTCGTTCGGCCGCTTTTACAGCCTGGTGGTCACCCAGGACAAGGCAGTCATCATCGCTGCGAACATTGACGGCGGCCAACCCTGGCGCAAGGGCGTGTGCGACCGGGCGGTGATTTACACCGACTGGCAAAGCGGCAACTACTTTCGCGCCATCGCGCAGGAAGTGCCCAACCGCGGCCGCGTCGGTCTGGAGTACGACCACCTTCCGCTTGAGCGCATGGACAAAATCAAATCGGTGCTCACGCACGTGGAGTTCACCAACATTGCGGCAGACTGCATGAAGCTGCGCATGGTCAAGTCGGCCGAGGAGATTGAGTTCATCAAAAATGGCGCGCAGGTGTGCGACGTGGGCGGCGCCGCCTTGGTGGCTGCGGTGCATGAAGGCGTGCCGGAACACGAAGTGGCGCTGGCTTCCACCCAGGCCATGGTGCGCGAGATCGCCAAGCGCTACCCGCACACGGAGTTGATGGACACCTGGACCTGGTTCCAGTCCGGCATCAACACCGATGGCGCCCACAACCCGGTCACGACCCGCAAGGTGCAAAAAGGCGACATCCTGAGTCTGAACTGCTTTTCCATGATCTCGGGTTACTACACGGCGCTGGAGCGCACTCTGTTTTTCGGGGAAGTGGACGCGGCATCCCTCAAATTGTGGGAGGTCAATGTGCGCGTGCACGAAGAAGGCCAAAAGCTGGTGAAACCCGGTGTGCGCTGCTGCGACGTGGCCAACGAACTCAACAAAATTTACGAGGAATACGGGCTGCTGCAGTACCGTACCTTCGGTTATGGGCACTCTTTTGGCGTGCTTTCGCACTATTACGGGCGCGAAGCAGGGCTGGAATTCCGCGAAGATATTGAGACGGTTCTGGAGCCCGGGATGGTGGTTTCCATCGAGCCCATGATCATGCTGCCTGAGGGTTTGCCCGGTGCCGGCGGCTACCGCGAACACGATATATTGGTGGTAACAGACCATGGACACCAAAATATCACCGGCTTCCCGTACGGTCCGCAGCACAACGTCATCCCTGGGTAGGCATAGAAACTGCTTGCCTTTCGGGCATATCTTGAATTTGGAATCCGCTCCCCATGCAACAGCCCTATGTCCGCTTCGACCATGTAGAAAAAAGCTACGACGGTCGACAGCTCGTGGTGCAAGACCTCAATCTTGATATCGCCCAAGGCGAGTTTCTGACCCTGCTGGGGCCTTCGGGCTCCGGCAAAACCACCACCTTGATGATGCTGGCCGGCTTTGAGACCGCCACGGCTGGTGAGATTTACCTGGATGGCAAGCCCATCAACCGGATCGCGCCGGAGCACCGCAATATTGGCATGGTGTTCCAGAGCTACGCCTTGTTCCCGCACATGACGGTGGCAGAAAACGTGGGCTTCCCCTTGAGCGTGCGGGGTGTCAGCGGTCACGAAGCGCATGAGCGCGTCACGCGGGCTCTGGAAAAAGTGGGCCTCAAAGGCTTTGAGTCGCGCCGTCCGGCCCAAATGTCCGGTGGCCAGCAGCAGCGTGTCGCGGTGGCGCGCGCACTGGTCTTTGAACCTCAGTTGGTGCTGATGGATGAACCTTTGTCGGCGCTGGACAAGCAGTTGCGTGAGCAATTGCAGTACGAAATCAAGCGCCTTCACCATGAGCTGGGAATCACCATCGTTTATGTAACGCACGATCAGACCGAGGCCTTGGCCATGTCGGACCGGGTCGCGGTGTTCCACCACGGGCGGATCCAGCAAATCGATACACCTACCCAGCTGTACGAAAGCCCGTCAAACGCTTTTGTGGCCCAGTTCATTGGCGAAAACAACACCTTGCACGGACGTGTGAGCGCAATCTCTGGTAGCACTTGCGAAGTAACGCTGGGCAACGGCTTGTGCCTGGCTGCACAGGCGGTGGCCGTGCAGCAGGTGGGGCAGTCAACGCGGCTGTCGATTCGCCCCGAACGCATCCACTTGAATCCGCCCTCTGGCGCGGTTCAAACCATAGTGACCGGCACCGTCATCGACGTCACTTACCTGGGCCGCTATGCGCGCCTGCGTTTGAACGCGTGCGGACTTGAAGATTTCATCGTTACGCTGCCCAACGATGGACGCGACTTGAGCTTGCAATCTGGAAGCACCGCCACCCTTGGGTGGAATGTGGCAGATTGCCGGGCTTTGGACGGCGAGTGAGGGCGGCATTTATTCATCTAACAGGAAAACAGCATGTTCAAGAAGATCCAATTAAGCGCTCTGACGGTCGTTAGCGCCGCCGTTATTGCCGTCCTGCCAAGCACCGGCGCTGCGCAACAAGCGTTGACCGTGGCCTCTTGGGGTGGCGCGTACACCAACAGCCAAGTCGAGGCATATCACAAGCCCTTTACCGCCAAGACTGGCACAAAGATCACTTCGGTGGACTGGGGTGGAACCTTGGGCGAAATCAGCGCCCAAGTGAAGTCCGGCAACATCAAGTGGGATGTGGTGGACTTGGAGCCTGCTGAAGCGCTTAAGGGCTGCGAAGAAGGTTTGCTCGAGCGCATTGACCCCAGCAAGCTGCCCGCAGGTGCTGACGGCACGCCTGCAGCCAAAGATTTCTCGGCCGGCATGATCCTGCCTTGCGCGATTGGTGTGATTACCTACGCCAACATCGTGGCTTATGACAAAGCCAAACTAGGTGCGAACGGCCCCAAAACCTTAGAAGATTTCTTTAACATCAGCAAATTCCCTGGCAAGCGCGGCGTCAAAAAAGACCCCAGCGTGATTCTGGAATGGGCATTGATGGCCGATGGCGTGGCTGTGGGTGACGTCTACAAAGTGCTGGGAACCGCCGCCGGTGTAGAGCGCGCGTTCAAGAAGCTCGACACCATTAAGAGCAGCATCGTCTGGTGGTCGGCAGGTGCACAGCCCCCCCAACTGCTGGCCTCGGGTGAAGTCGTGATGACACACGCATGGCACGGCCGTATTGTGGACGCCAACAACAAAGAGAAGAAAGACTTCGCGGTGGTGTGGGACGGCCAGATCCAGATCCCTGATCTTTACGCCATTCTGAAGGGTTCTAAAAACGTGGACGCTGCGCAAGAGTTCATCCGCTTTGCCAGCAGCAGCCAGCCTTTGGCGGATCAAGCGAAGTACATCCCTTACGCTCCTACCCGCAACTCGGCACTGGCTTTGATTCCTGCGTCTAACCCCTACAAAGCGTGGTTGCCCAATGCAGGGCATCCCGGTCGTGCCATGCCCACCAACGCCCAATTCTGGATGGAAAACGGCGACGACTTGAACAAGAAGTTCGCTGCCTGGCTCGCCAAGTAAGAACATGACAGCGATCAGCACGACAGACCTGGGTCAGCGCCTGCGCAAAGCAGAGCGGCGCGGACACCTGTGGGCCTACGCGCTGATCGCGCCCTTGTTTCTTTTCGTTGCTCTGAGCTTTCTGTTGCCCTTGGGCACGGTATTGCTCAACAGCGTTTACGACCCGATCATTCCCGACAACTTGGCGCGCACTGTGCGGGCTTTGGATGCCTGGAATGGTCCCCGGGACCAGGTTCCCCCGGAGCCCGTGTTTGCCGCACTGGCCTTGGATCTGAAAGATGCGATGCAGGAGCAAAAAGCCGGCTCCATTGCCAATCGCCTGAATATTGAAGAGTCCGGACTGCGCACTATTTTTATGCGCGCCGCACGCCGAATAAACACCCAGGACGCAGGTCCCTGGGTACCGTTTTTTGAAGATGCGGATCCCGCCTGGACGCAGCCGGTGATCTGGGGCACGATACGCAATCTGTCCTCGCCGACGCATTCTTTGTTTTTTCTTTCTGCGCTCGATTCGCGCCGTTTGTCTGACGGCTCGGTAGCCCCCCAGCCCGAGGACCAGCGCATTCACATCACGATTTATCTTCGCACGCTGGGCGTCGCCTTCACGGTCACGTTCATGTGTATCTTGCTGGGATTCCCCTTGGCCTATTTGCTGGCGCATTTGCGGGACAAGACAGCCAATCTGCTGTTGATTTTGGTGCTGCTGCCGTTTTGGACTTCGCTCTTGGTGCGCACTACGGCGTGGATGGTGGTGCTGCAAAAAGAGGGGGTCATCAACTCTCTTTTGCAAGCAGTGGGGCTGATCAGCGAACCGCTGCCGCTGGTGTTCAACCGCTTTGGTGTGGTCGCGGCCATGACCCACATTTTGTTGCCCTTCATGATTTTGCCGATGTACTCGGTGATGCGCCAAATTCCCGCTTCCTATGTGCGCGCGGCGCGTTCGCTCGGTGCAAGCCCGACCACTGCCTTTTTGCGGGTGTACTTGCCCCAGTGCATTCCTGGCATTGGTGCCGGTGCGCTGCTGGTGTTCATCCTGGCGCTGGGCTACTACATCACGCCCGCTTTGCTGGGCGGCTCAACCGACCAGATGATCAGCTACTTTGTCGCCGACAACATGGGTCGGTCACTCAACTGGGGCCTGGCCTCCGCCCTGGCTGCCATCTTGCTGGCTGCCGTGCTGGTGTTGTATGCGCTGTATGACCGCATCGCCGGCCCAGGAAACTTGAAACTCGGATGAGCTCTTCCATACCCCTGTATGCCACCCCCATGCAGCGCCTCGGGCATTGGGCGCTGCGCCTTTTTGGCGCTGCGGTCTTGTTGTTTCTGATTGCGCCGGTGCTGGTGGTGGTGCCGCTGGCGTTCAACAACGAACCCTATTTTCATTTTCCGGTGCAGGAATACAGCTTGCGCTGGTTCCGCGATTTGTTTGGCAACCCCGTTTGGTTGCATGCCATTTACAACAGCGTGATCACCGCGGTGCTGGCCACGATGTTGGCAACCACGCTGGGCACTTTGGCGGCAGTGGGATTGAACCACCACAACCTGCCAGGCAAACGCTTCATCATGGCCGTGCTGGTCTCCCCCATGATCGTGCCCGTGGTGGTGCTGGCCGTGGGCTCGTATTTCTTTTTCTCTAAGCTGGGGATTGCCAACAACCTGTTGGGTATCGTGTTGGTGCACGCGGTGCTGGGCATGCCTTTTGTGGTGATTACCGTGACCGCCACCTTGGGTGGTTTTGATATGAACCTCATGCGCGCAGCGCGCAGTTTGGGCGCCTCGCAGTTTTTGGCGTTTCGCAAGGTCATGCTACCCATCGTATGGCCCGGGGTGCTCTCCGGCGCGTTGTTTGCTTTTGCGACCTCGTTTGACGAAGTGGTTGTGGTGCTGTTCCTGGGCGGTCCGGAGCAAACGACCTTGCCGCGTCAGATGTGGACCGGGCTGCGTGAGCAACTCTCGCCCACCATTCTGTCGGCCGCCTTTATGCTGATTTTGTTTGCCATCAGCATGCTGCTTTTGCTGGAACTGCTGCGCCGCCGTAGCGTCGCCTTGCGCGGCGTCGTCGAGTAAGTCCCTGCACCACCACGCCGCATGGCGTGCAGTGTTTCACTGGGCGCTTAAGGCAGCGTCCAAGACTTCGACCCAATGCCGAACCGGTGTGTCGGTGCCACTCTGCAGATGGGTGATGCAGCCTATGTTTGCACTGCAAATACCTTGAGGTTTCATGGCTTGCAAATTGCCCAGCTTGCGGTCGCGCAACGCATAGGCGACCTTGGGATTCAATACCGAATACGTGCCTGCCGAGCCGCAGCACAAATGCGATTCGTTGGTCGCCACTTTCACCGCAAAGCCCAAGGCCGCCATCTGGCTTTCGACCCCCCCGCGCAGCTGCTGCCCGTGCTGCAAGGTGCACGGTGGATGAAACACTTGAAGACCCGCTGCCTGCGCCGCTGCGCTGCTGATGCGTGGCTTGAGTGCCGCAACCATGTCGGGCAGAAGCTCGCTCAGGTCTTTGGTGAGTTCACTGACCCGCTTTGCCTTGTCGGCGTACAGCGGGTCGTCTTGCAACACATGGCCATAGTCCTTCACCATCACACCGCAGCCGGACGCGTTCATGACAATGGCTTCTATGCCAGTACCAGATTGCGGCGCAATATGCGGCCACCAGGCGTCGATATTGGCACGGATGGAAACCTTGGCGCCATCCTGGTCATTGAGATGGAATTTGACCGCGCCGCAGCAGCCCGCTTTGGGCGCCACGACAGTTTGCAGACCGGCCGCGTCCAGCACACGCGCAGTTGCACTATTGATATTGGGCGACATGGAGGGCTGCACACAACCAGCCAGCATCAGCACTTTGCGCTCGTGCACCGCCACAGGCATTTGCCCTGCGTCTTGAGCGGCGGGCACTTTGGAACGTATCGCCTGCGGCAGCACACCGCGTACCGTTTGGCCCAGCTTCATCGCCACGCCAAACAGGGGGGAGGGCAGACCCTCTTTGAGGGCCCAGCGCACTGCGCGCTCGGGCAGAGGGCGCAGCACTTTGGCGTCCACGATCTTGCGCCCGAGGTCGATCAAATGGCCGTATTCCACGCCGCTGGGGCAGGTGGACTCACAGTTGCGGCAGGTCAGGCAGCGGTCCAGGTGCTGCTGGGTGGCGCGCGTGGGCTCAGCGCCTTCGAGCACTTGTTTTATCAGATAGATGCGCCCGCGGGGCCCGTCGAGTTCGTCGCCCAGCAACTGATAGGTGGGGCAGGTGGCGGTGCAAAAGCCGCAGTGCACGCAGTTGCGCACAATCGCCTCAGCGGCTTGGCCATCGGCCGAATGTTGGTATTCAGGGGAGAGCGTAGTTTGCATGGCGAGACGGATAGCTTAGGCCACCGCGTGGAGGCGGCGCGTGTTGAAAACGCCATCGGGGTCAAACTGGTGTTGCAAAGCGGTTTGAATCCGCACTTGCGTGGTATCCAGCGGGGCAAATACACCACCAGCGACCGGCGTGTCGGCCAGAGCACCTTCGGGGCGACGGAAGAGCGTCGCGTGCCCTCCGACGCGCTGCGCCATCGCATGCAGTTGTGCCGATGCTGTGGCAGGTGCCCAGACCCAGCGCTGGCCGCCATGCCACTCAATGAAAGTTGCGTAGGGCAGATCCAGCACCGGCGCGGTCTGCGCCACGGACAGGCGCCACAAACACAGGTCTGGTGCGGGTGGGGCAGTAAAAAAAGGCAAACGCTGGTCCCGCGCGGCCGCCCAGTCGGGAACGGCCTGCGCGTTGTCCATCGCAACGGCCTTGCCACCTAGCGCGACCACATCGGCGCACATGCGGGGAACGGCAGCCTCAACGGCGGCAACGGCGCCTCGCAGGCGCACAAACAATTTGTCACCGCCGTCGGCGCCACCGGTGGCGTCATGAACCCAGCAGCTTGCGTTCAGGGGCAGGGGCTGGGCACCCCAGCGTTGCAGCAGATCCAAGGCCGGTTTTTGGCCCAGGTCGCAAGCCAAGGTCGCTTCGCAAGGAGCGAAGGACAAGACCTTGAGCGAGACCTCGGTGAGCACGCCCAACGTGCCCCAACTACCCGCCATCAGGCGGCTGACGTCGTAGCCGGCCACGTTTTTCATGACCTGGCCGCCAAAAGTGAGGTGTTCGCCCCGGCCGTTGATAAATCGCGCTCCCAGCACATAGTCCCGGGTCCCGCCCGCGCTGGCGCGCGCCGGACCACTCAGGCCGGAAGCGACCATGCCGCCCACGGTCGCGGACCTGTCTCCAAAGTGGGGCGGCTCGAACGGCAGGCATTGGTTTTTTTCGCGCAGTGCGGCTTCTAACTCAACCAGTGGCGTGCCCGCGTGCACGGTGACTACCAATTCACTGGGTTCGTAGCTGACAATGCCCTGCAAGGTGCGGGTGTCCAACACGTCGCCGCGCAGCGTGCTGCCAAAAAAGTCTTTGCTGCCGCCGCCGCGAATGCGCAACAGGCTGGACGAGGCGCGTGCCTGCTGAATTTGGTCTGTGATGTCGGCTAGCGCCGGAGCGTGGGTCTGCATGGCTAGATGGTAAATGCGCCCAACAGGGCAATCCGTGAATTTTTTGAATGCCTTCTGGTTGAAAACTTGGACGCTGCCGGGCGCAGACGCTGCGCTAGCCAGCACAATGCGCGCTTGTCACCTGCTTTTCCCAGCCCATGACCTTGCCGATCACACCCACCGTACTCATTTTGGCCGCAGGCCGCAGCGCGCGTTTTCGCGCCGCCAGCGGCGGCGTGGACAAACTGGAGGCGGACTTGGGCGGGCGGCGGGTGCGCGATTGGGTGCTGGCTGCGGTGCAAAGCAGCGGGCTGCCCTGGCATGTCGTGGAGCGCAGCCACACGACCCACCGGAGCCAGCCCGGCATGGGCGACAGTATTGCCTGTGGGGTAGAGGCCACAGCGCAAGCCCAAGGCTGGTTGGTATTGCCTGCTGATCTGCCCTTGGCACAAGCCTCCACCTTGCTGCAAGTGGCGCAAGCGTTGAGCGGCCACCCTGTCGTGGTGCCCACATGGCAAGGAGAGCGTGGCCACCCGGTCGGGTTTGCCGCTGCTTGTCGGGACGAGTTGCTAGCGCTGTCTGGCGACAGCGGCGCGCGTGCCGTCGTGCAGCGCCATGGAGCGCATTTGCTGCCGGTGGACGATGCGGGCTGTGTGTTGGACGTGGATACGCCTGATGCACTGGAAGTCGCGCGTCAGCAGGTGGCGGGGAATGCTCAGTCGCCGCTGTAGAAGTTGACCGGCAAACCGGGCACATCCACCCGCATCGCAAAAACGCAACCCGAGTCCGGGTAGTGCGCCAGTTCTTCGTCGCTGCGGCCGTGGCGGGCGGTGGTGACAAAAAGCGTTTTCAGGTCCGGCCCACCAAAGCAGGGCATGGTGGGGCATTGCGCCGGCGTGGCGTATTGGGCCAGCAGGGTTCCGTCGGGCGCAAACCTGCAAATGCGGGCGCCTTCGAACATCGCCACCCAGTAACAACCTCCGGCATCCACCGCCGCGCCATCGGGGCGCCCTTGGTAGCTCGCGTCCTGGAATGTCCAAGCTGCAGGTTTGGGTGCAAATTGCAAAAATGTCCGGGGTGCGCTGAGTTGGTTGCTCTGCAAGGCATAGTCCCAGCAGTGCACGATGTGCTTGGGGGTGTCGGCCCAGTAGAGAGTGGCGTTGTCCGGTGCCCAGGCCAGCCCATTGGCAGTCAGCGCGTCCATGGCCTGCTGCTGAACCAACGCAGCGCCTTCATCCCGCGCGTCAATGCTCCACAGCGCCGCAGCGCGTGAGGCCTTGGGCTCGTCAATCGTGCCCACCCAAAAGCGTCCGAGTGCGTCGCATTTGCCGTCGTTGGCCCGCACCGTGGCGGTGTCGTAAGGCAACACCACAACGGGTTCCAGCGGGCTACCCCAGTGCTTGGCCCGAAACACGCCGTAGCGCAGCGCGATGACCAGACCGCCATTCTTGGCGGGGGCAATACATCCGGGCTCAGAGGGCATGTCCCAGGTTTGCAACTGTGCGCCATCCTCGGCGCAGCGCACAATTTTTTTGCCGGGGATGTCCACCCAGTACAAGAGCCGCTCATGGGGATGCCAAAACGGCGACTCGCCCAGTTCATAGGGTGTGGGATGCAAGGTCTGCCAAACAGGGCGTTGGATCATGGTGGGTGGGAAAGTGGGAATAAGACATGCACAGTGCACCGGCATTGTGCCGTGCACTGTGCAGGCATAAAAAAACCGCCCGTCAAAACCATGGTCTTGCCGGGCGGTTGGCAGGGGCTGGGTGCCCCTGGATGCTTGAACCGGATTAACGGTGGTAAGCGGTTTCGCCGTGAGAGCTGATGTCCAGGCCTTCGCGCTCTTCTTCTTCTGTCACGCGCAGACCGATCACGAGGTCGACCAGCTTGAAGGAGACGATAGAGACCACGCCGGACCAGATGACCGTGGTCAACACCGCTTTGGTTTGGATCCACACTTGCGCAGCGATCGAGAAGTCACCCGCGGTCACGCCGGTCGCCGTCACCCAATCAGCCACGTAGCCAGGTCCGCCCAAAGAAGGCGAGTTGAACACGCCGGTCAGGATCGCACCCAAGATACCGCAGACGCCGTGCACGCCGAACACGTCCAAGGTGTCGTCTGCGCCCAGCAGTTTCTTCAGGCCGTTCACGCCCCACAGGCCGGCAAAGCCCGACAGGAAACCGATAACCAGCGCGCCGCCGATGCCCACGTTGCCAGCGGCAGGGGTGATGGCAACCAGGCCAGCCACCGCACCGGATGCCGCACCGAGCATGGACGCTTTGCCACGCATCAGCGTCTCACCCACACACCATGCCAGCACAGCCGCAGCAGTTGCACCGAAGGTGTTGATGAAGGCCAGAGCCGCAAAACCGTTGGCTTCCAGGGCAGAACCTGCGTTGAAACCGAACCAGCCCACCCACAGCAGCGATGCGCCGACCATGGTCAAAGTGAGGCTGTGAGGCGCCATGGATTCTTTGCCGTAACCAATGCGCTTGCCGACCATGAAGGCGCCAACCAAACCAGCCACAGCGGCGTTGATATGCACCACAGTGCCGCCAGCGAAGTCCAGCGCGCCCATTTGCCACAGGTAACCGGCTTTGCCGTTCATTGCGTCAACCACTTCCTTGCCGGTGTAGGCGTCAGGACCCATCCAGAACCAGACCATGTGGGCAATCGGGGCGTAGCTGAAAGTGAACCACAGCACCATGAAAGCCAGCACAGCAGAGAACTTCATGCGCTCGGCAAATGCACCCACGATCAGCGCGCCGGTGATACCAGCGAAAGTCGCTTGGAATGCGGCAAACACGATCTCAGGAATCACAACACCCTTGCTGAAGGTCGAGGCGTTGGCAAAAGTGCCCGCAGCGTTGTCCCAAATGCCCTTCATGAACAAGCGGTCCCAGCCACCAAAGAACGCACCGCCCTCGGTAAACGCCAGGCTGTAGCCGTAAATGAACCACAGCACCACGATCAGCGAGAAGGTAACCATGACTTGCATGAGCACCGACAGCATGTTCTTGCTGCGCACCAGGCCGCCGTAGAACAGGGCCAGACCGGGAACCGTCATCAAAATCACCAGCAGGGTGGAGACCATCATCCAGGCGGTGTCGCCTTTGTTAGGCACTGCCACGGGTGCCGAGGCGTCCGCAGCAGGTGCAGCAGGCGCTGCCACGGCTGCGGCGGGTGCCGCAGCATCGGCAGGCGCGGCAGCCTTGGTTTCAGAAGCGGCAGCCGCCGCAGGTGCGGCAGTTTGTGCCAGAGCAAACGAGCCTGCAGTCAGCAGACCCAAGCCCAGCGCGAGAGATACGAGTAGTTTTTTCATCATGAATTCCTTTCTGTGCCGAGCGTTACAGCGCTTCTTTGCCGGTTTCACCCGTGCGGATACGCACCACCTGTTCGAGGTCGTACACGAATACCTTGCCGTCACCGATCTTGCCGGTGCGCGCCGCGCCTTCAATGGCTTCAATGACGCGATCCAAGAGGGCTGAATCAATCGCTGCCTCGATCTTGACCTTGGGCAAAAAGTCCACAACGTACTCGGCGCCGCGGTACAACTCGGTGTGGCCTTTTTGGCGTCCGAAGCCTTTGACTTCGGTCACCGTAATGCCCTGGACGCCAATGCTGGAGAGGGCTTCACGCACCTCGTCGAGCTTGAACGGTTTAATGATGGCCGTAACTAACTTCATGTGTT
>CAIYRQ010000082.1 GCA_903928635.1 uncultured beta proteobacterium | reverse complement strand
GCGCTGCATCATGTCGCCCACAGCAACCATGGCGCCGTCAGCGGTTTGCAGCATGGACACAGCGTCGTTTGCATTGCGCACAGCTTGGTCCAAACCACGAATTTGCGAAGTCATTTTGGCGGCGATAGCCAGACCAGCTGCGTCGTCCTTGGCGCCGTTGATGCGCAGGCCGGTGGACAGTTGTTGCATGGCTTTGGACTGAGCCAAGCCGTTAGATGTCATGGCGTTCTGAGCGATGAGCGAGCTGACGTTGGTGTTGATAACTGACATAGTGTTTCTCCTTTAAATTGAAACGCAGAACTGACTAAATATGGATAAATTCTTGCCTATGACTTGGGAGTCGACGGCAGTTGAGGAAACTTGGGTGTGATTACAAAATAATTTCATACTTTTGCGTTCAACAAGAGTCCTTTCATGTCATCGATGCTGTGGGCCATTTGCAGCACCTGGTCTGTAGGAATCTTGCGAACCACTTCACCGGTCTGGGCATTGGTCACAATCACCACGGGGGTTTTCATACTCTTATCAATTGAAAATCCCAAGCCGGTCTTTTTAGATTCCATCTGGTCATTCAACGAGCGCACGGCTTCTTGCAAATTGCGTTGTGCTTTGGCCGGGTCGTAATTGATTTCGATGGGCTTGGGGGCCACAACTTTGGGTGCACTGGGCTGCTCGGCCACTGCACTGCGCGCCACGGCTACTGCGGCACCCGGTGGTGCGGCAGCAGGCGCGCGCAATGCGGCACTTGCACTTTGGATATCGGAGACCATTGCTTGCCTTCCTTTCTTTCTTAAACAAGCCTACCGGGGACATGGGCCTCGGACGGCTGAACTGTGATTGCAAAAAAATAAACCTCTATAGCTTGTGAGTCGACAGCAAAAAGAAAAACTTGAGGGCTCATGGCTTATTTATCTATTTATTTGTTGGTGTACGTGGACATCATTCCGGCATACGTCGTGGCCA
The DNA here is from genome assembly GCA_903928635.1 of uncultured beta proteobacterium. GTDB lineage: Bacteria > Pseudomonadota > Gammaproteobacteria > Burkholderiales > Burkholderiaceae_C > Allorhodoferax. The sequence goes on along the minus strand of CAIYRQ010000082.1, from coordinate 7,905 downwards.
TGCTGTTACGCAGAGTGGTGGACTGCCCCACGATGCTGTCCATTGCAGAGAACTGAGCCAAATAGCGCGCTTTGAGCTTGGTCATGCGGTCTTCTAAGGTCGCCAGGTCTTTCTTGTAGTTGGCAACTTTAGTGGTCGCATTGGCACTGTTCGTACTGATAGAGCCGGTGCTCGCCAGCATGGATGTGAGCTTTTTGACCGCATCCCCTGCGACGCCACCGTCCAGGGTGCTGTAGGTGCTGAGGTTTTCCCGGTTGGCCGAAAGCATGGTCACCGCGTTGTCAAAGTTGTTGCTCAGCGCAGTGCCAAGTTTGGTGGTGTCCAGCGAAAGCACACCTTTACTATCAATCGAAACACCAAGGTCGCGCAGGGCGGTGATGTTGCCGGATGCGGGGGCATTGGGGGCTGCGCCTCCGAGCATCAATGCCCGTATTTGGCTGCGTACCTGACCGACTACGGAGTTGCCCACCAAAGACGCACCGTAATCTGCCACGGTGGACTGGGGGTCGGACACCACGCTGAGCATGGTTACCGCATCGTTGTAAGAAGTTACCAGTGCTTGGAGCTTGGTAGTGACGGCACTTGTGTCACGAGAGAAGCTGATCGTGGCTGGCGTGCCAAGTGTGGTTTTGGCGTTCAGGTTCAGGGTGACGCCAGGGACGGCGTCCTGCACCTGGTTGCTGCTCGACGTCACAGCCACACCATCCACAACCAGTGTTGCATTGTTGGCAGTTTGAGTGGTGGTAGAAAAGTCCAGCCCGGCGATGGGAGCTAGGGCGGGTAAGCCCGTAGCTGCTGCTTTACCGGCCACTCGCAGGTCGGTGACGTCGCTGCTGGCGGTGCTGCTGGTTGCTGTGATGGAGTTACCACCCACCACAGCGCCTGTGGAGAAACCACTCAGGCTGCCCGAGTAGCTGCCTTTTGCAACGCCGGGTCCAGAGCTGGCACCATCGGCCAAGGAAGCGAATGCGGTCGCGAGCTCCGAAGCGCTCACTGCGCTGCTAGCGGTGTAAGTGAGTCCGCCGACGGTCATGCTTTGACCGACCGCAAGACCTGCGCCAAACGCCACAGTAGAAGTTTCAGTCACCGGTACGTCGGTGTCTGCACTTCCCTGCGTTGTGCTGATGGTGGGGTTGCCGGGCATGGCCTGGCTTGTCATCGTGAAATCATTCGCCGCGCCCGATGTGCCGGTCAGCATGATTTTGTACGGTGCGGTGGCGTCGCCCGTGTTCACAATTTGCGCAGTCACCCCCAAGTTCGCTTGGTTGATGGCATAGGCCACACCCCTGGGCGTGGTGTCAGTAATCGCAATACTGGTAGCAGCAGCGCCATGCACTGAGAGCAGCACATTAAATGGTGCGCCGCCATTAATGGCAGTGGTGCCAGAGGCAAAACCGGCGCTCACGTTGCGCTGTGCTGCAGCCAACTGGCTCACTTCTATCGTATGGCTGCCCATCGTGGCGCTGGCACCCGCAGTGACCGAAAAAGCGCTGGGTTGGGTGTTGACAGGGTTCAGCGAGTTGAAGGAGCTTTGGTCCTTCAACGCTGCAAATGCAGTTTGCAAATTGCCCAGAACGTATTTGATAGCGCCATAACCCGAGATGTTCGCCGTAGATGCGGCGATGCGCTTGTCGATGACAGCCTTGGCTGGAGCGCGCTCCGCTTCGGTCAAGCTGGTAGACAGCGCTTGAATGTCCATGCCCGAGCCCGCACCTAACAGGTTCGTAATTTGGCTTGGGGTAGTGGCGCCAGTACTCGTGGTAGTGGTGGTGTCAGTGGTGGTGGTCATGGAAAGCGACGTTTAAAAAATAGGGCTTACTTCAAATAATTGAAGAGTGACAGCTGCGAAATCTTGGCGAAACTGCTTTGCGCGGCTTGCAGCGCCGTCATTTGCACGTTCATTTTGGTAATCGCGCTGGCGTAATCCAAATCTTCAGAGGAGGACAGAGCTGTCTTGAGCGTGAGCTTGGTGTCGGTCAGGATGGAGTTTTGCTGGTCCAGTACATTCAAATTACTTCCCGCATCGGCGCGGGCCAGGACCACTCCGCTAGTGAGGGAATCTATCTCTCCCATGCCGCGCTGAATGGTACTGCTGTTTCCCGTTTTGACGCCTGCTATCAAGTCGTCCAGTGATTGGAAAAACCCAACACCCGTGGTGGTGCCGTCTGCTGCAGTACGAACGACGCGTACAAAGGCGCTGGTTCCAGGCCGGTTCATGTTTACGGTGCTGTGTTCGCCCACAGCGATTTGAGTCTTCGCCTGGTCGCCTTGGTAACTGACGGAGCCATCCGCTGCCGTTTGAAAGGCCGGCGTCTTGGTTTTGCTGCCCGAAAAAATGTAATTGCCAGTCGTGTCCTGGGTATTGGCCAGGCTGAGGAGCTGGTCGCGCATCGCCTGCATTTCATTGGCTATCGCAGCGCGCGTGGTGGAGTCGTTCGTGCCATTGGCCGCCTGGATGGACAGCTCTTTGATGCGCACCAAAGCATCGCTTGCGCTGCCCAAGGTGGAGTCTTCGGTATTCAAGCGCGTTTGCGCTGTCGTGATGTTGCTGGCAAAGCTGTCTTGGCGGCCAATAATGGACTTAAGCCTAGAGATGGCCGCTGCTTGGTCTGGCGCATCACTGGGATTAAGAATTTGTTTTTGACTGGCCAGTTGTGCCTGCGACCGTGCCAAATCACTTTGAAGCGTGCCCATTTGGGCACTGGCGCGGTCAAACAAGAGACTGGTGGATATCTGCATAAGTAGCCTCAGGCTGAATGGATCTGCAGTACGCTATCAAACAGTTGGCCCGCCACTTGTAACGCTTTGGCTGCTGCTTGGTAGGCCTGCTGGTAACGGATCAGGTCGCCCGCTTCTTTGTCCAGGCTCACACCTGCGACGTCGTCATGGGACTTGACTGCCTGGTCATGGACAACGGTAAGAGCGGTCTGCGAAATAGTGGCTTGCTGCGCGATGTTGCCCATTTCATTGACCTGGTCGATATAGGCGTTGGACATGGTCTTGCTGCCCACCACAGCTTTGGTCTCCAAATCATTCAGCGCCAACACGTTTTGGTTGTTACCCACACCGTCTGTATTGCCGTCTAGGGTGAACTTATCGCCTTGCGCAGGGGGCGCAGTGAAAGAAAGTTTCAGCCCTTGGTAGCTAATGGCTGGGCTGAGTTGGGTTGGGTCAAGAGTCCGGTCTGCAACCACCGTATTGGTCGTGGTATCGGTGATCTGATAGTGAGTGGCTGACAAAAAAGAGACCTGCATCGGGTTGGTGCGCAGCGCCTGCGTAGGATCCGTTGGCTGACCAGAATAGCTGGCTGATACGCTTGCGTTACCGGCACTTCCGGTGACCAAGACGATTAGGTCGTCTTTCACTGGTCCTGAAATATAGGCCCCTGTGCGAAAACCCAGTTGCGACAGGTCAGCGGGACTACCAGCGCTACCGATACCCAATTGAATTGGTTTGGTGATTGGGGACCCGTTGGCATCGATCAAAGGCTGACTGAGACTGATTTGGCCGCGGTAGCTGCCGCCAGCCACACCTAGGCTGTTGCCTGAGCCCGTATTGACCATGTTGGCCACTGTGATGTCTTCGCCCTCATGGCCAATCGCATTGGCAATCACGAGTTGGCCGTCAGGTGTCAGCTCCGCTACCACGTTGCTGGTGGGCGCCGCGTTGATTGCTGCCACCAAGTCTTCGGGATGTGACAACGAGGTTGTGTTGATGGGGACCCCGTTTAAAACCAAGGATGACGCGTTCAAATTGAGATGCTTTGCATCGACTCGAATGTCGTTGTGGGCTGTCGCAACGATGCCTGTCGGGTTTCCTTGGGGATCACGCACGCCATTGACCCAGGCTGCTACCCCGGCTGCGTTGACGCCAGCGGCCAGTGCGGGCATGGCAACACCATCCAGTGTCAGCGCATTTGCCGCGATGCCTTGGGTAAGAGATTGGATGCGTGTTCCTTGCAAAAGTGCTGGAAACGCTTTGGTTCCAGAAATTTGGTCTTTGCTGTTGTATATCGGTTGCTGTTGCACGCTGGCCTGTGCGCCATAGAACACGTTCATGCCCTTGTAGCTCAAATCCTCGCCATTACCAAAGCTGATCCCAGCACTGTTGGTGCTAGACAGCGGAGCACGTGCAGGAGATGTTGGGTTAGTCGTCAGGATTAGCTTAGTCGGATCGTTCGGGTCGGCAGCGATGTCTGTCACGCCTGCGGAAATGGCTCCGCTACCAGCGAGAATGAGTGACTTGTTGGACACAATCGCGGCCACCGTGGTCGCCGCACTGTCACCGGCCTGGGAGCCGGCAATGGCCACTCCCAAAAAGCTGGCCGAGGCCGTTGCTGTGCCGCTGAGTTGTACAGATTGCTTTGCATTGTTGAGATATGCATCGCTGTAGCTAGCACCCGCAGCGAACCCATTGTCTTGGGTCATGACGTTGCCTAGCAGTGCGCTGTCACCGGCCATGGACTGGCCAATCAATTGCCGACCATCGCGGGTCAGTACCTGGAGCTGTTGCCCGGGCTGCAGGCTGTCCAAATAAATACTCACATCCTGCATGCCGCTGGGGATGGCGGCGACGGTAGATGCCGGCACACTGCGCGAAACGGTGATGATTTTGGCCGCGCTGGGGTTGTCGTTGTTCGACAAAACCGTGGAAAGCGTTGCCGGGCCAGTATTAGGCGCGCTTGCTGGATCTTGGTAGGCGATCGAAGCGCTCGTACCGCTAGCGTTGTTGGAGCCTTCGGTGACCCGAAACTGGGCTGCTGCCGCCACCAACAAGGGGTCTTCAAATGCTACGGTCATGGCCGCAGCCGCGTTGGTAGCAGTTGGGTCAATCGTAAACAAATCTTTGCCGGGGTTACCGTAGGCATCTAAGCCCTGGTTATGAATCGCATTGACCTGGTTTGCAAAGGTTTTAGCCAAATCGTTTAGAGCGCTTTGCGAACTGCCCAGTACCTGCGACCGAAAGGCCATGAGGCCAGACAGTGTTCCACTGGTAATACCCGAAAGTGGCGTTGACTTGCCATAGGGGTCCAGTACCAGGGCAACTTTTTCGGCGGAGGCGGCGTCGTGGTTTGCTCCTATGGGGGTGACGGTCGTACCGCTGACCACAATGTCTTGGGTGACCGTTGGTCCTAAGCTAACCGTCACTTGTCCATTGGTTGCAAAAGCGGTGTTGACATGCGCGAGGGTGGACAACTTCTGAAGCAGCAGGTCACGTTGGTCCAGCAAATCTGGTGGTTGTGCCGCCTCGGTGAGTTGTTTAGTTAGCTGACCATTCACCACGCCGAGCTGTTTGGTCAGCGTATTCATCTGGGTGACCGTGTTGTCGACCGCACTTTGGGTTTCGCTGTCAATCAGGCTGAGCTGCTGGGACAGCTGCCCAAAGCGTTGCGCTACGCCTTGTGCGTCGCGCACGAAACTGCTTCGCAGCACCGTGGACGAGGTATCTGCCGAAAGTGCGCGTGCAGAGGTAAAAAACTGATCCAGGGCCGTGTTCAAACCCATGGTCTGTCCACCCATGACGTCCACGACGCGATTCGCGTACGTCACCATGGGACCTTGGGCGGACAGGTCGCTATTGGTGTTTCGCAAGTTGGACGAAACAAACGCATCATATTGCCGCTTGACACTGTCAACAGCAACTCCAGACCCCAGGAAAAGACCGCCCGAGCTGGTGACGGGCAAGGCAGACAAGGACACATCCTGGCGCGAGTAGCCTTCTGTGGAGACGTTGGCAATGTTGTTGCTGACCGTCGAAAGTGCGTTTTGGTACGCGGCAACTGCGTTGCCGGAAATGCCTGCTATGTCGCTCATGGAGCGTCTCCTTCAGGCTGGGTGTTCGCAGTCTGCAGGGGCAGGTCGCGCTGGGTCAAAGGTATGGGGCCACCCATGCGGGGCAGAGTCGCCATAGGCGGAGCCACGGCGTTCAAAGACATCGGCTTGGCCGCTTCGGGCAGCAAGGACATGGGCTTGGGTTTGAGGTTGCGTGCCTCGAGCATGGCCGCCGTACTTGGTTGCGGCGCCGTGGGGTCGGGCATGTTTTTGACCAGCATGTCTGCCAATCCCAAAGAGCCGCGCTTGGCCATGGCCACCGATACCTCTTTGTCAAACATCGCTTCAAACGTGTCTTTGCCCGCAGACTCCACCAAGTCGCTTTTGGGCGTGGCGTCGCGCATCGACTTCATCATCATCTGCAAGAACATGGCCTCAAACTGCTGGGCCGTTTCGCGGGTCGCCGCTTTGGCGTCCGTGTGCGCTTTGCCTTTGAGCTTGCCCAGTGCCCCGAAATCGAGGTACGAACCCGCCACGTCCGCGCTAGCGGCTGCAGGGGGGAAGGCGTTGTTGCTGATGTCCATGGTTCAACCGGGTGAGAATGCGTTACTTAAATCACGAGCAGTTCGGCGCGCAGGCTGCCGGAACTCTTCAGGGCTTCAAGGATCGCGATCAGGGCCGACGGTGTGGCGCCTACCTGGTTCACCGCATCCACGATCTGGCGCAAATCCACACCGGGTTGGAACAGGAACATCGGCTTGTCGGGCTCGCTGACTTTGACGTCTGCGTTCGACACCGCCTGCGTCGTGCCGTTGGACAGCATGCCGGGCTGGGAGACTTCGTTGGTCATGGCGACCGACACACTGATAGTGCCGTGGCTGACGGCGGCCGCCGTCACGCGCACATTGCGGCTGATGACTACGGTGCCGGTGCGGGCGTTGACCACCACGCGTGCGGGTGGCTCGCCGGGCTGCACATCGATGTTTTCGATCAAGCTCATGAAGGACACACGCTGGCTGCTGTCCATGGGTGCGCGCACGACGATGGACACGCTGTCCAAAGCAGTGGCGACGTCGCCACCAAACTTGGTGTTGATCGCTTGAATAATGCTGGACGCGGTGGTGAAGTCGCCATCGCGCAGGTTCAGGAGCACGTTGTCTGACTTGTCAAAGGAGTTGTCCACCGTCTTTTCAACCGTGGCCCCACCTGGAATGCGCGCGGCCGTGGTGACGCCCGTGAGCACTTTGGAACCCGCAGCACCCACGTCCACGCTGGTGGAGGACAAAGAGCCCTGGGCCAGTGCGTAAATTTGTCCGTCCACCCCGCGCAAGCTGGTCAGCAGCAAGGTGCCGCCACGCAGGTTGGTGGCCTTGCCGATGGCCGACACATTGATGTCAATGCGCTGGCCGGGCTTGGACATGCCGGGCAGGTCGGCGGTGATCATCACGGCCGCCACGTTTTTAAGGTCAATCTTGCCGCCGCTGGTGGCCGCTTCGTAGTCGGTCAGCGGGTTTTCCTGGTTCACGCCCATGCGGTTGAGCAGGGTTTTCATGCTCTGGGTGGTGAACGACAAATCCGAACCGTCGCCCGTGCCTTGCAGGCCCACGACCAGGCCGTAACCGATCAACTGGTTGCCCCGCATGGCGGCCATGGTGGTCAGGTCTTTGATGCGGTCGGCGTGCGCTAACGTAAACGGCAGCACCCACAGCAAAGCCGCCAAGGGCAGAGTGCAGAAGAATTTTTTCATGGGTGTGCTCTCTAAAACGCTTAAAACGGCCAGAGCTTCAACAAGCCGCTGGTTGCCCAGCCGGCGCGAGTAGCCGCAGCCATGTCGCCCGTGCCACGGTAGGTAATTTGGGCATTGGCCAGGCGGCGCGATTGCACCGTGTTGTTGGGCGCAATGTCATCGGGGCGCACAACGCCGGCGACTTGAATAATTTCTGCGCCTTCAGTCAAAGCAAGCTGCTTTTCGCCACGCAGTACCAGGTTGCCATTGGCCATGACGTCAATCACTGACACGGCTACAGACCCGGTCAGACTCGCAGTTTGGTCCGCGGTACCAGTACCTTCACTTTTGATATTTCCGCCCGCGGCATTCACGATAGGCAGGAACCCACCCGTCAGGGAGCCGACG
>CAIYRQ010000081.1 GCA_903928635.1 uncultured beta proteobacterium | reverse complement strand
GTCTGGCAAGCTGCCAGTGCACCAGAGGCGTTGTTGGTGATTTTTTATGGCGTGGTAGTGGTCTTGCCTGTGATTATTGGCTATACGGTTTTCGCCTACCGGGTTTTCTGGGGCAAATCGACCCAGCTACGTTACTAACTTTTGAAAGAACCTATGGCCTATTCCGAGAAATTCCAAGGTCTGGCTGACCTCGCAATGTCCCAAGTGACCAGCGTTGCATCCGATCAGGTGAAAGAGCTCATGGCGCAGGGCGCTGTCGCACTGGACATTCGAGACAAGGAAGAGCATGAGGCTGACCATTTGGCCGGCTCTTTGCATGTGAGTCGCGGCAAATTGGAGATGAATATCGAGGGCGTTTTGCCGGACTTGAACACCACGGTGCTGTGCTATTGCAATGCAAACAACCGTGGCGCGTTGTCAGCCAATACGCTTCGTCAAATGGGCTATGTCAACGCTCACTACATTGCTGGAGGCCTGAAGGCCTGCCGGGCCTTAGCCTGACCCTGCAGCCGTTTGCTGCTCTTGCGGCATCGTGGCTTGTGACTTCCTCTGTGCGGTTCAGCCCGCCAGCAGCTGCACCGCCATCCAAATACAAAGCCCCAACTGCACGCCCCAGAAGCTGGCGCGCACCAGCACTTGCAGTGGGTTCACACCCCACAGGTGCGCCAAAGACTGGCCTACGCGTGCGTACAACACCCAGGGGGCCAGCGCGGCGATGTTGGCTGTCTTGTCCATCGCGGCGGCGGCCAGCACGATCACGGCAAACACGGGCAAGTTTTCCAGGCAGTTGGCGTGTGCGTCTTCCACGCGCTTGATGAACGGTGCGTCATCTGACGGCTTGTTGCCACGCGGCCAATGGTTGATGGGCGCGCCTTGGAGGAACCGCAGCCCCCGGTAGGCGAACACCAGCACGATCAGCGCGAGTGTCAAGAGGGCGAAACCGACGAGGGATTGGATGGGGGTCATGGGCGGCTCCTTTTTCTGTGTCCGCTCACTTTAACCCAGGGCTACCTTTAGACGCGAAGCATGCTGATGATTGCGGCCATTGATGTGGGCCAAGAGCGCTCGCTGGCGAATGTCTGCTATCGGAACACCGTGCGCTGTTCAAATACCGATTTCAAGAGCCCGAGCATGCGGACCACTTAGCAAGGAGTCGATTCCCCTATGATTCCCTTGTTTTCCCGCTAATTTCAATGGAGACAATTCATGCGTAGGATCCTTTCAGCTTGCCTTCTAATTTGTGCATTCAGTTCAGCCGCCATTGCTGCAGCCAAGGAAGACGCTCTCCAAGTGGTTGAGCTTTGGGTAAAGTCGTTTACAGCCGCCGACGTTGAGACGATTGTTGGTCTATATGCTCCCGATGCAGTGTTTATGGGCACCGGCAGCAAAACCATCGTTACCCAACCCGAGACGATAAAAAAGTATTTTGAGGCGACACTGCTTGGAAACCGAAAGTGGGTTGCGTCGTTAATGGACACTTCAGTCCTCCAGCTAAATGACACCACGGTAGTCGTAACGGGTTTGGACAAGCTCGTTGTTACAGCTGATGGCAAGTCACAGGACGTTTTCGGGCGTGTGACCTTTGTTCTATCCAAAAGAGATTCAGGCTGGAAAATTGTTCACTTCCATCGTTCCGCGATGCCTGGGTGAAATCCAGGTCACGTCACAAAGACATACGTAGGGCGGGCGCTTTCGGCTAACGCTTGCAACCGCTTTAGGCCAGAAGCAGTCACTTCCGAATGGCCGGTAACTGGAAGCCAATATTGGCGTAAGTCGCCGGCCCGGCAAGTTCCTTCATATTTCCGTTTGCTCTGAAAGTTCTAAGGCATCCTCGACCTCAATTCCAAGGTAGCGCACC
>CAIYRQ010000080.1 GCA_903928635.1 uncultured beta proteobacterium | reverse complement strand
GACGCCGCCACTGGCGCAACAGTCACCATTGCCGCCGACGCCCTGCAAAGTGCCGAAGACGCCATGGTGAACAACCGCATGCGGGGTGAACTGGACAACGCGCTGGCCGCGCTCAAATTGCTCGCCGCAGACGCCACGGTGCGCCGCGACGCAGCCAAGGCCTTGCAAGGCCAAGTGAGTGATGCGCAACTGCCTTTGATTGACAAAGCCATTGCGCAGGAGACTGAAACCGATATACGCGACGCCTTAGGCCTGTTGCGGGCGGCCGCTCTGCTGGCCAGCGAGGACCCTGCCAAGCGCCAAGAGGCGGCAGCGTTGCTGGGGCAGAGCGCACAAGCCGCCACGCAAACGCTGCTGGCTGAACGCTTGCAAATCGAGACGGACCCTGGCGTCAAGCAGTCGCTGCTCAAGAGTCTGAGCGAAGTCAAAGCGCGTCTTGCCTGGGGCGACCGGCTGGGCGCGATTTTCAGTGGTATCAGCTTGGGATCCATTTTGCTGCTGGTGGCGCTGGGCTTGGCCATTACCTACGGTTTGATGGGCGTTATCAATATGGCGCATGGCGAGCTGATGATGATTGGCGCCTACGCCACCTATGTGGTGCAAGCAGTATTTCAAAAGTACTTTCCCGCTGCGTTTGACTGGTATTTGCTGGCCAGCGTGCCGGTGGCATTTATGGTGTCTGCCCTGGTGGGTGCGGCCCTGGAGCGCAGCGTGATTCGCTTTTTGTATGGCCGACCGCTGGAGACCCTGTTGGCCACCTGGGGCATCAGCCTCATGCTCATGCAAGGCGTGCGCAGCCTGTTTGGTGCGCAAAACGTGGGCGTGGAAAACCCCCGCTGGATGAGCGGCGGTGTACAACTGATGGGCAACCTCTCGCTGCCCTACAACCGTATCATCATTGTGGTGTTCGCGTTAAGCGTGCTGGCGGCTGTGGCTCTGCTGGTGGGCAAGACACGCCTGGGTCTGTTTGTGCGGGCTGTGACGCAAAACCGGCCGATTGCGTCTTGTATGGGGGTGAACACCTCGCGCATTGACACTTACGCCTTTGCTTTGGGTTCGGGCATTGCCGGGCTGGCCGGCTGCGCGCTGAGCCAGGTGGGCAATGTGGGGCCGGACCTGGGCCAGAGCTACATCGTGGACGCTTTTATGGTGGTGGTGCTCGGCGGCGTGGGGCAGCTGGCGGGCACGGTGGTGGCCGCGTTGGGCCTGGGTGTGCTGAATAAATTTTTGGAAGGTCTGGCGGGTGCGGTGCTGGCCAAAATCGCCGTGCTGTTGTTCATCATCATCTTTATTCAGAAACGTCCTCAAGGCATTTTTGCCATGAAGGGCCGGAGCGCAGAAACATGAGTGAACTGATTCTTCCTACGCCCGCGCCGGTGCTCAGCCGCAGGGGCTGGAGTGTGTGGTTGGCCGTGCTGGCCTTGCTGTGCGGTGTGGTGCCGGTGCTTAATTTGTTGGTGCCCGCAGGCAGCGTCTTTCACCTGAGTGACTTTGCGGTGGGTCTGGTCGCAAAAATCATGTGCTACGCCATGTGCGCCCTGGCCATGGACCTGATCTGGGGCTACACCGGCATCTTGAGCCTGGGCCACGGCCTGTTCTTTGCGCTGGGCGGCTATGCGATGGGCATGTACCTGATGCGCCAGATCGGCCTGGACGGCAATTACAAAAGCGCCTTGCCCGACTTCATGGTATTCCTGGATTGGAAAGAGCTGCCCTGGCATTGGGCCCTGAGCGCGAGCTTGCCCGCCACTTTGTTTTTGGTGGTAGCAGTGCCGGGGCTGGTGGCGTTGGTGTTTGGCTTTTTTGCCTTTCGCTCACGCATCAAAGGGGTGTACTTTTCCATCATCACCCAGGCGCTGACGTTTGCAGCCATGCTGCTCTTCTTTCGCAACGAAACAGGCTTTGGCGGCAACAACGGATTTACCGATTTCAAGCGTTTGGCCGACATCCCGATTGCCACACCGGGCATGCGCATGGCGCTGTTTGTGTTGACCGCTGCCTGCCTGCTGGCCTTTTACCTGCTGGCACGTTGGTTGGTGGCGTCCAAGTTCGGCCGCGTACTGCAGGCGATTCGCGACGCGGAGTCGCGCGTCATGTTCAGCGGCTACTCGCCGCTGGGTTACAAGCTGGCGATCTGGACGCTGTCAGCGATGGTGTGCGGCGTGGCCGGTGCTTTGTATGTGCCCCAGGTGGGCATCATCAACCCCAGTGAGATGAGCCCCGCCAACTCGATTGAGATTGCCGTGTGGGCCGCAGTAGGCGGGCGTGCCACCCTGATCGGGCCCATCGTGGGCGCTTTTCTGGTCAACGGTGCCAAGAGCTGGTTGACGGTGACCTATCCGGAGTTCTGGCTCTACTTTTTGGGTGCTTTGTTCATTGGCGTGACGCTCTACCTGCCTGAAGGCGTGGTGGGCTTGGCGCGCAAGCTGCGGGGAGGCAAGG
>CAIYRQ010000079.1 GCA_903928635.1 uncultured beta proteobacterium | reverse complement strand
TGCGCTCAGGGCGTGTTCGGCCGCGCTTTGCGCCGCTGCCGAGACGGTGTGCACGCTGGGCGCTACAAAGCAAGCACTCACGCGGTCCAGCTCGGACTGCGGAATAGTGTGCTTGGCACCGTCGGCCAGAATGCGCTGGTACTCGGCTTCCACCTCGTCAAAGTAGCGCTGGCCTTCGGCCTTGACCAAAATTTTGATGCGCGCCTTGTACATGTTGTCGCGGCGGCCCCAGCCGTTGTACACGCGCACCACGGCTTCCAGGTAGTTGATGATTTGACTCCATGGCAAAAACTCTTTGGCCAGCGAGGCAATCACCGGTGTGCGGCCCATGCCACCCCCCACCAGCACCTGAAAGCCCACTTCGCCCGCCGCGTTGCGTAGCACGCGCAAACCCACGTCGTGCCAGGCAATGGCGGCGCGGTCTTCCACCGAGCCGGTGATGGCGATTTTGAACTTGCGCGGCAGGTAAGCAAACTCGGGGTGCAGCGTGCTCCATTGGCGCAGCACTTCGGCATAGGGGCGGGGGTCGACCGCCTCGTCGGTGGCGATGCCTGCGCGTTCGTCGCTGGTGATATTGCGAATGCAGTTGCCGCTGGTTTGAATGCCATGCAGGTTCACGCTGGCCAGCAGTTCCATCACATCGGCGCTTTTGTCCAGCGGAATCCAGTTGAACTGCACGTTATGCCGGGTTGTGAAATGGCCGTAATTGGTGGTGAGCTTGGGCGCGGGGCCATTGCCGATCTGGTCTTGGGTGTGCTGTGCGCGCGCCAGGAGCTCGGGAGACGGCGTGTCAAAGTCCTGGGCAATGTGTGCCAGCACCCGCAGCTGGGCACTGTTGAGTTCGCCATAGGGTACGGCCACCCGCAGCATGGGGGCGTAGCGCTGCACATACCAGCCGTTTTGCAAGCGCAGGGGGCGGAATTCGTCGTCGCTCAGCGTGCCGGCCTGGTTGCGGGTGAGCTGGTCGCGGTATTGCGCGGCGCGCGCGTGAACAAACTGGCGGTCGAATTCGGTGTATTGGTACATGCGAAGTGGTATTGGATGGGGGCGTGCACAAGGCGCACTCCAGGGCGCACACGTCTGCACGCCGGTAAACGACAGGTGAATGTACGTGTCGCGGCTTATATTGAAAACTACTTTTTTGCTATTTCTTTATGCCAATAAAGCGCACTCCGACAGCGCATTCGGCGTGAATTGACAGAATCAGGCCTGCAGCCAGGGGGCCAGCAGCGTAGCTTCAATCAGGACTTTGCAGGTCTGCGCTTGCACCTCCATGCAGACATGGGTGTCCCGCAGTTCGCTCCCCCAGCCCTCTTGGGGATAGGCAATGTCTTTGCGCCGCAGCATGGTTTGGCCCTGCGCGAGTCCTTCAACGGCCACGCGCACGCGTCCGCTCTGCGTGGTGAACAGTTCGGGATTGGTCAGCGCCACAAAGGCCAGCACATCGTGCCCGAAGCAGCCGTGGATCTCTGCTACCTGCGGGTACAAGCCGCTGTAAAAGTTGGCATAAAAAGCGACCGCGTGGTGCAGCGTGTCGGTGGCCAGGTGTTGGTGATGCTGCGCAATTTTTTGGAACAAAATCACAGGCAAGATCACCTGGTGCGTCACGTCCAGGCCTACCATGGTCAGATCAAAGCCTGCGCAAAACACTGCATCTGCCGCGTGCGGGTCGTTCCAGATATTGGCTTCGGCCACCGGCGACACATTGCCCGGCTCCAGCACCGCGCCGCCCATGATCACCACCTTGCGCAACAGCCGGGGCAAGGCAGGCTCCATGAACAAAGCTTGTGCCAGGTTCCCCAAGGGCCCCACGGCCACCACCGTGATTTCGCCCGGATGCTGGCGAGCCATGTCTACGATGAACTGGGCGGAGCTGCGCGGATCTGCCTGATTGTTGGTGGCCACGCGCTCTTTCAAATTACCCAGGCCATCGGCGCCATGAATGTGCTCCGGCGGTGCCTCCCCGCGTTTGAGCAATGGCGCAGCGGCCCCCTGTGTCACTGGAATGTCCGGCCGCCCGGCGATGGCTAGCAGGTAGAGCGCGTTTTGCGCGGCCTGGGCCACGGTGACGTTGCCGAAGGTGGTGGTCACACCCACCACATCGGTAGCGGGGTGAGCCAGCGCGTAATACAGCGCCATGGCGTCATCAACGCCGGGGTCGGTGTCGTAAATGACGCGGTGGGGGATGGAGGTTTTCATGGCTCGGAGTGTCCGGATAAGGCGCAGTGACGCGCCGGTGTTAGGCGAGGCCAGCGTAGTGGCGCAGCGCCGAGATGGCCGCGGCGTCAGTCTGATTCGATTCCTGTGTCAAAAAGTCGGTGACGGCCCGGCTGGTGGGCACGCTGCTTTGCGCACCCATCTGCGTGCAGGCCAAAGCGGCAGCAGCGCTCGCCCGGCGCAGTGCATCGGTCAAGGGCATGGCTTGCGAAAGCGCGGCGACCAGTGCCCCACAAAAAGTGTCACCCGCACCTGTGGTGTCCACAGCTTGCACTGCAAATCCCGTCTGGACGAAGTAAGCACCATCTTCGCGCGCCACGCAGCCCCGCGCGCCCAAGGTCACCACCACCGTGGGGCAGGGCAGCTGCGCGAGGTGTTCCGCCACACTGCCGTGGACGCCAGACAGCGCTCGCAATTCGCCCTCGTTGACCACCAGCACGTCCACTGCGGTGAGCAAGCCGGGAGGTAGCGCTTGGGCCGGTGCAGCGTTGAGCACCACACGCAGGTCTGCTGCTTTTGCGGCCATGGCGTAAGCGAGCACAGCGTCCAACGGAATTTCGAGCTGCATCAGCAAGTGATTAAAGCCTTGCAGCGAAGGCAGGTCTTCCGCCTTCAAGCAGGCATTGGCACCCGGCGCCACGGTAATGGCGTTTTCGGCGTGGTCGTCTACGCAAATAAATGCGCTGCCGGTGGCCAAACCTTCCGGGCGCACCGTGTGCATGGTCACGCCAGCGCTCTTTAGTGATGCCTCAATGGGGGCGGCGAAGGCATCGCTGCCCAATGCCAGCAGCATGTGCGTGGGCACACCACCCGCGCGGGCACAGGCCACGGCCTGGTTAGCGCCTTTGCCGCCCGCGAATGTTTGAAACGCGCCGCCCAGCACCGTTTCACCCGGCGCGGGGATGTGCGGCGCCCGCACGACAAAGTCCACATTGGCCGAACCGGCTACCAGCACCATGGGTGTTTCCTTGTTCATCAAGTGGCTGATTGTGTACGCCGCTCCAGGCGCTGAGCGTCCAGCAGCCGCGCCAGCCGCGTGGGCAGGGGCAGAGGCTCTGCGTGAATGCGAGCCGCCAGCAGTTCGGCGCAAAGCGCCGCCAAAGTCAGGCCGCGTGCGCCCATGGCCGCACTCATCCACAGACTGGCGTCCGGCGCAGCTTGTACCGCGCCTACCAACGGCAGGCGGTCGTGGCTGACGCAGCGCTGGCCTTGCCAATGTGCCACTTCGCCTGCATCAAATTGCGCTGCCACCGCGCGCTCCACTTTGGGATCGAGGAGCGCCAGGCGGCTGCGGTTGCCGGCGTGCAGGATGCTGGCGTTGGGAAGCGGTGCCGCTTCAAAACCGGCGCCTGCCACCCAGTGCCGCGTCTGGCTCCATGGCACCGAAGGCAAAAAATTACCACTGCCCTGCAAGGGCACGTCTGGCAGACCTTGAACGCCTTCGCTGCTGCCCACGCTCAAGCCGCCATACATGGGGTGCATTTGCTTGAGCGCCGCTATCAATGCAGGGGAAGGCGCGGCTACGTCGAGCAAACGGGCAGCGTCCAAGGCATTTGCCACTACCAGCAGTTCGCTGCGAGCGAGTTCCTTGCCGGATGCGTCCAGACAAACCCACGCGTCGCCATCGCGCGCAAGCCGGTCTACGCGTGCGTTGCCGACAAATGCAAGGCCTGGCGTTGACAGCCATGCGCGCACCAGGGCGGCGGGCTGGAGCCAAAACGCGTCTTTCAGCCATTGACTCGGCCCAGCGTCAGCGTGACCAACTTGTGCGGGGCGCTGGCGCAGGGAGCCACTCGGCTCCCAGTCCTGGCCTTGCACCAACGAGTTCTGTGCGTGCTGGCGCATCAAGGCGCAGCCGCTGCGGGTGAGCTGCGACAGCGGCCCGTCGTCCAAACTGTGGACCGGGCTCACCAGCCCGGCGGGCAGGCCCGAGGCACCGCCGGAAGGGTGGGCGTGTGCGTCCAGCACCTGCACTTTCCAGCCGCGCAAGGCCAAGCTGCGCGCCACGCTGGCGCCGCTGATGCCTGCGCCAATCACCGTGCAACGTTGCGCCTTGTGCCAACTTGCGCGGGACGTTTGGCGGCTGCGGCGCACGGACCAGGCGGGGTCGTAGGTCCAAGACTTCGGAGCGACTTCGCGAAAACCCAATCCGCTCAGGCCGTGGGTCGTGGCTTCGTCCCCGTCGTCTGCAAGGTAAACGCGGGTACCACGCTTGCAGCACTTGCTCAGCGCCAACAGAAGTTTGTGTTCACCCGTCGCAGCGGAGAAGTAAATGGAGTCGGCTTGCAGACTCACCTGCGCCAAGCTCGCGTTGGCCGCGCCGAAGCACAGCGTGAGGGACACTTTGCCCTCAGCCAGCAGCAAGCGATAAAAGCCCGGTTTGGCCGTCAATCCCCACAGCGCGTTGGCCAGTGCCTTTCCATGCGGCGTTTGGTTGGCAGGCGCAAGCACAGCGCCCGGCGGCACAAACCCCATGTAATGCAGCATGCGCGTGCTGCGGGCATTGCGGTCCCAAGCCTGCCAGGTGGCCACAAAGCGCTCGCCGTCCGCAAAATCGGTGTCCAGCACCGTCCACGGGCTGTCAGCAGCGCGGTCTAGGCCCGTGAGCACGGGAGTGTCAGAGGGAAGTCGTGGCCTCAGGCCGTGGGCGGCACATAGCCTTGGGCTGCGTCGGCACCACCACCGAAAAAGTGGTTTTCCATTTGACGCGCCAGGTACTGGCGGGCGCGGGCATCGGCCAGGTTGAGGCGGTTTTCATTGACCAGCATGGTTTGGTGCTTGAGCCAGGCGGCCCAAGCCTCTTTGCTCACGCTTTCCCAAATGCGCTTGCCCAGCTCGCCGGGGTAGGGCGCAAAGTCCAGCCCTTCAGCCTCGGTGCCAAGTTTGATGCAATGAACGGTGCGTGCCATAGGGGTGCCTTCGTGTCGTAAGGGAGTAGTTAAAACGTGGGGCGAATCTTATTCGGTTTGCCATGGCACCCTCGTGCACAGGGCATTGGCGGGATAATCGGGTGAAGGCACCATTGCCAACCTTTCAGGGAATTTGCGTGAACTTTGTTTTTCAGCTGCTGTCTGACTACCCCCGCCGTTTTTTTGTGTTGATCAGCCTGGGTTGCATCGCATTGCTGGCCTTTGGCCTGTATTTGCAGCATGTGGTGGGCCTGGAGCCCTGCCCGATGTGCATCGTGCAGCGCTACTGCATGGTGCTGGTGGCCCTGGTGGCGGCGCTCGCGGCCACGCGCAGCAGCCGGGGTGCCCAGCTCGCGGCCAGCGGTCTGCTCATGGTGCTGTGTGGTTTTGGTGCCTTTGTGGCGGCACGCCAAAGCTGGCTGCAGTGGTACCCGCCCGAGGTGCTGAGCTGCGGGCGCGACCTCTACGGAATGATCGAAAACTTCCCCTTGCAGCGCGTGATTCCCATGATTTTCAAGGGCAGCGGCGACTGCTCAGCGGTGGACTGGACCTTTTTGGGCGGCTCGATTGCCAACTGGTCCTTCCTGTGCTTTTGCGGCATTGCGGTCTTGTCAGCCCTGCTGACGCTGACCGCTTGGCGCAAGAACTAAACGCCCAGCTTTTTCACCAGCACCTGGCTCTTGCGATCCCAGTTGTACTTGCGCTTGCGGGCGTCGGGCAGCCAGTCGGGGTCGACCAGCACAAAGCCGCGTTTCAAGAACCAGTGCGTGGTGCGCGTGGTCAGTACAAAAATGCTGTCCAGCCCGGCCGCCTTGGCGCGGTGTTCAATGCGTTTGAGCACCCGCTCGCCATCGCCCTGGCCCTGCACGTCGGGCGATACCGTGAGCGCCGCCATTTCAGCGGTTTTGGCTTCGGGGTAGGCGTAGAGCGCGGCACAGGCAAAGATCACGCCGTCGTGCTCAATCACGGTGTAGCTGCCCGCGTCGCGTTCGATCTCGGTGCGGCTGCGCTTGACCAAGGTGCCGTCCTGCTCAAAGGGCGCAATGAGCTTCAAAATGCCGCCCACATCGTCTTCGGTGGCTTCACGCAGTTCTTCGAGTTTTTCGTCCACCACCATGGTGCCGATGCCGTCGTGCACATACACCTCCAGCAATATCGCGCCGTCCACCGAGTAGGGAATGATGTGGCTGCGCTCCACGCCTTCTTTGCAGGCCTTCACGCAGTGCTGCAAATAGAAGCCGGGGTCGGTGGGCTCGGTGGCGGGGGGCAATTCGGACAGCAGTTCTTCCGCCGCCGCCAAGGGCAGCTCGGTGTCGATGGGGTTGTCCTCGCCCGCGGGCTCGGTGGGGCGGGTGCGTAAGCCCGGAATCTCGGTCAAGAAAATCAGCTTGTCGGCCTGCAGCGCGCAGGCCACAGACGTGGCAACCTCTTCCATGGTCAGGTTAAAGGCTTCGCCAGTCGGGGAAAAACCAAAGGGCGAGAGCAGCAGCATGGCGCCCATATCGAGCACCTTGGTGATGCCTGCGGTGTCCACCTTGCGCACCACGCCCGAGTGCTGAAAATCCACCCCGTCCACAATGCCCACGGGCCGTGCGGTGATGAAGTTGCCCGAAATCACCCGCACGGTGGAATCCGCCATCGGCGTGTTGGGCAGGCCCTGGCTGAACGCCGCCTCTATCTCGTAGCGCAGCTGCCCGGCGGCCTCTTGCGCGCAGTCCAGCGCCACTTCGTCGGTAATGCGGATGCCGTGTGAATACTTGGGCACATGGCCCTTGGCCTGCAACTGCTCGTTCACCTGGGGCCGAAAGCCGTGCACCAGCACGATCTTGACGCCCATGCTCTGGATCATGGCCAGGTCTTGCGCCAAATGCGGCAGCTTGCCCGCCGCCACCGCCTCGCCCGCAATGCCCACCACAAAGGTCTGATTGCGGAACTTGTGGATGTAGGGCGCCACCGACCGGAACCAGGGGACGAAGGTGAAATTAAAGACAGAGGTCATGGGCGGCGCGTGGGGCTGGTGGGTGACTGAGTGACGCTAATGTACCGAAAGCGGGGAGGTGGGTTTGGGCCGAGTCCGGTACGGCTGGCGGCGTTCCCGAGCCAACACTAAGCAGCCATCGGCTGAGCCACCAGCCGCACGCCCAGCGCTGCACAGACGCGGCTGACGGTATCGAAACGCGGCTCGCTGCCGGGTCGGAGCGCCTTGTACAAGGCCTCCCGAGTGATGCCCGAGTCTTTCGCAACCTGCGTCATACCCCGTGCTCGGGCAATGTCACCGAGCGCTGCAGCCAACAGTGCCGCGTCGTTTTCCTCAAGAATGGTCGTGAGGTAGGCCGCCACGTCCTCGTCGGTATTCAGGTATTCCGCTGCATCAAACTCGGGAATCTCAGATATTTTGATTTTCTTGGTCATGGTTCAATCCTCTAAAGATTTGGCAAGTTGAATAGCCCTATTGATGTCGCCTTGCTGCGAAGACTTGTCGCCGCCGCCCAGCATCACGATCAAAGTGTTGCCCCGCTGGATGTAGTACATGCGCCAGCCTGGGCCAAAGTGTTCCCGCATCTCAAAGACGCCTTGGCCTACCGCTTGCACGTCCCCCAAATTGCCGAGCTGAACCTTGCGCAAGCGCTTGATGAGGCGCAGTCGGGTGGCGCCATCTTTCAAGCCCGTGAGCCAGTGGGAAAACTCCTCGAGGCGGTAAACCTTGTAGATCATCGCCAAAGTGTAATCGATTGATTACGAATCGTCAAACACCTACGACAAATAATAGTTATTGAATGAGCAATGATCACGATGTCCGTACTATCCTTTTTTCGTCGGTCCAGCCCCTGGCCGATGGACAAAATAATTGAAGGGCAAACCCGGTGAAAACCGGCGACGCAAAGCTACCGAACTAAGGCGCTATCCACAGCGCGACGTCAGCGGGGCCGCCAGATTCGACTGACAAGAAGGACGTCTCCGCAATTGCCTAAAGTCTTTATTTTCCAGATGAAAGTCAATATAAAAACCGTAATTACATGTTTGGGTGCAAAAAATAACGGCGACTTGCAAAGTGCCTTATCACTTGTGTTTCCATTGATAGATAAAGCTGCGGGTGAGCTTTATCCAGCGCAGCATACTAATAAGAAACGGATGGTTGAATTTATTAACCGTATATTTAACGATATATATCTTTTGCGATACTCATCATTTGCATATCCGATCCAAAATGGAAATGTTGTGTTTAATTCGCCAGAAGGTAGATCTGTTGGGGAGATATTGTATGACTTAAGGTGCCAGCTACTGCATCAGGCTGAGTGCGCTTACGATATTCGATTTTCAGACGACGTTCAATTCGCATGTTACGAGGATGAGTTGAACAGAACTTTTTATGAATTTGGCAGTGATTTGGCGGAGATGCTTTTGCTTGCAGTACTTGTTTATGTTCCCAAAATTCAAGTTCGAAACGCTGAATCGGCAATTATTTGTATAGGTAATACAAATTTACCCATAGAAAAAATTCTGGGCAAACCATTCGAATTCAAGTCCCTATTGCACAATCGAATTTACTCAAAATTTAATCGAACACCGGTTGGGGTGGTTAATATCAAATTAAACAATAGTAAAATAGGAAAGGGTGCGATTTCAAACAATGGGGAATGTGGACGTCACCCGCTTTCATAGACATAAATCAACTTCCGGTTTGAAGTTGCTCGAACGCAAGCGGGCTCATTTGGTCAAGATGACTGTGCCTGCGGACTCGATTGTAAAAACCTTCAATGTAGTCAAACACGTCTGACTT
>CAIYRQ010000078.1 GCA_903928635.1 uncultured beta proteobacterium | reverse complement strand
CCCAGTAATGGCCGGATTATGAAACGCGGCCATCCTGGTGGCCCTCGGGCCACCAGGATGAAATCAAGTGATGGATCGTCGAAGCGGGGTCAATACCGCGCTCAAAAGCCAAAAAAGTGCGCTTCTTGGCAGCCGTTCACAATTTATTGACATTTACTGATTTCGACAGTTTCCCTTCTTTCTGCAGTTTGGAAAGCAAGCGTGTAATAGATCGGAGGATGCGCCCGTAATGCTTTTGCAGATGTTCTTTGATCACTTCGTCAACCATGGCTGCTGACCAGACATGCAGGCTCATGGCCCGCCCTGCCCCTAGTGAAATGTTTCGCACCAAATCCAGCAGCATTACGAGTGCATCCTCACGAGATAGCTCGTGGGATAAGTTTGAGACCTCATCAATGCGCTTGCAAAACAAGCCGAGGTTTTCATCGATGATGGCCAACAAAATGTCCCTCTTGCTTTTGAAATAAACAAATAGTGCGCCGTTGGAAATACCGCAGGCCGTCAGGAGATCTTTGATCGTGGCGGCCTCATAGCCTCGCTGAGCAAAAACTTGGCGAGCGCACATCAGTATGTGTTGGCGTTTTTCTAAAAAAACGATCTCCGTTAGCTTTGGCATTTGATTTCTTTCCTCGAAAAAATTTTCACTCTTTTATTTTTTTGACTGTAATCACACAATTCCACAGCTCGGTGACAACACTCTTGGCTAAATTGCCTCTCAGTTAGGGCATGTCAACACGAAGATGCTCCACGATGTCTACACGAGGTGGATTATGGGTGCCTACAAGGGGGTTCAAAGGGCTGCGATGGAAAGCGCGATGGGCGGAATTTCGGGGGAAGAAATCGCCTCAAAAAGCAACAAAATCAGGCGGTTTTTGAGGGGATAGGAAACATCAAAAGTTACCCAGATGTTACCCAGATCACCCCTAAAGATCGTAAGTCGTTGATCTATAAGGGTTTTATTGGTAGGCGCAATTGGACTCGAAGCAAAAAAAGGCTGCTTTTGAGGGGAATGGAGGGGGTCGAGGGGGACGTAAGTCCTTGATTTCATTAGAAACCGCTTTTTTCGTTCCCCCTCATTCCCCTCAATGTTACCCAAGAAGTTACCCAGAAAGTTACCCAGAAACCACTCCTGAAAAAGTGCTCTGGTGGACGTCATTGGGAATGCACTTATTTCGCTCACCAGGAGCCCGTTAACCACCCGTGTTGAACTGCATTCTGAGCTGCATAACTGTCCTATTTTTATGTTCAGAGGAAATTGGCGGGATTACCGAAGTGCGTAAATTTGTTCAAAAGCCCCAATTCTTTGCACACCTTAGCTGTGCATGCTACATTCTGACCTGTATAGTCAGAATTTTAGAAAAGAGGTTCAATATGCACGCATGGCAGATGCAAGAGGCCAAGGCCCGCTTATCGGAGGTAGTTAAGTGCGCTGAAAGCGAGGGGCCACAAAACATCACCCTGCACGGTCAGTCAGTGGCGGTGGTGGTCTCACGCGCCATGTTTGAGCGGCTGTCCGGGAACGAATACACACTGGTTGAGTTCATGCGACGTTCTCCACTGTATGGCTCGGAGGACATCATTCTGGAGCGCAATGCCAGCGTCACACGCGAGGTGCCGTTTTGAGCTATTTGCTCGATACCAACGTCTTGTCTGAGCTTCGCCGCAAGTCTCCAGACGCGACGGTGGTTGAGTGGTTCGCGCGTAGGCCACCTTCCACACTGTATTTAAGTGTGCTGACTTTGGGTGAATTGCGAAAAGGAATTGAAGGTGTGGCCGATTCCAAGCGACGTATGTCGCTCAACGATTGGCTGGAATCGGATTTGCCCGCGTTTTTTGTTGGGCGCATCCTGCCGGTTGACGCACAGGTTGCTGAGCGTTGGGGTCGATTGGTAGCAACTGCAGGTCGTCCACTACCCGCCATTGACAGTCTTTTGGGTGCCACCGCCGCGCAGCATGGCTTGAGCATAGTGACTCGCAATGGAAAAGATTTTGCTGACATGGGCTTGGACATCATCAACCCATGGGCACCTTAAAGGCAGAGCACTGTCAGTGATGGCCTGATTCACCGAAGTAGCGATCAAATTTGAGCCTGGCAAAGCGGGTTTCCAGTTCATGCCAGGTAGCCTGATTTTGGGAAATCACGAAATGCTCGACCTAGCCGTTTGGGCGCTGATTCGTAAACACCAAGAAGCTTCACAGACTGCTAAAGTGAAATACAATCATTAGTGCCGCACGAATTTGGTAATGCACAAAGGAGATTCCATGCAAGCAATAATGTCAGCCCCAACTGTCAAGGTCATCGGCGCCAACGGACAGATTTCCTTGGGCAAACAGTTTGCCGGTCGCCAAGTGTTGGTCGAAGAACAAGAAACGGGTGTGTGGCTGATTCGCACGGCCACCGTCATTCCAGACAACGAACGCTGGCTGCATGAGGCCCAAGCGTCTTCTGACCTTGACCGCGCCGTCAACTGGTCAATACAGAACCCGGCCTCTGAATCACAAGCTGACACCGTTTTGGCAGATGCAGACGGGAAGGCATAAGTCAGATGGGTTCCAACGACACCCCGGTTCGCCTTGACTTGAACAACCCGGTTTTTCAGGAACACCTTTTGAACCTGCAAAAGCCGGAACGTAATGCGGCCATTGATACTTTGAGAAAAATCCGGCTATTGACCTGGGCGCAGCTTTACCGTGACAACGGTTTGAAGTGGGAAAAAATCGTCAGCGTGAAACCACCGCAGGGCGTCGATGCGATCTACTCATTGCGGATCACCCAATCCCGCCGTTGCACTGCGTTGCGCGATGGGGACTTCATGAGGTTCTTGACGGTTGCCCTAGACCACGACAGCACCTACGGACGGAAATGACGTTGCCGCCAGCGGGGCGAGTTGACATATCCGCTGCCTTGAGCAGCAACGTTTTTTTTGGGCGTGGACCGAGGTGGTGAGGCCCGGCATTGGCTGGCAGGGCAGAACTCTTCTAACTTAAATTGGTAATTAAGGCTCAGCTTCGTTCGTCACCCCACCGACGCACTTCCATGAAAAGCTGACGATCGGGTCCACAGTCTCGCGCCTCCGCGTTGGCTGATCAACCGAATGGAAACCCGATGACCCGCACTTTCAACTTCAAAGCCACCCTCCTCCTCGCCGCCGTGCTGCTGCTTCCTGCTGCCCAAGCGGCAACCATGAGCAAGGCGGACTACAAGGCCGACAAAACGCGCATCAACGAGCAATACAAGTCGGAAAAGTCAGCCTGTGGCTCCCAGGCCGGTAACGCCAAGGACATCTGTGTCGAGTAGGCCAAAGGCAAGGAAAAGGTAGCCCGCGCAGAGCTGGAATTCCGCTACAGCGGCAAATCCAAAGACCAGAACAAGGTTCTGGTAGCGAAGGCCAAATCCGCCTATGAAGTTGCAAAACAGCGGTGTGATGACAAGGCTGGCAACGAAAAAGACGTTTGCATGAAGGAAGCCAAAGCGGCCGAGACCATAGCACTTGCGGACGCCAAGCTCGGCAAACAGATCCACGAAGCCACCCAAGAGGCCACCCAGGACAAGCGCGACGCCGAGCACAAAGTTGCCGCTGAGAAATGCCAAGCCCTGGCCGGGGAAGCCAAGGACAATTGCATCGCAGCGGCAAAAGCCAAGTACGGCATCAAGTAAACGCCCTGCCCCGGCTCAGTCCTTGCCGAAACTCGGGGACCTCGAGTCCAAAGCAGGCCACTGTGGACGTTGGCATGGTAGGCAATCATTTCGCGATCTTTTACCCATCACCATGCGAAGAGCGAACTTTGTCCGTTGAGTCGCGCTTCAATTAAGGCGTTTGCATCGCGTAACGCTACAAGATACAATTGACCATGATCAAGTCATTCCGCCACAAAGGGCTTAAGCTGTTTTTTGAGACTGGATCGAAGGCTGGCATCAACGCGGCGCATGCTACCAAGCTTGCCCGCCAATTATCCCGGCTCAACGTGGCTACCAGCGACAGCGATATGAACTTGCCGGGCTGGGACTTGCATGCCCTGCAAGGCAACCTCCAAAACCATTGGTCGGTCTCGGTCAACGGTAACTGGAGGATGACTTTCACCTTTGAAGGCACCGACGCTGTGTTGGTTGACTATCAGGACTACCACTAGGAGATTTGCCATGGCACGTATGTTTAACCCCCCTCACCCCGGCTTGACACTGCGCGATGACGTACTGCCGGCGCTGGGCCTGACTGTGACCGAAGCCGCAAAGCAATTAGATGTGTCCCGCGTGGCGCTGTCGCGCTTGCTCAATGGTCGCGCCGCTGTTTCCCCTGAGATGGCCTTGCGTATTGAAGCGTGGCTGGGTGTTGAACGCGGCGGCGAGGCCCGACTTTGGTTGGCAGAGCAAAGCGCGTATGACGTGCATCAGGCCGAGGAACGGTTCAAGTCCGCCCCCATGCACGTTCAACCAGCACCAGCCAACGCGTTGCCAAACCAGCCCTATTCATCCTAATCATTTGGCACGGCCGTGTCCCATCGCATCTGCGTGATGCTCACCAGAAAGTGGGTTGACTGTAGTCCACCAACTCTGTTGACACGCCCGCTTTATCGAACACAAAGTGTTGGCTTCGCCTTCTCAACGCCAGTGGCGCCCCCCCCAGTAACCAAGACCCAACTCCAATGAAACTGGCGGATAAAGGGGGTGGGCATAGTAGGGCTGGGTATAGACCACAGTAGGCGCAACACTGACGGGCTGGGTGTAGAGAACCGGAGCCTGCGCGATCGAGGCCGCCTGATTTGAGTTCGCAGAACCCAGGGGCGTCACTTGCAAACTGATGGTGGGGCCTGGGTCTTGGGGCATTTGCACGGCATATTGTTTGCCGCCAAATTCATACAAAACATGGTATGCCACTGTGCGGTTCTCATAGAAATTTTGCACTGCGCAGCTCTGTACATTTTGCATCTGGACGGGCGGATCACCCTCAATTCGGTCACCCAGGATGGCGCCACCCATGAAGCCCAACATGGTGGCTGCGGCATTGCCCGCACCTCGACCGCCGACTGCATTACCCACGGCGCCTCCGGCCAAGGCCCCCATAACGGCACCGGCCCCGGACTTCTGCTGCTGCACTGCGACCTGCTGGGTACTGCAAACCTGGCGAGGTACAGCCACCTGCTGGATGATCGGGGTCGCTGAAATCACTTTGCCGACATCTTGCGAAAATGCTGCACAGCTGGCAATCGTCAATAGTGGAATCAGAACTAGCTTCTTCATGATCTCTGTCCAAAAAGTTTGTGTGGGATCATGATGGATCATGAAGACACACACGCTGTGAAGTAATCGTTAAGCCTCTGTAAATCACCTAATTCTGAGTTGACGCTTTTTGATTTCGGTAACGCCCACTCTCTAGGTATCGGCTATGCGTTTGCAAGGTGGCTGCGAAAAATGGGGCAGCCTATGAGCAGGCCTGCGCGAAGGACGGCTAACGGGAAGCGCAAAGTGGCTTTTGGCTGACACTTAGTCCAAATGTTGATATCGGAAGTTGTCTATTTAGACGGGTGACGTCCACGGTTATCCCCTTAAGATGTCAAAGGTATGCGGCTCATCGACCTTCAATTGGCTCCCATCCTTTCAGCGCGAGGGCTGTTGGAATATTCCGTCGAAGACTTGCCACTCTTGCTGAACGATGTTGCCGAGGAAAACGATCTCGGCAATAAATTCATGAAGTTGTTCATCGTTTTTCAGAACTTTAAAATGGATGAGTTTGCGCGGGAAATGCAAAACCAAGCGTTTCTGCATCGCAATGTATTTCGCTTTCTAAGCCCTCCGCAGCCAACAATCCGAGTTCTTGTGATTGCCGGCCCTGGGACCATGGGACATAACGCTCCCTTGGATTTCGTGGTGTTCAATCAAAACGTACAACTCGACTACTTTTATGTGGTGGATGAGCATCAATCCTGGGACTCAGTTCCGGATCACGATATCGCAATTCTTGGATTCGGCGAGGCCAGCACCCACATCGCCATCCATGAGTGCATTGAAAAGCAAAGAATTCAGTGGCCACGCCCGTTTCTGAACAATGCAAAAGGCGTCATGCTGTGCGCAAGAGACCGTCTCTACGAGTTGTTGAAAGACGATCCTGACTTGATCGTTCCTCGCACTCAGAGAGCTACGCGGCAGGCCTTGGCTACCATGCTGCCCCCCTTCCTTATCCGTCCAATTGACACGCATTCGGGACAAGATTTCGAGCGAATTCAAAGTAATTTAGAGTTGGACGACTACCTTTCAAGGAATCATTCAAACTCCTATTACGTGTCCGAATACATTGATTGCTCCAAGGACGATGAACTGTTCAGAAAATTCCGAATTGCACTAATTGATAAGAAGCCGTATGTCTGCCACTTGGCAATTTCAGAGGACTGGGTGGTGCATTACATCGCCGCACACATGGAACTCAGTCTTGAAAAGCGGCAAGAAGAGGAGCAATTCATGCGTGAATTCGATACGATCTTCTTGGCTCAGTACGGCGACTGTCTAATTCGGGTTGCCCACAAAATTGATTTGGACTACGTCGTGCTTGACTGCTCTATTTCCAGAGGGGGGCGACTTGTGCTTTTCGAAGCGGATAACGGGGCATGGATTCACGACACTGATGCGCCCGAAATTTATCCTTACAAAAGTGAAATTATGAATCGTGCGTTCTCAGCATTTACCGAGATGCTGGTCAATCACACAACGCTGTCTGTTGATTAGCCAGACAAACTGGCCCAGTTTTCAAAGCCAATCAACAACCAGGGCCCAGCGAGCAAGGCTGGAGCGCAGTCGAAGACACCCTCAAACTCTCTGGTTGGGACAAGTCGCGTCGCGTCGTTGTCTTGCGTCGCGCCGTCAAAACCTGGCACTGAGCCGAAAAGCCAAGAACGAGGCGGGCGAGCAGATCGAGTTACTGATGCCGGACAACGATGTGCAGGCCTGGGAGTATGCGGTGCTGGTGACAAACAGTGCCTACGCGCTGGACGCTTTCGGTCAACTTTATCGGGACCGGGCCGACTGTGAGAACGGAATTGACGAACTGAAAAATCAGTGGGGATGGGGTGGCTTCACGACCCAGGACATCGAGCGCTGCCAGACCAGTGCTCGCGCTGTAGCGCTCGTGTACAACTGGTGGTCATGGTATTGCCGAGCGGCAAAGCCGGGGGCACGCATGGAGGCCATCACCAGCAGAGCACTATTGCTCGCCGGTGTCGGGCGAGCGGTCAAGCACGCCGGACAAACCACGCAGTATCTCACGCCAATGCACGCCGCCAAGGACAAGCTGATGGAGCTCATCGCCAATGTCCGTGAGGCCCTCAGCCATGTACGGGCCATTGCGGAGCAGTTGCCGCAGTCAGATCGATGGAAGGCGTTCCTAGACTATGTGGTAGCGAAAATCACCCGTCCGCTGCCGCCGTGGCTACCTCCAGACCGGATCATGGCGGCGGGGTAATTGCCGGATTTAGGATTACTTGACGGTAACAGCGTCAGTCATTCGGTAGTACAGGCCGTAGGGGTCGTTCTTCAAAACGGCGAATTGCCCCTCAACCACCACCACCTCCATGGAATACTTCACCGGTGATTTGGTCTTGACTTCCACCATGCTCTCGGGGCCGCCAGGGACGCAAAAAGCACAAGTCAAGGGAACTGAGCTCAACAAAAAGTGCTTTTGTTTCTCGCCGGGGTCCAAAGGCATCATGTAGCCCTGAACGCGCTGACTCTTCTGATCCAAGGCCGT
>CAIYRQ010000077.1 GCA_903928635.1 uncultured beta proteobacterium | reverse complement strand
TCGGCGACAGCGGCGGCACTGATCGACGCAATCAACAAGCACAACGAGCGCGACCCTGACCGACGCGTTTTGTTTCTGAATTACTCGGCGGTCGACCCCGCGTTAACCAATGAAAAATGCAGCTTCTGGCATTTCCGTTTTGATGCCCATGCCGACATGCGCATGGCCGCACTGATGCAGGTGCTGAGGGAGGACCAAGGCCTCAAAAGCGTGTATCTGATCGGGCAGGACTACAGCTTCGGGCAAAGCGTGCTGCGCGAGGCCAAGCGCCAGCTCGCCGTGCAGCGCCCCGACATCCGCATCGCCGGGGAAGAGCTGCACCCCATGCTGCGCATCAAAGACTTTGCGCCCTATATTGCCAAGATCAAAGCCAGCGGCGCGCAGGCGGTGATCACCGGAAACTTCAGCGCCGACCTGACGCTGCTGGTCAAAGCGGCCAAAGAGGCTGGCTTTGACGGGAAGTTTTACACCTTTTACGGCAACGCCCTGGGCGCACCTGCAGCCATTGGTGAGGCAGGTGTGGGCCGTGTGCTGGCCGTTGCCGACTGGTTGCCCAATGTACAAGCCAAGGCGTCGGAGGCGTTTTACAAATCCTTTCGTGTGCGCTTTCCGCAGCCTGAAGACGACTATGTGCACCTGCGCATGCAGCTGCTGGTCGAAGCTTTGGCACAGGCCATCGACACCGCAGGGCGCAGTGCCAAACCGGGCGCGGCCATGGACATGGTAGCGGTTGCCAAAGCCTTGGAGCAGGCCCAGGTGACCTTGGCCGGCCAGGTCGGAGTCATGCGTGCACTCGATCACCAGTTTCAGCAGCCCCTGGTGGTGGGCGTCATGGAGCGCCAAGGCACCTCAGGCGTCCCCTTTGACGTCGAAGGCTCGGGCTACGGCTTTAAAGTCGTGAAAACCTTGAGTGCCCAGGCCGCCGAACAGAGCAGCAGCTGCAAAATGCAGCGCTATTGAATCCCACTCCCCTTTGAATAAAGCGCACCCCCCATGGAAATCTTTGCCTCCTTGCTCGACTTTGTGCTGCATGTCGACAAGTACCTGGAAGCCTTTGTCACTCAATACGGTGTGGGGGTCTACGCATTGCTGTTCGTTGTGATTTTTGTGGAAACCGGCGTGGTGGTCATGCCGTTTTTGCCAGGTGACTCTTTGCTGTTTGTGGTGGGTGCCATGTGCGGGGTGGGGCTGATGAACTATCCGCTGTCGGTGGGCTTGTTGTTTGCGGCCGCCGTGTTGGGCAACCAAAGCAATTACACCGTGGGCAAGGCTGTTGGGGAGCGGGTTTTTCAGTGGGAAAACTCCCGCTGGTTTAACAAGGCGGCGTTTGACCAAGCCCATGCGTTTTATGAGCGCTATGGCGGCATCACCATCATCGCGGCACGGTTCATGCCCTTCTTGCGCACCTTCGCGCCCTTTGTGGCCGGCGTGGCGCGCATGAGCCGTGCCAAATTCAGCTTCTATGACGTGACCGGCGCTGCCTTGTGGGTCGGCGGCATCGTCACTATGGGCTACTTTGTTGGCAATATCGCGTGGGTCAAGCAGCACCTGGACAAAATCATTTGGGCCATGATTTTGGTTCCCGGTTTGATTGTGGCTGGGGGTGCCTGGCGCGCCCGGAGTAAGACCCCTCAATAGGAATGCGAATGCCAGCGAAACCGACCAAGAGCTTTCCGAAGTCCACGCCGCCATCCGACATCGGAAAGTCGCCCGCACACCTGATTGATGCGCGGATTCTGGAATTGGCCGACTGGCGCGGCGAGGCACTTTCGCACCTCCGCAGTGTGATCAGGAAGGCGCACCCTTCCATCGTCGAAGAGTGGAAGTGGAATGTGCCGGTGTGGTCCAGCCAAGGCGTGATTTGCACGGGCGAGACTTACAAAAAGGTCGTCAAACTCACCTTTGCCAAAGGCGCGTCCTTGGCGGATCCTGACAAACTGTTTAACTCCAGCTTGGAGGGCAATGTGCGCCGCGCCATTGACATTGCCGAGGGCGCCGAGCTGGATTCCCTGGCGCTTCGTGCGCTGGTGTTGGAGGCCGTAGCGCTGAACCACGGCAAGGCTTTGGGTTAACCCATGTTTCGGCTGCGAGAAAGCGGCGGGTTTTTTGCAAAGTAGCCCAACAAGCCGCGCATCAAGGCGTCGGCAAACTGATTCTGAAATTCCTCGCTGTTGAGCTTGCGCTCCTCGGCGGGGTTGCTGATGAACGCGGCCTCCACCAGCACGCTCGGTATGTCCGGTGCCTTAAGCACCGCGAACGCGGCCTGTTCCACCTGACCTTTGTGCAGTTTCCCCACGCGTCCGACTTCACCCAGCAGCGTGTTGCCGAGCTTGAGGCTGTCCACAATTTGCGCTGTGGTGCTCATGTCCAACAGCGCGCTTTGCACTTCCAGACCCTTGGCTTTGATGTTCAGGCCACCAATCAAATCCGCCTTGTTTTCTTTGGCAGCCATCCAGCGCGCCGCACTGCTGGAAGCACCGCCTTGGCTGAGCGCAAAGACACTGGCGCCTTGCGGCTCCGGCGTGAAAAACGCATCGGCATGCAGGCTGACAAACAAATCAGCCTGGACGCGGCGTGCCTTTTGCACCCGCACGTGCAGCGGCACAAAGTAGTCGGCGTCACGCGTCAAATAGGCCCGCATTGGCGTCCCGTTGATGGTGCTGGCATTGATCCGCTCACGCATCAAGTGCGCAAGTTTGAGCACCACGTCTTTTTCCAATGTCCCCCCCGGTCCCACGGCGCCCGGGTCCTCGCCGCCATGGCCTGCATCCAGCGCAATGATGATCAAGCGATCCGTTCCCAGATAGGACGGGCCTTGCGTCATATTGGCGCCAGGG
>CAIYRQ010000076.1 GCA_903928635.1 uncultured beta proteobacterium | reverse complement strand
GGACCGCGGTTGGTACAGCGCGACGCTCCTGGGCGCGGCAGCCCTGCTGCTGCTGAGCGTAGGCGCAGCCCTCGGCGTCGGCAGGCGCACGACGCGCTCGGTCGCCTGAGTTCATTGACAAAACACTGACTGCCATGCCCCCTCGCCACCACAGCGCTCCCGCCCATTTGCTAACTCCCGCCATGCGCGGCGTGTTGGAACGCATTGCTCGTGCAGGCCATGTGCCCATGCATGCCTTGTCGCCCACCCAGGCGCGGGCTGCCTACGCCACGGGTGCGGGCGTGCTGGACATGCCTGCCCAGCCATTGGAACGTGTAGAGGACCACCAGGTGACCACCCGTGACGGCACCCAGCTGCTGGCGCGCCTGTATGCGCCAACCGCCGAACGCTTGCCCGTGCTCATGTACTTCCACGGTGGTGGCTTCACCATCGGCAGTGTGCAGACCCACGATGTGTTGTGCCGCCGCTTGAGCCATCTTGCCGGTTGCGCGGTGGTGTCGGTGGACTATCGCCTCGCGCCAGAGCACAAGTTCCCGACCGCGTTTGAGGACGCATGGGACGCGTTGAACTGGCTGGTGAGCCAGGGCGGGCCGCTGGGGCTCGACACCCGCCGGCTGGCCGTGGGCGGCGACAGCGCGGGTGGCACCTTGGCAGCAGCCTGTGCCATTGCAGCGCGCGATGCCGGCCTGCCCTTGGCCTTGCAACTGCTGTTTTACCCAGGCACCTGTGGGCGTCAGGATACCGAGTCGCACCGCCGGTTTGCCAAAGGCTTTGTGCTCGAAGATGCCCATATTCAGTATTTTTTCGAGAACTATCTGCGGGACGCAGCCGACCGGGACGACTGGCGTTTTGCACCTTTGGACGGAGCGGGAGAAAAAGGCGAACCCGTGGACTTGGCCGGGGTCGCGTCGGCCTGGTTCGGTTTGGCCGAATGCGATCCACTGGTGGATGAGGGCGTGCAGTACGCCGACCGTCTGCGGCTCAGTGGCGTGGCGGTTGATTTAGAGATTTACCGTGGCGTGGTGCATGAATTCATCAAAATGGGCCGCGCGATTCCCGAAGCCCTGCAGGCCCATGCTGACGCCGCGCAGGCATTGAAGAAGGCGTTTCACCATGGCTGATGGATTGCCAACACCCGCAGATTTCCGCCTGCACCACCGCTTGCGGGTGCGATGGGCGGAAGTGGATTTGCAAAAAGTCGTGTTCAACCCCCACTACCTGATGTACGTGGACACGGCGATTGCGGACTATTGGCGCGCGCTTGCGCTGCCTTACGAGCACACCCTGGCTGCGCTGGGTGGCGAGTTGTTTGTCAAAAAGTCCACCCTGGAGTTTCATGCCTCGGCTTTTTACGACGACCAGTTGACCGTGGGCCTGCGCTGTGCGCGCATCGGCAACTCGTCCTTGCAATTTGTGAGCGGCATTTTTCGGGGCGAGGAGTTGTTGGTCAGCGCGGAGCTGATTTACGTGTTTGCCGACCCGGTTTCCCGGCGCGCTCTGACCGTGCCTGACGCTTTGCGCCACACCATGTTGGGCTATGAGCAGGGTGCAGACGTGGTCACTACGCAAGTGGGCGACTGGAGCGCGATGCAGAGCGGTGTATTGGCTTTAAGCGCGATGGAAGCGCACGATGCCGCTGCGCACCATTGCGTGCTGCGCAATGCTTTGGGTGCACCCGTCGCCACGGCGCGATGCTTGCCGGGGTCGCTTGCCGCCGACGCCGTGGCGGTTCTGCCATCGCTGCAAGGCGCGGGCTGGGGCAAGGCGGCGCTTGCCGCCCTCAGCTCGACAAGTGCTTAAATATCTTCCAGCAAGGCGTAGGGCAAGGGCATCAGGCGCAGAGTGCTGCCGTCGGGGCCACCGAGGTGCAGCGTACCGCTCTCAGCCGCACTGGTTTGCATGGAGACAATGGCAAAGCTGTCGCCTTGTGAAGTCTTAGCCGCCTGAACCACCATGCCACAGGGCTGACTGGGGTCTTGGCTGGAAAACAGTTCTTGACCCGCGACAGGCTCGGCCATCCCCACAGCGACTGACAGGCTTACCACGTAGGCGCGTCGTTTCAAGGTGCCGCGAAACTGACTGCGGGCCACCACCTCCTGGCCGGGGTAGCAGCCTTTCTTAAAGCTCACGCCACCCACCGACTCGTAGTTGAGCATTTGGGGCACGAAGGCCTCCACCACCGCTGCGCTCACCGTTGCCACGCCACTGAGCACTTCAGCAGATTGCCAGTCGGACAAGGCCAATGCCGGGCCTGCCGGTGCGGAGGCGTTTGCGTCTACCACCCAGAGCTGGCGCGGCAGGCCTTGCGCGGGGTAGAGCTGAACCATGGCAGCCCCGGCCTCTGCGTGTGCGCCCCACGGCACCTGCGCGGGGTCGCCCGTCGGGAGGGTGCTGTCACCGAGCAATCCGTACACAGCGTAGTCCTGCGTCGCATCACGCAGCTTGGTCTTGGCCCGCATCACGAACATGGACAGGCGCTTGAGTGTGGCGGCCAAAAGGTCCTGGCTGCAAAGCAGTAACACTGCGCCGTTTCCATGCTGCACGGCCACAAAGCTGGCCTGCATCCGCCCCTTGGCCGAACAAAACGCCGCCAGCCGGGCCTGGGTGGCGGAGAGTTGGCTCAGGTCATTGCTAAGCTGGCTGTTAAGAAACTTGATGCTGTCTTCGCCCGTGGCCTCGATCACACCCCAGTGCGACAAGCGTGCAACGCCGCTGTCTGGCAGCGCATAGTGGAATTGAGGGGAGTGAGACTCAGGATTCGGGCTGGGGAAATTCATAGCCCGAATTATGCGGCCCACCCCAAGCTTGCCAAGCCCCTAGGGCCTTGACCAAAAAGCGTGATCTAGTCTTCGACGATCAAGGCGCAGGGTGCCTTGACCTTCAAGAGTTTTGCCCGCTCATTGCACAAGGAAACGGCCAGGCGCTCGCCTTGCGCCGAAAGGCGCACATAAATTGAACAGCTAAACGCCATCTTCAGGCCGTCGGTGCGGCTGTCAAAGGCCGCGGCGCAATGCCCGTTTTTGCCCAGATCGGGCTTGTTTTTAGCGTATTGCTCCAGCAAGGGCTGCGGCAGCTGGTGCGGCGCAATGGTCAGAGCGCCATCCGCAGCGTGGGCGCTGATGAGGCAACAGGCCATGGCTCCGGCGATAAGTGAGCGTAAGGTATGCATAGGTCGATCTTAGTCAATCACCCAGACCGATGGGCGCGGGCGTGTGCATGGCGATGCGGGTGAATAACCGGTCGTACAGCGGCTCTCGCGGATATTTGCCTGTCAGCGGGTTGCTTTGGTCAATAAACGCTTTGTCCAGCAAATGCCAGTCCTCAGGCTCCAACACCTTTTGCGCTTCGGGGATGACCACCGTTTCTTCCAGGCGGATGTGGCTCATATAAAAGTCCACATAGCCTTTGAGAGCAGCCTCGAAAACAGCGCGCCGGGAGTCGCCCAGCAACTCCCACCCCAGCAAAAGATGCTGGAGCTCTCGCACCAGTGCCTCGCCAATGTCGTGCTCGTGCGTGAGCTGGGCGATGGCCTCGCGGGTCGCGGCAGACCGCTCGGCCACGGGAGGGAACAGCAGTTTTGTCTCTTTGGTGTGGTGCAGTCGCTCCGGGAACTCGTCCATGTAAAACAACATGGCACGCATGACGTCAAAAAACTGCTCGGGTCGGTCTTGGGGGCCGCGTTGCACCAACAGACCCATGGAGCGCAGCATGGCGGTGAGTGCCGCGTGTTCGTCGTGAATGATTCGCAGGCTGGCGTGTGTCATGGTTTATCCGCAACTCCCCAAAAAGCCGCATTGGGTGCAGTAGTCGCACCCGTCTTTGCGGATGAC
Organism: uncultured beta proteobacterium; assembly: GCA_903928635.1. Classification (GTDB taxonomy): domain Bacteria; phylum Pseudomonadota; class Gammaproteobacteria; order Burkholderiales; family Burkholderiaceae_C; genus Allorhodoferax. Next base: position 6,322 of record CAIYRQ010000076.1, on the reverse strand, counting down.
GGCGTGAGCGCCGCATTCCTGGCATTTCTTGCCCGCCATGGTGGGCGAGGCATGGCTGCCGGCAGGTGCCGCGTCAACCGCTTTGGCTGCGCCCTCATTGCGCTGCGCCATGATGTTTTGAATGGCGTAGCCGATGGCAGCCACTTCGGAGTCGTGCCACAGCGGCAACTGGGCGCCGTCGCTGCGGGTGAAGCTGCCCAGGCGCACCGGGCCGCGGTCCCAGGCGACCTTGCGCATATCGGCCAATGCACGCTCCAAAAAGCCTCCGCGCGCCGCCAGCGAAAGCAGGCGCATGCTGGAGGTCATCCACTGCTGCGACTCGCCGCTTTGTCCCACTGGCATGAAAAATTCAATGGCTCGCTCTACCGTGCCTACGCCGCTGGGGTGGGGCACGGGCAGAAAGGAGACAACAAGGTACAAGGTCTTGTGCCCTTCCTGCGTCCAGTACTCCACTTTTTCAGCCACAGCCGACAAAGCGCCTTTGGGGCGACTTTCAATAACGCTGCGCAGGGGGTCGATGCCGCCTGTGCTTGCAGCGACGGGAGCCGTTGCAGTGGTGGCAGGACCTGCGTCCAACACCGAGCCCAATATGCTGTTGGGCCGGTAGGTGGCCAGACCCTTGAGGTGCGCTTGCCAGGCTTGCAGGTAGAGGTGCTTGAAGGCGTCAAACGGGTAGTCGGCGGGCACATTGACGGTCTTGGAGATGGCCGTGTCCACCAGCGGTTGCACTGCCTTCATCATGGCGATGTGTGCTTCGGCGGGCATGTCCAGTGCGCAGACAAAGCTCTCGGGCAAGGTGTCGACGTCACCCCCCAGGTGCTTGAACAGCCGCCACGCGTGATCCTCGACGGCGTACTCCAGCGTACTGCCGTCGGCCTGGCGCTTTTTGCGCCGGTACATCCACGAAAACGCAGGCTCGATACCGTTGGAAGCATTGTCTGCAAAGGCGAGGCTGACCGTGCCCGTTGGCGCAATCGAGAGCAAATGGCTGTTGCGGATGCCGTGACTGCGGATGGCCGCTTTGATAGCGTCCGGCAGACGCCCGGCAAAGTTGTCTTCTTGCAAGTAGGTGCTGGCGTCAAAGGCCGGAAAAGCACCTTTTTCCTGCGCCAAAGCGACCGAGGCGCGGTAGGCGGCGTCGCGCATGTGGCGAGCAATGAGTGCGGCCATGTCCCGGCCGGGTGCGCCGTCATAGCGCAGGCCCAGCATGGTGAGTGCATTGCCCAGTCCGGTAAAGCCCACGCCAATGCGGCGCTTGGCGGCCGCTTCGGCTTGCTGTTGAGGCAGTGGCCAGTAGGTCAGGTCCAGGACGTTGTCCAGCGCCCGTACTTGAAGCGTCACCGCATGCTCGAAACGCTCGAAGTCAAAACTCGCAGTGCCTCCGGCGCCGAAAGGATGGCGGACAAAGCGTGGCAGGATCACCGGCCCTAAGTCGCAGCAGCCATAGGGCGGCAAGGGCTGTTCGCCGCAGGGATTGGTCGCGGCAATGGTTTCAATCGCACGCAGGTTGTTGTCCTGGGCAATGCGGTCCAGAAACAAAATGCCCGGCTCGGCGAAGTCATAGGCCGATTGCATGATTGCGTCCCACACGTCCTGGGCTGGCATTTCCTGGTAAATCCACAGGCCGTCTTCACGCTGCCGTGGCTCGTTGCCTGCGCCATCGCTTCCCGGGCGGGCCCGGTGCACCAGCTGCCAGGTTTGCTGGTGGGTGAGCGCATGCATGAAAGCGTCGGGCACCCCCACCGAGACATTGAAATTGTTCCAACGTCCCGGCGTGCGCTTGGCGCCGATGAATTCAAAAATATCGGGGTGGTCAATGCGCAGCACGCCCATTTGGGCGCCCCGGCGTGCACCCGCGCTCTCGACCGTCGCGCACGATTGGTCAAACACATTGATGTAACTGCAGGGCCCCGACGCCATGGACGCGGTGCCTTTGACAGCCGCTCCCCGCGGACGTATGCGCGAGAAGTCGTAGCCCACGCCACCGCCGCGGCGCATGGTCTCGGCGGCTTCGCGCAGCGCTTCGTAGATGCCGGGGTAGCCTTCGTCGTCCTCGCCCTGAATGCAATCTCCCACCGGTTGCACAAAACAGTTGATGAGTGTGGCTTGGATGGAGGTGCCCGCCGCGCTCATGATGCGTCCGGCGCCAATGGCGCCATCGCACAGGTTGTGCAAAAACAAGGCCTCGTACTTGGCTTGCAAGGCGGGCGCCTCCACCGAGGCCAAGGCCTTTGCCACACGCCGCAGCACATCGTCGGCGCAGGTTTCACCGGGTTTAAGGTATTTCTCCCGCAGCACGTCCTCGCAAATGGTTTGCACCGGCAATTCGGGTGCGATCTGTCCGGCGTGGGACGCGTTCATACGGCGACCTCTTGCGCTTGAACGTTCAAGTCGTGCGGCACTCGGTCTGCGATCAAAAACTCCATCAGCTCGGCCACCGTTCGAATCTTGTCGCCAAAGGGCAGGGTGCCTGCGCCGCGGAAGAAGAGGCCCTTTTGCACATCGCCATCCATGGCGTGTCCCAGTTGCTGGTCAATGCAAAATTGTCCGATGCTGGCATCGCCGTCGCGCAGGCCGCAGTGCGCTAGACAGTCAAACGACATATTGCACTTTTGCTTCTGGTGGGCCGCGGCCTTGAGCTTGGGCTCAATGCGCAAGTACTTGGTCAGCCAAGGCGTGCGCACCGCACGGGCGGGCAGCCCCGAGACACTGACAAATTCCACCATATCCTGCGGTTTGGCCTGGGCCAGTACCTGCTTGAATGCGGGTGCCGCGTCGCACTCCTGGGTCACCGCAAAGGCCGTGCCCAATTGCACCGCCGATGCACCCAGCGCCTGCAAGCGGACAATGTCGGCCTGGCAAGAGATGCCGCCGGCCACGATCAAAGGAATTTTTCCTTCAATACCCGCCGTCTTGAAAAACTCCAATACGGCGGGAATCACGCGCTCAAAGTCGAAGCGGGGATCCGCCAGGTCGCCCACGTTGGAGGCACCCAAATGGCCGCCGGCCAGACGCGGATGCTCAATGACGACTGCGTCCGGCAGGCGTCCGCGTTTTTCCCATTTGCGCACCACGAGTTGCACGCCGCGTGCGTCCGACAGGATGGGAATCAATGCCGTATGGGGGAAGTCGCGCGCCAGCTCAGGCAAGTCCAGAGGCAGGCCTGCGCCGACGACCAAAGCATCTGCACCGCTGACTAAAGACTGGCGCACATAGCCGGCATATTGGCTCAGCGCCTTCATGACGTTGACGGCAATCAGCCCTTGGCCTTGCGACAGGGTGCGTGCGCGGCGGATTTCGCGGTCCAGTGCAACGAGATTGGCGGATTCAATGATGTCGCGCGCATCGGGTTCTTTGTCCAAATGCCCGGTCTGTGCCATCAGGTCGGGGTGCAATCGGCGCAGGTCCACCGACGAAATAGTTCCCAAGCCCCCTTGACGCGCCACGCTGCCCGCCAAGCCGCCCGCTGATACGCCAACGCCCATGCCGCCTTGCACCACCGGCAACAGGGTCTTGCCCCGCAAGGTCCAGGGACGCAGGCCAGACGATTTACACAAGGTGAGTAGCTGGGCCACCCTCCCGCTTTGATCCACAACACAGTGTTCCATCTTGTTCCATAGAGACGGCCCGAAGGGCCCTACGGATTGGAAGCTTATGGCAGCGGTACCGCGCGCAATGCGACTGGTTCGCATTGCCGACATGAATCTGAGGCTTGCTTGATCCGCGTCAATCGGCCAAGCAAATGGCAGTGTGCTGCGGCCTAGATCGGAACGCCCACCAGGTCATGTCCCTCGGTGCCGACGATGCGGGCGCGGGTGAACTCACCGACCTTGAGGGTTTTGCTGATTTTCTCCGGCGGCAGCAAACGCACGACACCGTCAATTTCAGGCGCGTCGGCATAGCTGCGGCCCAGAGCGCCTTTTTTGCCCAGCGAAGGGGCTGAGTCCACCAGCACTTGCATGGTGGCACCCACGCGGCGACGCAAGCGCTCAGCTGAGACTTCTTCGGCCACCGCCATAAAGCGGGAGCGGCGCTCTTCGCGCAGTTCAATCGGCAGCATGCCGGGCAGGTCGTTGGCGGTCGCACCGTCCACCGCGCTATAGGCAAAGCAGCCTGCGCGGTCGATTTGCGCCTCGCGCACAAAGTCCAACAGATGTTCAAACTCGGCTTCTGTCTCTCCCGGAAAGCCTGCAATAAAAGTGCTGCGCACCACCAGCTCAGGGCAGGCGGCGCGCCAGGCGGCAATGCGCTCCAGGTTTTTCTCGCCGCTGGCCGGGCGCTTCATGCGCTTGAGCACGTCGGGGTGGCTGTGTTGCAGCGGAATGTCGAGATAAGGCAAGACCTTGCCTGCCGCCATGAGCGGCACAATCTCATCCACACTGGGGTAGGGGTAGACATAGTGGAGCCGTACCCAAGCGCCATAAGGCGCAGCAATTTCACCCAAGGCGGCGACCAAATCCACCATGCGGGTTTTGACCGGTTTGCCATCCCAAAAGCCGGTGCGGTATTTCACATCCACGCCATAGGCCGAGGTGTCTTGGCTGATGACCAATAGCTCTTTCACGCCGCCTTCAAACAGCGCACGCGCTTCGTTCAGTACATCGCCAATCGGGCGCGACACCAGGTCGCCACGCATGGACGGGATGATGCAAAAGGTGCAGCGGTGGTTACAGCCTTCGCTGATCTTGAGGTAGGCGTAGTGGCGTGGTGTGAGCTTGAGGCCTGCAACCCCAAACGACTGCGGAACCAAATCGATAAACGGGTCGTGGGGTTTGGGCAAGTTCAGGTGCACCGCGTCCATGACTTCTTGCGTAGCGTGCGGTCCAGTCACGGCCAGCACCTTGGGGTGCATTTGGCGGACCATGTTGTTGCCTTGCGCATCCGACTTTGCGCCCAGACAGCCGGTGACGATGACCCGGCCGTTCTCGGCCAAGGCCTCGCCAATCGTGTCCAGGCTCTCTTTGACCGCGTCGTCAATAAAACCGCAGGTGTTGACGATCACCAGATCGGCACCTTGGAAGGTTTTGCATGTTTGGTAACCCTCGGCGCTGAGCTGGGTCAGGATCAACTCGGAATCGGTCAAGGCTTTCGGGCAACCCAGGCTGACAAATCCAACTTTGGGTGCGGCGGACAGGGTGGGGGAAAGGGCGTCGCTCATCGTTATCGCTTAACGCCAAAACTGCCCAGCGTGTTCAAAAACTGCTCGGTTTGCTTCTGCATTTGTTCTTGCATTTGCGTCAGCACATTGGTGCCCAAGACGTTAGGCACGAGGGGTACTTGCATTTCCATCAAGGTTTGCATGTTTTTCTCAATGTAGCCGCCCATCATTCCCTGCATAGCGTGGCCATAAAAACGGATGATGTTGGACAGCACCGGCACAGTGAACATGGGCGAGCCGCCGGCTTCTTCTTCCAAAATGATTTGTAGCAGGATGCTGCGAGTCAGGTTCTCAGACGTTTTGGCGTCTACCACGGCAAATGCCTCATGCTGCATCACGAGCTGTTTGATCTCTGCCAGGGTGATGTAGGTCGAAGTGTGGGTGTCGTAGAGACGCCGGTTGGGGTATTTCTTGATGACCCGGTCCGGCAGATCGGCACCTGCTTCAGGCTTGTCGGTGGCTTTGGCGTCAGATTTTTGGGGCATGGGCGCGGTCGGGTCGGTGGGTTGAGGGTCACGCCTCAAGTTAGGGCGTAAGGAGCCATTGTAAGTACGCAGCTCAGTCCAGCGGTTTGGCTCGCAACTGCTTGGTGTTGGAGCGCTGGCTTTTAGATTCCAGGCGGCGTTGCTGGGAACCGTAGGTGGGCTTGGTGGCGCGGCGTGGCTTAGGCGGGTTCGCCGCGCTGTTTACCCATTCATGCAAACGGGCAAAGGCGTCGAGGCGGTTCTGCTCTTGCGTCCGGTGGCGCTGCGCTTTCAGAACCAACACACCCTCGCCGGTTAGGCGGCTGTCTGACAACGCCAGCAGACGGGCTTTGACATCTTCCGGCAGACTTGACGCGGCCACGTCAAAGCGAAGGTGAATGGCGGTGGAGACCTTGTTCACATTTTGCCCGCCCGCACCCTGCGCACGAATGGCGCTGATCTGGACCTGCGACTCGTCAATCGTGATCAAGGGCGGCATAAAGACCTCCGGCCTGCAGTTAAACTGCAAGCGCATCGCATCCACATAGATAAGGAGAATGTCATGGCAAAAGGTCAGCAAAAAACCAATAAAGAAGCGAAGAAGCCCAAGAAGGATACGTCACCGCCCAAGCCCCTGGCCGGCGGCGAGCCTCCAGTGCGCGCCACCATCACCACGGCGGTGATTCCGCGCGGGAAGCTG
>CAIYRQ010000075.1 GCA_903928635.1 uncultured beta proteobacterium | reverse complement strand
CATCGTTCTCGCGGCCGCAGGCCTGAAGCGTTTGGAGTTGGAATCCCGTATCGCACAGGTGTTCGAACCCACGGTCATGCTGCCTGCTGCTGGGCAGGGCGCGCTGGGCATTGAAATCCCTGAGGGTCGCAGCGACGTGGCCCAGGTGCTGGCCCCCTTGGTGCACCTGCCGACCTTGCTGGCAGTATCGGCGGAGCGCGCGGTGAGTCGCGTCATGGGCGGCAGTTGCTCCATGCCTTTGGCCGCGCATGCGACGTTTGTCGGCGATGTGTTGCAGCTGCACGCCGCCTGGGGCGACCCCGAGGGTGTGAACCCTTTGGTCCACGTCAGCGGCCAAGCGACCGTGGTTGATGTCGCTGCCGCAGTGCATTTGGGTGAGCGGGTAGCACAAGAGCTGCAAGCCGCCGTGGCCGCTTAAAGCGCCTGAGACAAATCGATTTGCCGGCCGTGCCCCGCGCCATCGTGACCCGGCCGGCCAAAGAGGCGCAGGCTTGGGTTGCGGATCTGCGTGCATCAGGGGTGGACGCAGTGTCTCTGCCTCTCATCCGCATCGGCCCGGTGGCAGACGGCGTGCCATTGGCCCAGGCATGGGCGCAGCTCAACCAGTACGACGCCATCATGTTTGTCAGCGGTAACGCAGTGCGCCATTTTTTTGCGCAGCAACCCCCCGGGACCATCCATTCTTGGGGTGCGCCGCTGCGGGCGTGGGTGACGGGCCCGGGCAGTCGAAGCGCGCTGAAGACCTGCGGGGTGGCGGCAGACTGTATTGATGCACCGGCCGTAGAGTCCACGCAGTTCGACTCCGAGGCGTTGTGGAGCGTGGTGCGCAGCCAAGTGGTGCCCGGAACGCGGGTGCTGATCATTCGGGGCAGTGCAGCAATTGGGGCGCAGGCCACGCCTTCAACATCAGGCACAGGCCGGGATTGGTTGGTGCAGCAAATAGAGGCGGCGGGGGGCACGGTGGACCTTGTCGCGGCCTATGAGCGCAGGGCACCCGTTTGGAGTGCCGCGGAGTTGGAATGGGTCGCGCAAGCAGCGGTCGACGGATCGGTCTGGATTTTCAGCAGCGCCGAGGGTCTTGGCTACTTACTGCAGTCTGCTCCGCACCAAGACTGGGAACGGGCCCGAGCCTTGGCGACCCACCCCCGCATCGCCCTCTCAGCCCGCCAGGCGGGGTTTGGCCGCGTGCAAGAGACGCGCCCTGTGCTGGCAGACATAGTGGCGTCTATAGAATCCGGGCCATGACTACCGCCTCCGCCGAAGCACCCGACACCCGCCCTGCAACCCCGGCTGCTCCCGAGCGTCCATCGTCAAACACTTGGTTGGTTTACGGCACTGCGTTCGTTGCATCCCTGGCGTTGCTGACGGGCGTGCTGTCGTGGCAAAAAGTGACGTCTATGCAGGAGCAGCTTGCTCGCCAAAGTGGCGACGCTTTGGGGCAGGCCTCGGAAGCCAAAAGCAGCGCCCGCCAAGCGCAAGACCTGGCGCTAGAAACTGCGGCCAAGTTGGCAGTGAGTGACGCCAAACTCGCCGAGGTGGCTTTGCAGCGCACCCAGGTGGAGGAGTTGATTCAAAGCCTGTCTCGTTCGCGGGACGAAAACCTGGTTGCCGACATTGATTCGGCCATCCGCCTGGCGCAGCAACAAGCGCAGTTCACCGGTAGCGTAGAACCCATGCTCTCGGCACTCAAGTCTGCCGACACCCGGCTGGCCCGCACCGCACAACCCCGGCTAGCCCCCTTGCAACGCGCCATCGCCCGCGATGTAGCCCGCATTCAGGCCACGCCCCTGTCGGACACGCCAACGCTTTTGTTGCAGCTCGATGAACTGGCATTGCTGGCCGATGACCTACCTATCGCCAATGCCGTGGGCGTGGCCCGTTCCCCAGACACCTTGGCACGCAGACCCCAGGAGGCAATCTCTCTGTGGTGGCTGCGTATATGGGCGCAAGTACAGGCGGATGTGAAAGATCTGGTGCGGGTCAGCAAAATCTCGGAACCAGAAGCTGCACTGCTGTCGCCTGAGCAGGCCTTTTTCTTACGCGAAAACTTCAAATTGCGCATCCTGAATGCCCGCCTGGGCTTGTTAGCCCGCCAAATCGAACCAGCACGCGCCGATCTGGCCACTGCCTCAACCGTGCTGGGCCGCTACTTTGCGCCAGATTCGCGCAAAACGCAGACGGCTGCTGCCTTGTTGCAGCAAGTGCAAACGCGTATGCGCACGCTAGAACTTCCCCGTTTGGATGAAACGTTGGCGGCTTTGTCCACTGCCGCGGCGGGACGCTGAACCATGCGCGTCGTTTTTTGGCTCATGGCCCTGTTTGGTGTGGCGGCAGCCAGCGCCTTATTTGCGGCAGGCAATCCTGGCACCGTGACTCTGTTTTGGCCACCCTACCGTATTGATCTTTCTTTGAATTTGGCATTGCTGGCGCTGGTCGGTGCCTTCGTGTTGTTGCATGTGGCACTGCGCGGGTTTGCGGCGTTCGCCAGCATTCCGGCACAAGCCCGTCGCTGGCGTACGCAGCACCGCGAACGTTTGGTTCATGCCTCCCTGGTCGACGCTTTGGTGCATTTGGTGGCAGGACGATTTGTGCGCTCACGCAAAGCAGCCGAACACGCGCTGGCGCTGCAAGTGGGACCAGACCCAGAAGAAGACTCGGCGCGCCGCAACGCGCGTCTGCAGGCCATGCTCCACCTGGTTGCAGCAGAAAGCGCCCATGCCTTGCAAGACCGCACGGTGAGGGACAGCCACTTCCACCAAGCCAGCCAAGCCCTCGGTGACCCCGCGGTGACTGACACGCAGGACGGGTTTCATCTGCGAGCAGCGCGTTGGGCCTTGGACGATCACGATGCCGACGCCGCCATGCAATGGCTGGACCGTCTGCCCCAGGGTGCCTCGCGACGAACGGTGGCACTGCGCTTGCGTTTCAGGGTGGCACGCTTGCAGGGCAAGACGTCGCTGGCGCTGGAGACGGTGCGCTTGCTGGTCAAGCACAAGGCCATGGCGAAGGGTACCGGTGAAAGCATTTCGCGCGCCCTGGCGATGGAACTGCTGTTTGCGGCCAAAGACCCCTCCCAGCTGGTACAGGCCTGGGGCCTGCTGGATGCCCATGAACGCGGCATGTCGGATGTGGCCCTGGCCGCCGCCCGCCACTGGCTGGCCTTGGGTGCGGACGCGGCGCAATCGCGCACCTGGCTGCAGCCCGTGTGGGAACGTATGGTGCGCCAGCCGGACGCCTTGACGCAAAGTCAGCGCCGCCAGTTGGTGCGAACGATTGAGTCGGGCTTTGGCCAGCAGGACGGCACGCCCGACACCGCCTGGCTTTCTCGCATCGAATCGGCCCAAATGGCTGCACCGCGCGACGCTTTGCTGCAGTACTTGGCCGGCGTCATGTGCGCGCGCCTGGGCCTGTGGGGCAAGGCCCAACACCTGTTCCGTCAGGCGGTGGCTTTGACCACCGACTTGGAACTCAAGCGCGATGCGCAACGCGCGCTCGACGCGGTGGTGCAACGCAAAGAATAAAAAAAGGGCACCGAAGTGCCCTTTTATTCATGCACCGCACGAGGCGGCGCACTTCCTGACTTTACTCACCCATGGGCAGCTTCAATTGCGCCAAGTCGCGCTTGGTTTCCACCAGGACCAAGGGGCCTTGGTCGATGGCCACGGGCACGGGACGCTCACGGGGGGGGTGCACTACGGGCACTTCAGCTGCAATAGCGGCCTGCACCGCCGCAATGCGCGCGGGGTCCGAGTTCACCCACTGCAGGCCCGAGCTTTGGGCCACGGTTTGCAGTTCGTCCAAGGGCAGGGCAAAACCGCTCACCTTGGGCATGGTGGCAGATGCCGGTGCCGCAGTTGCCACTGGCGCCGGCGCCATGACAGGCGCAACGACTGGTGCAACCGGTGCCACGGGTACAGCAGTCACAGAAGCTTCGGTCTCAGGTGTCGCGGGCTCTGGCGCCTGTGCAAGCACCGGTGCGGGCGCCGCAGCAGGCTGGGTGAAGTAGGACGCGCGAACCACGTGTTCGACTTCTGGCTCGCCTTCGGCTTGTGCGTTGGCTGATGGGCCGGAAGCATCGCTGCGATCCCCACGGTCATTGCGCCCGCCGCGTTCGCCACGGTCGCGGCCATAGCGGTCGCGTGAGCGGCGTTGGCCGGGTTCGCGGTTGTCATTTCCCGCGCTCGCCTCGGCATCAACGGTGGCGGTCGTGTCTTGCGCTTCAGGGTTGTTATTGCTGTCAACAGAGCCATCGTCATTGCGGGGGCCACGGTCGTTGCGGCGACCGCGCCCACCGCGTGATCGACCTTCGCGGGGTTCACGTGGTTCGCGTTCAGCGCTTTGGCCGTCTGCGCCCATCGGGGCAATAGCGTCACCGGACTCAGTGCGCTCCGCATTGCGTTCGCCGCTACGGCCACGGCCGCCGCGTTCGCCACGTTCGGTGCGGGGTGCGCGTTCCTGGCGTGGTGCTTCGCCGTCCACGGAAACATTGGCTGCATCGAGCTCGGCGCCCATAGGTTTGCCGTCCTGCTCGAAACGTTCGCGTTGTGCGCCGCGTTCGCCGTTGCGGCCACGGCCGCCGCGTCCGCCACGCTCTGCGCGTTCACCACGACCTTCCGAACGGCCTTCGCCACGCGCGGCATCGCTGCGCGGTCCGCGGCCTTCGCCGCCACGACCACCACGGCCGCCGTCACGTCCGCCTTCGCGGTTGCCTCGGCCGTCACGGCGTTCCTCGGTTTTTGCTGGTACGGCTGCGGGAGCCGCTTTGGCCGCTGGCGCGGGGGAAGAGAACAGACCCTTGATCCAACCGATAAGCCCGCCGGATGCAGGCGTTGGAGCGGCAGCTACGGATGGCGCAGCTTTGGCAGCCGCCGGTACGGCTTGCGGCGCAGGCGCTTTGACCGGTGCCACGGGTGCGGGTGCATCTGGCAGCACGCCTTTGATGACGGGCGTTTGCTTGTTGGTGGGCTCTTGGGAGCGGCGTGTCACGCCCGTGGCCTCTTCCATGTCGTCGGCCATTTTGTAGCTGGCTTCGATGTGGTCCAGACGCGGGTCGTCGTGTTTCAGGCGCTCGAGCTTGTAGTTGGGGGTTTCCAGCGTCTTGTTGGGAACCATCAGCACGTTGATGCGTTGCTTGAGTTCGATCTTGGCGATTTCGGTGCGCTTTTCGTTCAAGAGGAACGAAGCCACGTCCACCGGCACCTGGCACAGCACCGAGGCGGTGTTGTCCTTCAAGGACTCTTCTTGAATGATGCGCAGGATTTGAAGTGCCGAGCTTTCGGTGTCGCGGATATGGCCGGAACCACCGCAACGCGGGCAGGGAATAGAAGCGCCTTCGCTGAGCGCCGGGCGCAGACGTTGACGGCTCATTTCCATCAGACCGAATTTGCTGATGGTGCCGAACTGCACGCGGGCACGGTCCTGGCGCAGTGCATCACGCAAGCGGCTTTCCACTTCGCGGCGGTTGCGACTTTCTTCCATGTCGATAAAGTCGATCACGATCAGGCCGCCCAGGTCGCGCAAGCGCATTTGGCGCGCTACTTCGTCGGCAGCTTCCAAATTGGTGCGGGTGGCGGTTTCTTCGATGTCGCCGCCTTTGATAGCGCGTGCCGAGTTCACGTCCACCGACACCAATGCTTCGGTGTGGTCAATCACGATGGCGCCGCCGGAGGGCAGTTGCACCGTGCGGGCGTAGGCTGACTCGATTTGGTGCTCGATCTGGAACCGGCTGAACAGGGGGGCGTCGTCGCGGTAGCGCTTCACACGGGCTGCATGTTCTGGCATCACATGGGCCATGAACTGCTGGGCTTGTTCGTACACGTCGTCGGTGTCGATCAGGATGTCACCGATGTCGTGATTGAAGTAGTCACGGATGGCGCGGATGACCAGGCTGGATTCCTGGTAAATCAGGTAGGCGCCTTTGCCACCTTTGGAGGCACCGTCAATGGCGTTCCAGAGCTTGAGTAGGTAGTTCAAGTCCCACTGCAATTCGGGTGCGCTGCGGCCGATACCGGCGGTGCGCGCAATGATGGACATGCCGTTGGGGTATTCCAACTGGTCCAAGGCTTCTTTCAGGTCGGCACGGTCGTCGCCCTCGATGCGGCGGCTGACGCCACCGCCACGGGGGTTGTTGGGCATCAAGACCACATAGCGTCCGGCCAAGGACACGAAGGTGGTGAGCGCTGCACCTTTGTTGCCGCGCTCTTCTTTTTCCACTTGCACCAGCAGTTCCTGGCCTTCGCGAATCGCGTCCTGGATGCGGGCGTTGTTGACGGCCACGCCTTGCTGGAAGTACTGCTTGGAGATTTCCTTGAAGGGCAGGAAGCCGTGGCGGTCTTCACCGTAGTCCACAAAGCAGGCTTCCAGCGAAGGCTCGACGCGGGTAACCACGGCCTTGTAAATATTGCCCTTGCGCTGTTCGCGCCCTTCGATTTCGATTTCGTAGTCGAGGAGTTTTTGTCCGTCGACGATGGCCAAGCGGCGTTCTTCAGCCTGGGTGGCGTTGATTAGCATCCGTTTCATGGAGTGCATCCTTTTCAGTTGTCATCTGCCCAAAATGGGCCAACGATGCCTGAACCGGAAAACTGAACTGAGGAGGAATTGCCGGAGAACTTCGGCTCACACAGGGTGGCGAAGCGTAGGCGCAGGGATGCTGACGAGCGGGTGGACAGGGGTTGATGCAGCGCCGCAGACAGCACTGGCTGCCCTACGGTCGGCTGGGATGGCCTCAAACGTGCCAACAAACTCAGCGTAGACGCTGGGCAGGCACAAGGTTTTCAAGGGCTTCAACACAAATCTCTCGTTTCATTCCATTCCAAGACCGGGTGGGTCTGGGAATTTGGGGTATTCCGTATCAGGGGTTCAATCTTCAGGCTTGACCGTGTTGTGTGCTGGCCATCGCCCGCATCTGGCGGGTGATTTGCAAGCAATGCAGCAAGGCGGCATCGACCGGCTAGCGAGGCTTTGGGCGGGGGGTGGACTAAACTCCAACCAAATCAACCACTTACAGCAAATCGCTAGTGAAACACATTATAGAGGCCAAAGTGACTGCGCCCTCCACCCCGGCCCCGGGCGCAGCAGTGGCAGCCGTTCAGTGGCTCACGGTGGACGAGGGCGGTGTCGACCAGCGCCTGGACAATTTTCTGATGCGCCACCTCAAAGGCGTGCCGAAAACGCATATTTACCGCATTATTCGCAGCGGTGAGGTGCGGGTCAACAAAGGCCGCGCCAGTGCGGAAACCCGGTTGCAAGAGGGTGACGTGTTGCGTCTGCCGCCGGTGCGGGTATCCGAGCGTGCCGCCGACAAGGCGCAGGCCATGGCGGACGGTGCGGCTAAGTACGTTCCGGCCAAAAGTTTTGATGTCTTGTTTGAGGATGCCCACTTTCTGGCCATCGACAAACCCGCCGGGGTGGCGGTGCATGGCGGTTCGGGGGTGAGCTTTGGTGTGATTGAGCAGTTGCGCATGGCGCGGCCACAGGCGCCATTTTTGGAGCTGGTGCACCGTCTGGACCGGGAAACCAGCGGCATTTTGCTGATTGCGAAAAAACGCAGCGCGCTCAAGCACTTGCAAGCCCAGTTCCGCGACCGGGGCACCGGCAAGACCTACCTCGCATTGGTACTGGGCCACTGGCCTGCTAATAAGAAGGTACTGGACAAGCCGCTGCACAAATTCCTGCTGGACGTCGATGGCGGCAAAGGGGAGGGGGAGCGCCGGGTCAAGGTCGTGTCCAAAGACGACCCGGATGGCATGCCATCGCTCACTCTGGTGAAAGTCAACGCGGTCACGGCCAAGGACGCAGCCCAGGCGTACTCCCTGCTCGAAGTCACCATCAAAACGGGCCGCACCCACCAAATCCGGGTGCACTTGGCGTCGGAGGGCTTGCCCATTGCGGGTGACGACAAGTACGGCGACTTTGACCGCAACAAGGCGCTGGCCCGCGCGCCAGGCGACCAAGCGCTCAAGCGCATGTTTTTGCATGCCTGGCGGTTGCAATGCGACCATCCAGCCACTGGAGAGCGGTTGACTCTGTTAGCGCCACTGGCGCCGGAGCTCGCGGCTTTTCTTTATCACATCCTTCCCACGACCGCCTTGCCATGAACTCGACTTCCGCACCACAGCGCCCGCGCCGCTTCGATTTGATTGCCTTTGACTGGGACGGCACCTTGTTCGATTCCACGGCCATCATTACCCGTTGTATTCAACTGGCGGTGGGCGACGCGGGCGGCACCGTGCCGAGTGACGAGGACGCGTCTTATGTCATTGGATTGGGCTTGATGCAGGCCCTGGCCCACGCTGCGCCCGACGTGCCCAAAGAAAAATATCCCTTGCTGGGGGAACGCTACAAGCACCACTATTCCCTGCACCAAAACGACATCACTCTGTTTCCCGGCGTACTGGCCATGCTGGACGATTTGCGGGCCAGGCAGCATTTGCTGACGGTGGCCACCGGCAAAAGCCGCTGGGGTTTGAATCAGGCATTGGGCGATGTAAAGCTCAAAAACGTGTTCCATGCCTCGCGCACTGCCGACGAGACGGCGGGCAAACCCAACGCCCGTATGCTTTTCGAGCTGATGGCCGAGCTGGGCGTGCCGCCGGAACGCACCCTCATGGTGGGAGATACCACGCACGATTTGCAGATGGCACTCAATGCCGGTTGCGCGTCAGTCGGTGTGAGCTATGGCGCACACGACGCGGGTGCCCTCCATGCTTTGAACCCTTTGTTTGTGGCCCATTCGGCGGAGCAACTGCACCAATGGATGCTGGAGAACGCTTGAGGTCTTGACGTGAACACTGAATTTCAACGCATTGCCTTGTGCAAATCCAGTGATCTGGTGGACAGCGGCCTGGCGGTGCCGTTTGATGTGGTGTACCAGGGCCTGAGCTGCTGGGCCTTTGCTATTCGTTTTGAAGGGCAGGTGCAGGCCTATCTGAACCGCTGCGCCCACGTGGCGATGGAGATGGACTACCAGCCCAACCGGTTTTTTGACGACAGCGGGCAATGGATCATTTGTGCCACCCACGGCGCGCTGTACGAGCCCAGGACCGGACGTTGCATGGCGGGGCCTTGTCGCCATGCCTTGGTGAAAATTGACCTGACGGAACACGACGGTGTGGTGCACTGGCATACTGGACCACAACTTCAGCCGATTGCTTTTTAATATGAACGATTCCGAGCCCTCCCTCGAACCCCACGGTGCCGTACCAGCGTCCGAAAGCACGGCGCCTGCGTCCCACGAAGGTGCTGACTCCCCGCGCGTGCACTGGGAACGTTCGGCCATCGAACAATGGATGCAAGCGACGCTCAAAGAGCAGCGCATTGCACGCCGCTGGAAGTACGGCATGCGGCTGGCCTGGCTGGTATTCCTCGCGGCTCTGGTCTGGTTGGGTGTGGACAAAGGCGGAGTGCAAAACACCGGCACCAGCCATCCCCATACCGCGGTGGTAGAAATCAAAGGAGAAATTGCCTCGGGTGGCGAGGCCAGTGCGGAACTCATCGTTTCGTCCATGCGCAGTGCGTTTGAGGACGACGGCGCCCAGGCTGTCGTGTTGCTGGTCAATTCACCCGGCGGCAGCCCGGTGCAGGCAGGCATCATTAACGATGAAATTCGCCGATTGAAGGCTTTGCACAAAAAGCCGGTCTACGTGGTGGTGGAAGAAACATGCGCGTCGGCCGCTTACTACATTGCCGTCGCTGCAGACCAAATCTTTGTCGATAAGGCCAGTGTCGTGGGCAGCATCGGCGTGTTGATGGACGGATTTGGCTTTACCGGACTCATGGAAAAGCTCGGCGTGGAGCGGCGTTTGATGACGGCAGGGCAGAACAAAGGTTTTCTGGATCCGTTCAGCCCCCAAACCGAAAAACAGCGTGAATTTGCCCAGGCCATGCTGAACCAAATTCACCAGCAGTTCATCGGTGCGGTCAAAGCCGGGCGCGGCGACCGGCTGAAAGAAACGCCTGAGACCTTCAGTGGCCTGTTCTGGACGGGGGACCAGGCGGTGCAAATGGGCCTGGCAGACCATTTGGGTAACCTGGACTATGTGGCGCGCGAAATCGTCAAAGCACCCGACATCGTGGATTACACCCGCCGCGAGAACGTCGCCGAACGTTTGGTGAAGCGCTTTGGGGCTTCGATGGGCGAGTCCATGGCGCACGCCATGCACACCGCGCCAGTGCTCCGCTAAGCCCCTATCGCAAACACCGTGGGCGTGGCGTTGTCCAGCGCCCAGCCCTTGGCTTTCCAGGTTTTGATATCGCCGCTGTGATGGGTGGCGCCGGGCAGCGTCAGACCGCTGGATGTGGCCAGCCGTGTGCTGGCTTGCAGGGTTTGTAATAAGGTGGCCAGCAAGGCCTGATTGCGGTAGGGCGTTTCAATAAACAGCTGGGTTTGCTGGGTTTGCAAGGCCAGTTTTTCCAGGGCTT
>CAIYRQ010000074.1 GCA_903928635.1 uncultured beta proteobacterium | reverse complement strand
TGGCATGGCGAGGCCTTTCAGGGACTGGGCGCTGCGTCGCTGTCGCGCAGCAAATTCAAAACGCTGGTACTGGCCTGGACGGCACTGCGGCGGTGGTAAAAGCCCAAAGCGCGCAAGCCGCCTAGCTCTTCGCCACCGCCCGCGCGGCCCGGGCCGCCGTGCAGCGACTGGGGCATCACATTGCCATGGCCCGTGTGGGAAGCCGCCACGTCGGGCGAAATGCTGTGCACCCGGCCGTGGCTGTCGGCCAGCGCCAGCGCGGTGTCAGCCAGGCGTTGCGGGTCGCTTCCATAAATCGA
This sequence comes from uncultured beta proteobacterium, assembly GCA_903928635.1. GTDB lineage: Bacteria > Pseudomonadota > Gammaproteobacteria > Burkholderiales > Burkholderiaceae_C > Allorhodoferax. Next base: position 6,393 of record CAIYRQ010000074.1, on the reverse strand, counting down.
CGCCACCAGAGAACCTTGGCCGCGGCGAATCAGTTCCAAGGCATGGTCGCTGCTGCGGTAAGGCAACAGAGTCGCAACCGGACCAAACACCTCCATCGCATGCACCACGGCGGCCGCATCGGCCTTGCGCGCTCCCAAGAGCGTGGGGCCGACGCAGCAGGCCACCGCCGGGTCAGCATCCACCAAGGGAATAGTTGCGCCGTCGTACAAAGTATCGGTTTGGCTCTGCAGTGCTTGCAAGCCCTCGCGCACCGATTGCAACTGCGCACGGCTCACCAGCGAACCCATGCGCACCGTGTCGTTGCGGGGGTTGCCGACGCTGATGCTCGACAGGCGGGCCGCAATGGCTTGAGCAGCCGCGTCGTACAAGGGTTCCGGCACAAAGACGCGGCGAATGGCGGTGCATTTCTGGCCCGACTTGACCGTCATCTCGCGCACCACCTCTTTGACCAGCAAGCCAAACGATTCGCTGCTGGCGTCTTCGCCAGGCAGCAGAAAGGCCGAGTTCAGGCTGTCGGCCTCGATGTTCACACGCACAGAGTGCTGGGCCACTGCCGAATGCGAACGCACCAGGCGCGCGGTCTCAGCCGAACCGGTAAAGGACAGCACATCCAAGGGTTGAAGAGCATCCAGCAGCCCTGCCGAGCTACCGCACACCACCGACAACGCGCCGGGCGGAAAAATGCCTGCATTCACCACGTCTTGCACCATGCGCTGGGTCAACCAGGCGGTCGCGGTGCCCGGCTTGACGATGACCGGCACGCCCGAGAGCAGCGCAGGCGCCGCTTTTTCCCACAAGCCCCAAGAGGGAAAGTTAAAGGCATTGATCAGCAGTGCCACACCGCGGGTAGGCACCAGCACGTGCTGCGACTGAAACAGGGGGTCTTTGCCCAAGCGCACCATGTCGGCGTCCACCAGGTAATGGCGATCCCCCAGCGATTCGCCCAACTTGGCATAGGTGCCCAGGGTGAAGATGCCGCCATCGATGTCCACTGCCGAGTCGTTTTTGACGGTACCGCTGTTGGCCGTGGCAATCTCGTAATAGGCATCGCGGTGGGCTTGCAGCACTTTGACGGCGGCACCCAGCATGGCAGCGCGCTCGCGGTAGCTCAGGGCGCGCAAGGCCGCGCCGCCCACGTCACGGGCAAAGGCGAAGCCCGCGTCCAGGTCCAAGCCGGTGGCGTCCACCCGAACCAGCGGCGTGCCCAGCACCGGGTCCAGCAAGGTGCTGCCTGCGCCGGCGCCATGCGACCACTGGCCGCTGAGGAAATTGGGAAGAAGTTCAGTCATAAGGCGATCATTCAGTTGGACTTTGATTCAGGTCAAGTTGGGCATGCTGCAGCGGCAAAGTTTTCCAGTCGCAGCTTGTGATTTCGGGGAAAATGAATTATTCTGCATACGAAAGATAAATCGATCGCCACACCATGTCAAGCACTATATTGCATATATCAGGGTTAACACCGAGCGAAGCCTCTGATGCGGGGCCTGCACCGGCACCCGTCAAACACCCATTTTTGGTCGCTTTGGGCGCGCGCGTGAGTGCTTTGCGATCGCGCCGGGGCATGACGCGCAAGGCGCTGGCCCTGGCCGCCGACGTGTCCGAGCGGCATTTGGCCAATATGGAATACGGTCTGGGCAACGCTTCTGTGCTGGTGATGCTGCAAGTGGCCAGCGCACTGCAATGCACGCTCAGCGAACTGATCGGCGACGTGACCACCTCGTCGCCTGAGTGGCTGATGATTCGCGAAATGCTGGAACAGCGCGACGACGCCACCCTGCAAAAGGTGCGTATTGCGATTGGCGAAATGCTGGGCACCGGCGGGGGAAATGCCGCCCTGAGCCCGCGTGTCGCGCTGATTGGTCTGCGCGGCGCGGGCAAGTCCACACTGGGCAAGATGCTGGCGCAGGACCTGGGCTTTCCCTTTGTAGAACTGAGCCAGGAGATCGAAAAATTTGCGGGCTGCAGCGTGGCCGAGATCCAGGCGCTGTATGGCGTGAGCGCCTACCGCCGCTACGAGCGCCGGGCGCTGGAAGAAAGCATTCAGATTTACCCCGAGGCGGTGATTGCCACACCCGGTGGCCTGGTGTCTGACCCTGCGAGTTTCAACCTGCTGCTGGCGCACTGCACCACCGTGTGGCTGCAAGCCGCGCCGGAAGACCATATGCACCGCGTCATTGCTCAGGGCGATATGCGCCCCATGGCGGCAAGCAAGGAGGCGATGGAAGACCTCAAGGGCATTTTGACGGGCCGCGCGCCCTTTTATTCCAAGGCGCAACTGCGGGTGAACACCAGCACGCAAGCCCTGGATACGACCTTTGAGTTGTTGCGCCACACGGTGCGCGAAAGGCTGCAAATGCAATCCTGAAAAAAGTGCAAAAAAATGCTTGACCATGTTTCAAAACATGCACTATGATGCGTCATCGTCAAAAAAAGCATTTTTGTGCATATCATTAGGAGCATTGATTCATGTCGTCCCAAACCGTCAGTTACGAAACCCAGCCCTCCAACTACAGGCATTGGAAACTTAGCTTTGATGGCGCAGTGGCCACGCTCAAAGCCGACTTTGACGAAAACGCAGGCTTGCGCCCGGGCTACAAGCTCAAGCTCAACAGCTACGACCTGGGCGTGGACATTGAATTGAACGACGCCATTCAGCGCATCCGCTTTGAGCACCCCGAAGTCCGCACCGTGGTGATCACCAGCGCCAAGGACAAGGTGTTTTGCTCTGGCGCCAACATCTTCATGCTGGGCCTGAGCAGCCATGCGTGGAAAGTGAATTTCTGCAAATTCACCAACGAGACACGCAACGGTCTGGAAGACTCCTCGGCCCACAGCGGATTGAAGTTCCTGGCGGCGGTCAACGGCGCCTGTGCCGGTGGTGGCTATGAATTGGCCCTGGCCTGCGACGAAATCATCCTGGTGGACGACCGCTCCAGCGCCGTGAGCCTGCCTGAAGTGCCCTTGCTCGGCGTGCTGCCCGGCACGGGCGGCCTGACCCGCGTCACCGACAAGCGCAAAGTGCGTCACGACCTGGCAGATCTGTTTTGCACCAGTGCCGAAGGCGTGCGTGGCAAAAAAGCCGTGGACTGGCGCCTGGTGGACGAAGCCGTGCGCCCCGCCGATTTTGCGGCCCGTGTGCAAGCGCGTGCCCTGGAACTGGCCGCCCGGAGCGACCGCCCTGCCGACGGCAAAGGCGTGGCACTCACGCCCTTGCAATGCACCCAAAGTGCGGACGCCCTGCACTACAGCCATGTGAAGGTCGACATCGACCGCGCCAAGCGCACTGCTGTGTTTACCGTGCACGCACCCAGCGGCGCGCAGCCGGCCAGCGTTGCCGAGATTGAAGCCGCGGGCTCCCACTGGTACCCGCTGGTGCTGGCGCGCGAACTCGAAGACGCCATCCTGCTGATGCGCACCAACGAACTGGAAATCGGAACCTGGCTGATCAAAACCCAGGGCGAGGCGGCGGCCGTGTTGGCCATGGACGCCACGCTGCTGGCGCACCAAAACCATTGGCTGGTGCGCGAAACCACCGGCCTGCTGCGCCGCACCTTGAGCCGCCTGGACGTGTCCTCGCGCAGTCTGTTTGCCTTGATCGAAGCGGGCTCGTGCTTTGCCGGGACCTTCCTGGAGCTGGCCCTGGCCTGCGACCGCAGCTACCAGCTCATGTTGCCCGACGACGAGGCCGCGTCCCCCCGCATCACTGTGGGCGAGGTCAACTTTTCTCTTTACCCCATGGCCACCAACCAGACCCGCCTGGAGCGTCGCTTCTACGGCGAACAGGCGCCGCTCGATGCGGTGTCTGCGGTCAAGGGCCAGGCGCTGGATGCCGATGCGGCATTTGCCCTGGGCCTGGTCACGGCCAACCCGGACGACATCGACTGGACCGACGAGGTGCGCATTGCCATTGAAGAGCGCGTCTCTATGTCCCCCGACGCCCTGACCGGCATGGAAGCCAATCTGCGCTTTAACGGCGTGGAGACCATGGCCACACGCGTCTTTGGCCGCCTGACCGCATGGCAGAACTGGATCTTCCAACGCCCCAATGCTGTGGGCGAAAAAGGCGCGCTCAAGGTCTACGGCAAAGGCGAACGCGCTGCCTTTGACTGGAACCGCGTCTAAGTACTTTTTTCATCACTTCAACTCTTTCACCGACTTACCTTTAACGCCCTGGAGCCTGCTATGACATCCATGAATTACAGCGACAAGATCCCCAACAACGTCAACCTGAGTGAAGACCGCACGCTGCAGCGCGCCCTCGAACAGTGGCAGCCCAACTTTTTGAGCTGGTGGGACGATATGGGCCCCACGGGCAGCACCGAGTCCGAAATTTACTTGCGCACTGCCGTGAGCGTCGACCCCCAGGGCTGGGCGCAGTTTGGCCACGTCAAGATGCGTGACTACCGCTGGGGCGTGTTTTTGAACCCCGGCGAGGCCGACCGCAAAATCCATTTCGGCGACCACAAGGGCGAAGCCGCCTGGCAGGACGTGCCTGGTGAATACCGCGCCAACCTGCGCCGCATCATCGTCACGCAAGGCGACACCGAGCCGGCCTCGGTGGAGCAGCAGCGCCACCTGGGCCTGACCGCGCCCAGCATGTACGACCTGCGCAATTTGTACCAAATCAACGTGGAAGAAGGCCGTCACCTGTGGGCCATGGTCTACCTGCTGCACAAGCACTTTGGCCGTGACGGCCGCGAAGAAGGCGAGGCACTCCTGGAGCGCCGCAGCGGCCAGGAAAACAACCCCCGCATCCTGCAAGCCTTCAACGAAGAAACGCCGGACTGGTTGAGCTTTTTCATGTTCACCTACTTCACCGACCGCGACGGCAAGTTCCAGCTCTGCGCCTTGGCTGAAAGTAGCTTTGACCCCCTGGCGCGCACCACCAAGTTCATGCTGACCGAAGAGGCGCACCACATGTTTGTGGGCGAGTCTGGCATCAGCCGTGTCATTCAGCGTACCTGCGCCGCGATGAACGAGCTCAAGACCGACGATGTGCGCACCCTGCGCGCCGCAGGTGTGATTGACCTGCCCACGATCCAGCGCTACCTGAACTTCCACTTCAGCGTCACCATCGATTTGTTTGGCGCTGACGAGTCCAGCAACGCGGCCACCTTTTATTCCACCGGCCTGAAAGGCCGTTATGAAGAAGGCAAACGCACCGACGACCATGTGCTCAAAAACCAGACCTACCGCGTACTGGCCGTGCAGGACGGCAACCTGGTGGAGCGCGAGGTGCCTATGCTCAACGCCCTGAACGAAGTGCTGCGCGACGACTACATCAAGGACTCCATTGGTGGTGTGGAGCGCTGGAACAAAGTCATCGACAAGGCGGGCATTCCCTTCCGCCTGAAGGTGCCGCACAAAGCATTTCACCGCAACATCGGCGCGCTGGCTGCAGCCAAGGTGTCGCCCGAGGGCCGCGTGGTCTCGCAGGCAGAGTGGAACGCCCAGGTGGACAACTGGCTGCCGTCCGGTGGAGACCGCGCCTTTGTCGCCAGCCTCATGGGTCGCGTGGTAGAACCGGGCAAATTTGCCAACTGGATCGCCCCCCCGGTCATGGGCATCAACCGCCAAAGCGTGGACTTCGATTACGTGCGCTTTAATTAAGCCTGCCAAACTTGCCACCCCAGGAGCCTCCACGTGACAGCGCAGACGTCTGAATTGATACAGCAGCATCTCATTGACCCGGAGATCTGCATCCGCTGCAACACCTGCGAGGCCACCTGCCCGGTGGGCGCCATCACCCACGATTCGCGCAACTACGTGGTGGACGCCGAAAAGTGCAATTTGTGCATGGCTTGTATTGCGCCCTGCCCGACCGGCTCGATTGACAACTGGCGCACCATGCTGCGCAGCCAGGCCTACAGCCCCGAGGTGCAACTGCTGTGGGACGAACTGCCCGCACCCCTGCCACCAGAGCAACTGGTGCCTGTTGGCGAAGCAGCAGACGCGGTCGCCATGACCGTCACCGAGGCGGTGGCTGCGCCCAACGCGCTGGCCACTGCAGGCACGAGCGCCAGCGTGGCAGCGGGATCTACGCTTCCCCCCTGGTCTGCAGCACATGCCTACACCCAGTTGTATGGGCCGAAAGCCGCACAAAAAAGCATTACCGCCACCGTGAGCGGCAATGTGCGGGTGACCGCCGTGGGGCGCGACTACGACACACACCACATCGTGCTGGATTTTGGCAAGCTGCCATTTCCGGTGCTGGAGGGCCAATCCATCGGCATCTTGCCGCCGGGCCTGGATGCCAACGGGCGCGCCCACCATGCGCGGCAGTATTCGGTTTCCAGCCCGCGCAATGGCGAACGACCGGGCTACAACAACCTCTCACTCACCGTGAAACGCGTGCTGGAAGACAGCCATGGCAAGGCGGTGCGCGGCGTGGC
>CAIYRQ010000073.1 GCA_903928635.1 uncultured beta proteobacterium | reverse complement strand
GTGGCTTGGGGCTTGTTGCTGTCTTTGCCGCTGGTGCTGCCCATGCTGGGGGATGCGTTGGGCCAGCACTGGATGTTGTCGGCGTTTTGGCAGTTCGCCTTGGCAACGCCGGTGCAATTTGTGCTGGGGGCGCGCTTTTATGTGGCCGGTTGGCATGCCCTGAAGAATGGCAGCGGCAATATGGATTTGTTGGTGTCCTTGGGCACCACCGCGGGCTGGGCTTTGTCGGTGTGGCTATGGCTCAGCGCGCCGGATGGCGACATGGTGCATTTGTATTTTGAAGGCTCGGCCCTGGTGATCACTCTGGTGTTGTTGGGCAAGTGGCTGGAGGCGCGGGCCAAGCGGCAGACCACCTCGGCCATTCGTGCTTTGCATGCATTGCGACCTGAACGCGCCCATTTGCAGAGGCCTGAAGGCGAGGTGGATGTGCCCGTGGCCGAGGTGCTGGTCGGTGACACCTTGGTGGTCAAGCCAGGCGAGCGATTTGCGGTTGACGGCGTGGTGACCGACGGTGCCACCGATGTGGATGAGTCCATGCTCACTGGAGAGTCCTTGCCGGTGGTAAAGGAACGCGGTTCGCGCGTCACCGGCGGCTCCATCAACGGCGAAGGCCGGGTGTTGGTGCGCGTCACGCAGGTGGGCGCGCAGACGATGCTCTCGAACATCATCCGCTTGGTGGAGGACGCCCAAGCGGCCAAGGCCCCCATTCAACGCTTGGTGGACCAGGTCAGTGCTGTGTTTGTGCCGGTGGTGCTTCTGCTGGCCGTGGCAACGCTGCTGGCATGGTGGCTCACAGGCCACAGTTTTGAACTGGCGCTGATCCGCGCTGTGGCGGTGCTGGTGATTGCCTGCCCCTGTGCGCTGGGCCTGGCCACACCGGTGGCCATCATGGCGGGCACGGGTGTGGCGGCCAAATACGGCATCTTGATCAAAGACGCCCAGGCCTTGGAGTTGGCGCACAAGGTGACCGTGGTGGCATTTGACAAGACCGGCACCTTGACGGTGGGCCAGCCGCAGCTCACTTCGCTGATCACGCTGGACCGTGACAGCGGTGCTGGACAGGCGCACGTATCCGCCATGGACCCGGCCTTGCTGCAAATATGCGCCAGCCTGCAAAGCGGCAGCGACCATCCGCTGGCGCATGCCGTAGTGGCCCGCGCTTCGGCCCAGGGCGTGGCGCTTTTGCCCTTGTCCGATGCACGATCTGTGTCCGGGCGCGGCACGGAGGGCCTGGTGGCGGGCGAGCGTTATGCCTTGGGCAGTCTGCGCTGGATGCAAGAGCTGCGAGCCCAACCCGCTCTCGATTCGTTTGATGGTGCCGTTTACGCTTCCCAGGCGAAGCAATTGGAGGCTGAAGGCGCCAGCGTTTCGGCCCTGGCCCACCAGGAAAACGGCGTGTGGACCCTGCGTGCCCTGCTGGCCTTTGCCGACGAGCCCAAACCCGGTGCCAAGGAGGCGATTGAACAGCTGCGTGCTTTAGGCATACGCGCGGTGATGGTGTCAGGCGACAACTGGGGTGCAGCCCGCGCCATGGCGCGCCGCTTGGGCATGGATGCGAGCGAGGGTAGCGACGAGGTGGTGGCCGAAGTCTTGCCCGGCGACAAGGCGGCCAAGATCAGCGCCCTAAAAGGGGGTGTGCCTGCCCGATTCACGGTGGCGATGGTCGGCGATGGCGTGAATGACGCGCCAGCACTGGCGGCTGCGGATGTGGGCATGGCAATGGCCAATACCGGTGGCGGTGGCGCGGACGTTGCCATGCAGGCGGCCGGCATCACCCTGATGCGCGGTGAGCCACGCTTGGTGGCTGCTGCCTTGGACATTTCCCGCCGCACCGTGGCCAAGATCCGCCAAAACCTCTTCTGGGCCTTTTTCTACAACGTCGCGGGGATACCGCTGGCGGCTTTGGGCTACCTGAACCCGGTGCTGGCCGGTGCCGCCATGGCCTTGAGCTCGGTCAGCGTCATGGCCAATGCCTTGCTGCTCAAACGCTGGAAGGGGCCCTGACCGGGCCCCTTGGTGTGCCACAGCGCTGCGGGCTCAGTCGCTGAGTGCAGGGTAGTCCGTGTAGCCGTGTGCGCCACCACCGTAAAAAGTCATCCGGTCCGCGGGATTGAGCGGTGCACCTTCTCTCAGACGGCGGGTGAGGTCCGGGTTGGCGATGAAAGGTTTACCAAAGGCCACCAGATCCGCGCCGTCTGCCAAAGCCTGCTCCGCCAGCGCCAAGTCATAGGCGTTGTTCACCATCCAGGCGGCATGACCACCGGCATTGCGGTAGCTTTGCCGCAGGGCGGTGTAGTCAAAGGGTGCATCGCCTTGTTGAAAGTCGCGCTCGGCGCCGGTGGAGCCTTCGATCACATGCACATAGGCAAGTCCCAAGGGGGCGAGTTGCTGCACCACGTAGTTGAACAGAGGCTGGGGATGGGGGTCGGACGCGTCGTTGGCCGGGGTCACTGGTGACAAACGCAGCGCCACATGCGCCCCGCCGATTTCTGCACAGACACCTTGCATGACCTCGACGAGCAAGCGGGCGCGGTTCTCAATGCTGCCG
>CAIYRQ010000072.1 GCA_903928635.1 uncultured beta proteobacterium | reverse complement strand
TGGCTTGCGGCTGGCGCGAGAGTTGTAGAGGCGCGAGGCCTCGCATGAGGTCTCGGGATTGGCCTTGCTAGAAATTTAAATGAGCGCCGCCATCCTCAGACCTTCGATGTTCACGATGGTGAGGCGCGAGTAGCTGACCTGCAGCAGGCCTTTTGCGGTCAAGGCCTTCAATACGGTGTTGATGCCTTGGCGGCTTACGCCCAGCCAGTCGCCCAGGTCTTCTTGCGAAATCTTAATCTTTAGCGCCAGGCCTTCCGGGCGCTTTTCGCCGTAGAGGCTGGAGAGCGCAATCAGCAGGCGGGCAACGCGGGCTTCGATGGGCATGCCGGAGTCGGCGGCCAAACGCTCGTGCAGCAGGCGGCTGCGAAAAGCGAGCTGAACCTCAAAGGCGCGGCCCAACATGGGGTCGGTCTCGCGCAGCGCCCGCACTGCGGGCCCCGGGATGCGAAGCACCAGGGTATTGGCGCTACGGGCCACCAGATCGTTGATGTGCCCCAGGCCATCCAGCATGCTGATGAGGCCGACCACATCGCCCGGCTGCATAAAGCTGATGAGGTGGCGGCGGCCGTCGGGGTTGAGGATGCGCGATTCCAGTGCGCCTTGCACGACCAGCGCCAAAGCGTCAAAAGGATGTCCGCGCTGGGCCAAAACTTCACCTTTTCCCAGCCGCAGCAAGCTGCCCGCAGCCACCAAGTCGTCGAGCGTTTGCGGTAAACACTCCCTAAATCCAAGGGTTTCTACCAAGATCGCGCGGGCGAATTCCTTGGGGTTGGCAGGACTGGTTTTTGTCATTGATCTGACAGATTTGAAAAGCGTGGATTTCTAGACTGGGGCATTCGGTTGATCATAACCATGCAGCCTATTGAAGGAGACCCCATGGGCCTTAGTGACCACGCCATCAGCGCCTCTGCCGCAGTGTCCGCGCTGCAGCGCAACCATATTGACCATGTGGTGACTGTGCCGGACTGGATTCAGCTTTCTTTGCACGACCGCTTGAACAAAGGCGTGGGGGGCATCCGGGTTATCAACGCCTGCAATGAGAACCAGGTCGTGACCATCGCTGCGGGTCTGACCATTGGCGGCAAGCGCCCGCTGGTGATGATGCAAAACCAGGGTCTGTATAACTGCTTCAACACCTTGCGCGCAGTGTGCCTGGATGCGCACATTCCTATGGTGTTTTTGGTGGGCCAGTTTGGCCGCGAGTTCAGCAACATTGGCCACCCCACAGCGGAGTCCAGCCGCACCATGGTACGCATTGCCGAGCCATTTTTGACGTCGATTGGCGTGCCCTTTCATATTTTGGACAGCGAGGCAGACCTGTCCAAGCTGGACCAGGCTTTTGAGCAAGCGCAGCAGCAGCGCACGGCGGTGGTCTTGCTCGTGGGCGCGCCCATGGCATGGCGTTGAAACAACAAGGAGCCAGACGATGATGAATTTCGTGCAAGCAGTCGGTGTGGTCGCTAAGGGCAAGGGCGACGGCGTGGTCGTCGCCACCATGGGCGCCATGTTTATTTTTGACCGCATTGAAGGCGCCGATGGCCACGCCAGCGGCGTGCCGTTGGTCAGTGGCAAGGCCGGCCTAGTGCTGGGCCTGGGTGTGGCCAAGATCAAAACGGTGTTCAAGCCTGCACACGCCGAGGCCGCCAAGGGCTCATTTGCAGGACGTATCAATTCAGTGCCGCTCATGGGCGGTGCTGCTGGCCTGGCCTTGGGGTTGGCCCTGGCACGCCCGGACAAAAAAGTGATCGTGATGGATGGCGACGCCAGCTTGCTCATGGAGCTCGGCGGCCTGGCGACGGTGGCACAACAGGCGCCCAAAAATCTGCTGCATTGTGTGGTGCACAACGGCACCCAGTTCACCGGGCTGGACAACATGGATTCGCCGGTGTCCGATTTTCAGTTTGCGGAGGTGGCAGAAAAGTGTGGCTACCAGCACGCCGAGCGCATTTCTGATGGCGCACGCTGGGCCGAGCGCTTCCCCCAACTGCTTGCCATGGAGGGCCCCGTGTTCGTAGAGCTGATGGTGGAGCCCGTGCCCAAGCAAACCAAGGACGGTTTTGAAGCCTGGGAACTGCCACCCAACCAGTACACCCGCATGGGTGAAGAGGCGCTCGCATTGCAGGACTGGCTGGCACAGGACGCCGCATGAGCGGGGGCAGCGACACCTACGACTACATCGTGGTGGGGGCCGGTTCGGCCGGCGCACCGCTGGCAGCCCGCCTGAGCGAGAGCGGCAAGCACAGCGTGTTGCTGCTTGAAGCAGGCCCGCCCGACACCAGCATTTGGACGCGCATCCCCGCAGGCGTGGTCAAGCTGCTGCAGCAGGGCAAGGTGATCCGGGACTTTTTTACCGAACCCGACCCGCAGATGAAGGACCGGAAAATCTACTGGCCACGTGGCTGGGTGGTGGGCGGATCCAGCACGGTCAACGGCATGATTTGGGTGCACGGCACGCCGCACGAATACGACAAATGGGCACAAGACGGCTGCCCCGGTTGGTCCCATGCCGACTTGCTGCCGTGGTTCAAAAAGATTGAAAGCTTTGCGGGCGGCAATTCGGACCACCGGGGCCGCAGCGGCCCGGTCACGATCACCGAGTTCAAGCCGGTGGACGCCTTGCCCGATGCCTTTTTGGATTCTTTGGAACAAGCCGGTGTGGCGCCGCGCGTGAAGGACTACAACGAACGCGGTTTTGGCGGCAGCTATTTGCAGTTCAACACCCGCAACGGCGTGCGCTGCAACACCCGCATGGCCTATCTGGACGACGCCATCGGGCGGCCTAACTTGACTCTGATGACCGGCGTGTTGGTGCAGCGTGTGACCATTGAGGGGGGGCTTGCCACCGGTGTGCAGGCCAAGATCGACGGAGTCGACGTGAAACTGCATGCGCAGCGCGAAGTGATCTTGTGTGGTGGGACTTTCAATTCGCCACAGCTTCTGGAACTGTCCGGCGTGGGGCGACGTGAGGTGCTGGCGCAAGCGGGCGTGCCCTTGGTGCACGAACTACCCATGGTAGGCGAGAACCTGAGCGAGCATGTGTACAGCCCCATCATGTACGAAGCCACGCGCGAAGTAAGTTGGAATCGCGACCTCAGCAGCCCCATGGGCCAGGCCCGGCTGGGGTTGCGCTGGCTGACACGGCGCGACGGTCCGCTCACTTCAGTCACCATCACCGCGCAGGGTTTTGCCGCCATGCAGCCTGGCAGCACCGACGCGGACCTGAAGGTGCAGATACAACAAGTGAGCAGTCCGGGCAACCGGGGTGCGGGCAAGATCGAGCTCGATACCTTTGATGGCGTCACGATTGCCTCGTTCCAAATCCGGCCACGCTCGCGGGGGCATTCGCACATCAAGTCCCGCGACCCCGCCGCCAACCCGACGCTGGTGTCCAACCATTTCAGCCATCCCGACGATTTGGCTGCCTGCTTGCAAGGACTCAAAGTTTCTCGCAAGACCGCCGAAACCGGGCCGTTGTCGCGGCTTATTCAGCGCGAAGTTCGGCCTGGCCCCGAAAAGGCCAGCGACGAGGCGCTGGTGGACTACCTGCGCGCCACAGGTGCCACGGCTTACCACCCGGTTGGCACCTGCCGCATTGGCACGGACCCAGCACAGTCGGTAGTAGACCCGCAGCTGCGGGTGCATGGCATTCGGGGTCTGCGCGTGGCCGATGGCTCTGTCATGCCCAGCATTGCATCCACCAACACCAACGCCATTTGCATCGCCATCGGCGAGCGCGCGGCCGATTTCATTTTGAACGGCTAGGCATTGCTGATGACCGAACCAAACTCTGCAGAAACGCCATCCATGCCAAACCAAAACAACAGCCGCAACGGAGATCCGGGAGCACATTTCAAAGGGCACATGGCGCCACTATTGAAGGACTCCACGCCGTGGTGGCCGCAAACCAAGGGCCAGCGCGTG
>CAIYRQ010000071.1 GCA_903928635.1 uncultured beta proteobacterium | reverse complement strand
TCAACGACTCCGTGGCCACGCTCAGTTACTTGGCGCACCGCTTCAGCCTTGAATTCGGCCGGGTATCTCACTCTCTTCATGACTATCACTCCAGTTCAATTTAGACCTTAACAAGTGTCTATTGAAACGGGTGACGTCCAGCATGTGGTTTTCTTTGGACGGTTTCTAAAGGGATAAAAATTGGAGACACAGTTCTGTGTCCCGATGGTATGGGTGCGTACCGAGTCGGTGAGGTCACTGGTAGCTACTACTACCAGCCGGGAGGAGTGCTTCCCCACCGTCGTCGAGTTAAGTGGTCGGAGAGGCTGATCGACAGAGCAGCAATGTCTGACAACCTGAAGAGCAGCACCGGTTCAATTGGAACCGTTAGCAATATTTCAAGTTATGCCGCTGAAATTGAATTGCTGATTGCAGGTAATGCTCCAACGTTAATCACCACCAACGATGGGACCGTTGAAAACCCGTCTGAATTTGCTTTGGAAAAACATCTTGAGGATTTTCTTGTCAAGAACTGGCGGCAAACCGACCTTGGACGTGACTACGATATTTTTGAGGAAGATGGTGAACTTGTTGGTCAGCAGTATCAAACGGATACAGGTCCGATGGATGTTCTGGCGATCAAGAAGGACAAGTCGCAGTTGCTTGTTGTAGAGCTCAAGAAGGGACGTGCCAGTGATGTCGTTGTCGGGCAGGTTCTGAGATACATGGGCTTTGTCAAACAGGAATTGGCTGATCCGAATCAAGTGGTCAAGGGCATCATCATTGCTTTGGAAGACGACGTAAAGATTAGACGTGCCTTGGCAATGACCCCAGATATTTCGTTCTACCGGTATGAGATTTCGTTCAAATTGAACAAGGTAACCCTGTAGATTTGCCCAATTAACTGGACAAGCTGCAGAGGAAATCTAGAGTGGGGTAAGACTGGGGACACCCAATCCACCCCCAGTTTGTGTCAATCCACTGGACACACTCTGATGGTGAGCACTGAGGATAAACACTGGATATTCGTTGCCAAATTGGAGATATTAGGAGGCATGCGCACTATCCATTGTGCTACGGCGAGGGGTAGGGCATTTTAGGGTGCGCCTATGACGCCGCCGTGGCCTTGAACGGCGTGTACTTCGTCAACATCTTCATCTCCTCCCCAACCTTTTGAAGGGGAGGGGAGCATGTTTTGCTGCAACGGGCCTACGGACGAACCATCTGGCAAGACGTGGGTTGTGCGCTGATGTAAGAGTCCCAAACGACTTCCGAGCGGAAGCCATAGCCGGTTTTTTCTGCGTCGTACTTCACACCCTTGCTGCCCTGTTTGGCCCAGATGCCCAAAAACAGAGGCGCCAGTAACTGGTGATCGGTTTTTCGCATTTCCACTTCGCCGATTGGACTCTTGTACTGCATGCCTTCCAGAGCGTAGGCGACTTTCTTGGCTTCGGTGGTTTTGGCTTTTTGGATGGCTGCCGACAGCATGCTGAGCGAATTCCAGTGGGCAGCAAAAATGAAGTCTTCGTTGTATTTGGCCTTGTAGGCCAGGTAAGTTTTCTCCAACTCTGGCGTGGGTGCGTTATGGCCCCAGTTCCAGATAACGCCGACTTTCTCGGCGCCCCAGGATCCCATTTCTGCTGGAGTACCGGGGTTGTTGGCATTCATGGTGAAGAAGTTGATGTTCAGTCCACCTTCTTTTGCCGCTTTGAAGAACAAAGTCAGATCGCTGCCCCAGTTGGAAGTGATGACCGTGTCCGCGCCCGAGGCCTTGATTTTGGCGACGTAGGGTGAAAAGTCGCGCACTTGAGCGATCGGAATCATGTCGTCGCCCACGATGGTGACGTCCGGTCGTTTGCGGCTCAGGTACAGCCGCGAGGCCTTCGCGACCTGTTGACCGTGGGTGTAGTTTTGGTTGAAAAGAAAGACTTTCTTGACGTCAGGGCGTTTGACCAGGTAGGTGGTCAGGGCTTCGATCTTCATTTCGCTTGAGGGGTAAAAGCGAAAGTGCCAAAAATTGCAACGGTCGTTGGTGAGCAAAGGGTCCATCGCGGCGTAGTTCAGGAACACCACCGCCTTTTCAGGTTCGCGTTCAGCCAACTTGCCAATTGCCTCGGTCAAAGCCAACGCCACGCCGCTACCACCACCCTGGGTGATGTAGTGAATGCCCTGGTCTACCGCGGACTTGAGCGCCACAACACTCTCCTGGGGCGAGCCTTTGCCATCGAACGGAACAATCTCAAACGTTGGCTCACCAGGTTTTGCCTTGGCGTTGAGTTGTAGCGCGACTTCGCGCAACTGGCTCAGCGACCCATCTCCCGTCTTGGCGAAGGGGCCGGACAGCACCTCGATAAAGCCAATCTTGATGACCTCGGCGTGCGCGCTCAAAGCCCCTAACAGAGCGGTGGCCACCAAAGCGGTGAAGGGGATTTTTTTCAATGTGAAAGCGATTGGCAATGCCATGGTAGTTGGCCCTTTATTGGCTGAAGAAATGGTTGAGGGGATGGCTATCAAGGTTGAAACGGAAGTACCCTATCAATCAACGAGGTGGTGCGACCGGTGAACGAAGCTTCACTTCGTCAACATCCGCATCGCCTCCTCCAATCCTTTGAGGGTGAGGGGGTACATGCGTTGCTGCATCAGCTGCTGAATCACGCTGATGCTTTGGCGGTATTGCCAAACGCCCTGGGGTTCGGGGTTAATCCAGGCGAACTTGGGGAAGGCACTGGTCAGGCGCTGCAGCCAGTCGGCGCCGGGCTCTTCGTTGTTGTATTCCACGCTGCCGCCGGGTTGCAAGATCTCATACGGGCTCATGGTGGCGTCGCCGACAAAGATGAGCTTGTAGTCTTTGTTGTACTTGCGGATGATGTCCCAGGTCGCAAATTTTTCGGCAAAGCGGCGCCGGTTGTTCTTCCACATGAAGTCATAGACGCAGTTGTGGAAGTAATAAAACTCCAGGTGCTTGAACTCCGTCTTGGTCGCGCTGAAAAGCTCCTCGACCCTCGCAATGTGGTCATCCATGGTGCCGCCCACGTCCATCAGCAGCAGCACTTTGACGTTATTGTGCCGTTCCGGAATCATCTTGATGTCCAGGTAGCCTGCATTGGCCGCTGTGCTGCGGATGGTGTCGTCCAGGTCGAGTTCGAGATCGTTGCCTTCGCGGGCGAACTTGCGCAAGCGGCGCAATGCGACCTTGATGTTGCGCGTGCCCAGTTCCTGGGTGTCGTCATAGTCTTTGTAGGCGCGTTGGTCCCACACCTTGACGGCACTGCGGTTGCGGCTTTTGTCTTGGCCAATGCGTATGCCTTGCGGGTTGTGGCCGTAGGCGCCGAAAGGCGAAGTACCGCCCGTACCGATCCATTTGCTGCCGCCTTCGTGGCGCTCTTTCTGTTCTTCAAAGCGCTTTTTTAACGTCTCCATGAGCTCGTCCCAGCCCATTTTTTCAATTTTGGCCAGTTCTTCGGGGCTGAGTTGCAGCTCCAGGTTTTTGCGCAACCACTCCAGGGGCACTTCTTTGGTGAAATCGGCAATCAGCTCGACGCCTTTGAAGTAAGCGGCAAATGCGCGGTCGAACTTATCGTAGTGCTTCTCGTCTTTCACCAGCGCCGCGCGGCTCAGGTAGTAGAAGTCGTCGACTTTGTAGCCCTGCACTTCTTCACCGTCCGCTGGTTCCGCTGCATTGGGGCCAACCACGCCTTTTTGCAGGGCTTCGAGCAGCGTGAGGAACTCTTTGACCGAGACCGGCAGTTTGGCGCTTCGCAGCGTGTAAAAAAAATCGAGCAGCATAGTGATGTGTGTTTAGCGGGGCTTGGACAGGCTGTGCAGCAACTGCGCTTTCACTTCGGGCCACTCGCCACTGCGCAGGCTGTACATCACAGTGTCACGAATAGTGCCGTCGCGGCGCAGGGCGTGGCCGCGCAGCACCCCGTCTTTGCGGGCGCCCAGGCGTTCAATGGCGGCTTGTGAGGCAAAGTTGAAGTTGTCGGTGCGCCAACCGACCACGTGGCAGCCCAAGGTTTCAAAAGCATGGGTCATGAGCAGCAGCTTGCAAGTGGTGTTCACATGGCTGCGCTGCACACTTTTGGCGTACCAGGTGTAACCAATCTCAACCCGCTTGATGGCCGGCACGATGTCGTGGTAGCTGCTGCTGCCCAGCACGCGGCCGCTGGCTTCGTCCACCACACAAAAGGCAAAGCGCTGGCCTGCCTCACGCATGGCCAAGGCGTCTTCGATGTACTTGCGGGTGTCTTGTGGCTCGGGTACCGAGGTCACGCGGATGTTCCACAGCATGCCGTCTGCAGCCGCTTGGCGCAGACCTTCCTCGTGCTCCAGCGCCAACGGGACGAGGCGCACGCCGCCACTTGAGAGGGTGATGGGTTCTACAAATGCCATAAAAATGCCTTATTTGTCGCCCGACCGGCTTTGTTGCCAGCGCCGGGCCAATTGCAAGCCCAATCCGCCGCCCCAACCCACCAGCAAGATCGCGCCTATGCTCGATGCACCGTAACCGGGCGCAAAGGTATCCAGCCCGAGCAACTTGCCAAGCCCATACCCGGCCAGCGAACCAGCCAAAAAGCCGAGTGCGTCGGACAAACCGACAGCGAAAAAATCGAGTTTTTTGGGTTTGTTCATAGATCAGCGGTTGTTGCGCTGCATGAACATCAGTTTTTCGAACAGGCTGACGTCCTGCTCGTTCTTCAACAGCGCGCCCACCAAGGGCGGAACTGCCATTTTTTCGTCCTGCGACTGCAAAGCCGACACGGGAATGTCTTCAGCCAGCAGCAGCTTGAGCCAGTCCAGCAGTTCGCTGGTAGACGGCTTTTTCTTCAGGCCCGGCAGGTTGCGCACCTCGTAAAAGGTTTTCATGGCGGCGCTGAGCAGCTCTTTCTTGAGTCCGGGGAAGTGCACATCCACGATGCTTTGCATGGTGGGCGCGTCGGGAAATTTGATGTAGTGGAAGAAGCAGCGGCGCAAAAAGGCGTCGGGGAGCTCTTTTTCGTTGTTCGAGGTAATGAACACCAGCGGTCGGTGTTTGGCGCGGATCAACTCGCGGGTTTCGTAGCAATAAAATTCCATGCGGTCGATTTCGCGCAGCAAGTCATTGGGGAATTCAATGTCGGCTTTGTCGATTTCGTCGATCAGCAGCGCCACCGGGGTGTCGCTGGTAAAGGCTTGCCACAGCACGCCTTTGACGATGTAGTTGTGGATGTCTTTGACGCGCTCGCCGCCGTCGATATCCGAGAGCTGCGAATCACGCAGGCGGCTTACAGCGTCGTACTCGTACAGGCCTTGCTGCGCTTTGGTCGTGGACTTGATGTGCCACTGCAGCAGTGGCAGGTTCAGGGCAGATGCCACTTCCTCGGCCAGCATGGTCTTACCAGTTCCAGGTTCGCCTTTAACGAGCAGGGGGCGCTGCAAAGTGGCTGCGGCATTGACCGACAGCATCAGGTCCTGGGTGGCAATGTAATTTTTAGTACCGTTAAATTTCATGGATGAGGCAATCGAACAAGACGGGGTGAAACCCTCCAAAACCCGGCGCGCCGTGCCACGGGGGCACTGTCCGCTGGGCAACAGGAGGGTGCGGGAGGTACTTCAGACTGGCCGATATAATCCGCGCAGTCAATTTATACCAATTCCCTTTCGATTGTCTGCGCAAAATGAATCTATCGCTTCGTTCCCTGACTGCTGTTCTTGTCGCTTCTGTGACGGTCTTCTCTGCCCAAGCCGAAGATATCAAGGGTGACGCCGCTGCCGGTTCCAAGAAAAACGCCATGTGCATCGGCTGCCACGGCATCCCTGGCTACCAAGCCAGTTTCCCTGAGATTTACAAGGTTCCCAAAATTTCGGGCCAGGGCGAAAAGTACATTATTTCGGCGCTGAACGCCTACAAAAAGGGCGAGCGCAAGCACCCTTCTATGCGTGGCATTGCGACGACCTTGAGTGACCAGGACATGGCCGATTTGGCCGCGTTTTACTCCGAAAGCGGTGTGGACGCGAACGCCAAGCCTCTGGAAAAAGCGGCTGACGGCTCTGCCAAAGCCGTCGAGTTGGTTGCCAAAGGCGCTTGCACATCCTGCCATGGCGAGAGCCTGAGCAAACCCATCGACCCGAGCTACCCCAAGCTGGCTGGCCAGTACAGTGACTACGTTTTTGTGGCTCTGAAGGCGTACAAAACCGAAGGCAACCCCCAAGTAGGCCGTGGCAACGCCATCATGGGCGGCGTGGCCAAACAGTTCTCCAACGCCGAACTCAAGGTTCTGGCCAACTATGTGGGTAGTCTGCCTGGCGAATTGAAAACCGTGCCGCAAAGCCGTTTCCGCTGAAATTGACTGACTCAATAAAAAAACCGCCTTCGGGCGGTTTTTTTATGTCTATTCGTGTGGTTTGCCTATCAATCTTTGGTGGCGTGGCGTTGCACGCAATCAATATAGGCGTTGCCATCGGGCGGGCGGCCTGCACGTTGACTTTCCCACAGCATGGTCCCCAGGCATTCCATGGCTTCATGGTGTGCTTTGTGCAGTGAGTTGCGCTTGTGGGTGAGCAATTCCACGGCCTGACGAATGCCGCGTGGCTGGTCGATGGAGCTCTGCTCGCTGATCGACAGGTGCATGGACAGGTGCAAAAAAGGGTTGGTATGCCCGTCGTTGCCGCCATAGACTGCGGCGACAGCCGTGTCGGCGTCGCGCAAATCGGCGTGGTACTCCGGGTGCTCGTCAATCCACTGGGCTGCGATGGTTTCGAGCGCCTCCAAGGGTTGGGCCGCGCGTGCCTTGGCATAGACAGCGCAAAAATAGCGGCGAACGTCGGCTTGAGAGGGGTTGAACATCCCCAGAAGGTTACCATGGGGCTTTGCGCCCATGACTGACGCTTGGCCCATCATTACCGATCCGTTTTTCTACGCGGTGTCGATTCCTGCGGTTCTGTTGCTGGGTATCAGCAAAAGCGGTTTTGGTGCAGGGTTCGGGTCCTTGGCGGTACCCATGATGGCCTTGGCAGTGACAGTGCCAGAAGCTGCGGCCATTTTGATGCCGGTCTTGTTCGTCATGGACGTGCTGGGCATGGCGGCGTACCGCAAGGACTTTGACCTGCCCCTGGTGCGGCAAATACTGCCGTTTGGTGTGCTGGGCATCGCCATCGGCGCGCTACTTTTCAAAATTCTGCAGGCCCATGCAGTTGCTGCGATTGTGGGCGGCTTTACCCTCTTGTTTTTGGCCCAGAGGCTGCTGTTTCCGCCCAAGGCAGGCAGTGCTCCGCCCCCTGTCTGGCTGGGCGCGATGTTGGCCACCACCTCCGGGTTCACCAGCTTCATTGCTCATGCGGGTGGGCCACCGATCAATGCCTATGTCATCGGCTTGCGCTTGAGCCCAGTCAAATTTACCGCCACCATGGCATTTTTCTTTTTTGTGGTGAACCTGTGCAAATGGATTCCCTATGCCTGGCTGGGTCTGTTGGACATGCGCAATATGAGCACTTCGCTGGTG
Source organism: uncultured beta proteobacterium (assembly GCA_903928635.1). Lineage (GTDB taxonomy): Bacteria > Pseudomonadota > Gammaproteobacteria > Burkholderiales > Burkholderiaceae_C > Allorhodoferax. Next base: position 25,924 of record CAIYRQ010000071.1, on the reverse strand, counting down.
CTGTTGCCCCTGGCGCCCGTAGGCGTGTGGATGGGCGTGTGGCTGGCGCGGCGCATCAGCCAGGTGCTTTTTTACCGGTTTTTGTACGCGGGAATGTTGCTGACCGGTGTGAAACTGCTGTGGGACGGTTTGGCCTGACCCTGCAACATTCCATAATGCAGCCCATGTCTTACCCGGAATTCAGGAGCGCGCCATGAGCCTTATCGTCGTTATCAACCCCAAGGGGGGTGCAGGCAAATCCACCTTGTCCACCAATATCGCTGGTTATCTCGCTGCGCAGGGCCATGCCGTGCGTCTGGGCGACGCGGATCCGCAGAAATCCTCCAGCCTGTGGCTGAGCTTGCGGCCTGCCCATGCGCATCCCATCGCTGAATGGAAAGTCGATCCGGACGATCTGGCGAAGCCGCCAAAGGAGGCTGGTCATGTGGTGCTGGACACCCCGGCAGGCCTGAGCGGCAGGGCACTCAAGGATGTGCTCAAAATGGCCGACAAAGTGGTGGTGCCGCTGCAGGCCAGTATTTTTGACATGTATGCCACGCGGGATTTTTTGGACACGCTTGCGAAAAGCCGCCATGCAGACAGGCTTGATGTGGGAATCGTCGGCATGCGCGTGGATGAACGCACTTTGGCTGCGGAGCAATTCACCCATTTCGTGAGCGGCTTGGACTTGCCGCTGGTCGGCACATTGCGCGACACCCAGAACTATGTGCATCTGGCGGTTAGCGGCCTGTCCGTTTTTGATGTGCACACCAGCCGAACCGAACGCGACCTGGCGCAGTGGCAACCGATCTGCCAGTGGCTGTCGCAGCCGATCTGAGCGCGCCACGCCTTTTTTCTTAACACCCAACGACCTTCCCCATGAAAACCATCAACACCTTGCAAGAACTGGCCGGTTTGGTCGGACAAGCCGTAGCCACCAGCGACTGGATCACCGTGACCCAGGAAGCCGTCAACCAGTTTGCCGAGGCCACAGGCGATCACCAATGGATTCATGTGGACGTGGAGCGTGCCAAGGCCGGCCCCTTCGGTGCGCCGATTGCCCACGGGTTTCTCACTTTGTCATTGATCCCGAAGTTTTTCGAGTCTGCTTTGCACATCGCCGATGTGCGCATGGGTGTGAACTATGGCCTGAACCGGGTGCGCTTTATGGGGCCGGTGCCTGTGGGCAGCCGGCTGCGCGCCAACCTGACTTTGCTCAAGGCAGAAGCCATTGAGAACAACGGTTTTCAACTGACCTGGGAAGTCACCACCGAGCGCGAAGGCGCAGCCAAGCCGGTGTGCATCGCTGAATCGATCTCCCGGCTTTACGCCTGAGGCGCTGCGGCAAAGCCGTTCTGCCGCCAGGCTTCAAACACCGTGACGGCCACGGCGTTAGATAAATTCAAGCTGCGCTGACCGGTCAGCATGGGCAGCTTCAGGCTTTGGCCCGGGCCAAACGATGCACGCACCGTGTCGGAGATGCCCTTGGTCTCTGAGCCAAACACCAGCCAGTCACCTGGCAGAAACGAGACGTCATAAGGGCTTTGGATGCCTCGGGTGGTCAGCGTGAACATGCGCTGCGGGTTGGGGCGCTCGGCTTCAAGAAACGCCTCCCAGCTCGCGTGCCGCTGCAGCGTGGCGTATTCGTGGTAGTCCAGTCCGGCCCGGCGCATGTGCTTGTCGTCCATAGAAAACCCCAGCGGCTCCACCAGGTGCAGGTGGCATCCGGTATTGGCGGCCAAGCGAATGACGTTGCCCGTATTGGGTGGGATTTCGGGTTCGACCAAAACAATGTGAAACATGGGTCCATTGTCGCCGCCCTGCGAAACAGCGTGGGCGGTTCAGGTGCCGCGTTCGGCCCTTGCGAACACTAGCGCCGTGATGTGCGCCGCGCCTGCTTGGCGCAGGCACTGCGCCGCCGCCGTTAAGGACGCGCCGCTGGTCATGACGTCGTCCACCAGCACGATGCGCTTACCCGTCATTGCCGCGTGATGTTGGGGCTCTATTGCAAAGGCCTTTTGTACGTTTTGCAGGCGCGCCGCCCGTGAAAGGCTGCTTTGGGGTGGTGTGTCTCGAATACGCAGCAACAAATGCGGCTGTGTTTTTCGGGGATTTAAGGCTTTGGCCAGCAACAAGGCCTGGTTGAACCCTCGCTCTTGCAGGCGTTCGCGCGACAGTGGCATGGGTAGCACCATGTCGGCTAACTCCAGTGCAGGTTCAACCCATGGTGCGCTGCGCATCAAAAGTGCCATGCTGCGCGCCCAACCGGGGTGCTGGGCAAACTTGAACTCAACTACCAAGCCAGACCAGGGATAGGCATAAGGCACTGCTGCAAACGCGGCGTCCAAGGGGCTGTTTGCAGTGATGCAACTACCGCACTGTGTTTGACCTGCAGGCACCGGCAAGGCACAGCGCTGGCACCGGGCACACGGTTGTGCAAACAGCTGCACACAGGCCTCACACACGGGGGCGCTTGGCCAGGCATGGCAAACAGCGCACTGGCTGGGCAGGCGCAGGGCAAGTTGTTGAAACCAAGGCCATGGCATGCAGCCAATATACTGCGAGCTGACGTGGCATGCAGCCCCGCCCGCAGTCGATTCTTATGCCCCCACTCCCTTCACAGCGCCCCCCCACCATTGACGCCATTGCGGCCGCACGCTGGGAGGATTTGGCCGCAATGACCGCGAAGTCGTCGTCGCCATGGCTGCATGAAGAGGTGGCCCGCCGCATGGAAGAGCGGCTCCAATGGATTGTCAAAAAGCCCGAACGTTGGATGCACTGGGACCCCTTGCGCGGCGGCTTGGAAATTCATGCGGCATTGGCAAAGCGCTACCCGCAGTCCGCGTGCTTTGTCACCCAAAGTCCGGAACAGGCAGTGCCAACCGTACGCCGGGCCTTGTCTGCGCCCTGGTGGGATGTGCGCCACTGGCGCGGTGCAGCCTTGCACTTTGAGGCTCCAGGACAGCCGGTTCAGATGCTGTGGGCGAACATGGCCCTGCACATGGCCGCGGATCCGCAGTCACTGATCGCGCGCTGGCACGGCATGCTGGAATCCGATGGATTCTTGATGTTTTCTTGTTTGGGGCCAGACACTTTACGCGAGTTGCGCTCTTTGTACGCCCAGCTGGGCTGGCCCGCGCCTGCCCACGAGTTCACTGATATGCATGACTGGGGAGACATGCTGGTGCAAGCCGGTTTTGCCGAGCCGGTCATGGACATGGAGCGCATTACGCTGACTTTTTCGTCGGCAGCCCACCTGTTGGCTGAATTGCGCGGTCTAGGGCGCAATTTGCATGCGCAGCGCTTTGCCGGGCTGCGCGGGCGCCGCTGGTACGCGGATTTGCAGGCGCGGATCGCGCAGCACCTGGCCGATCCGGCACATGGTGGGCGCCTGCGTCTGCAGTTTGAAATTATTTACGGTCACGCTTTCAAACCACAGCCCCGCATGGCCGTTCGACCGCAAACCAGCGTGTCTTTGGATGATTTTCGTACCGCATTGCGAAATAGCCCGGTCGGGGGGCCGAGGGATTCATCGGCTTAGTCTGATGCGGTCTTTTTACCCGTGGCCAGAGGGTCCGTCTGAGGAAACCGTTGGGCTACAATCATTTGTTAACGTTGAGATGGCTTTTGTTACTGGGTTTGCATACTTTGAGGCATTGAAAGTGAATACGATGAAGAGCATTTGGAAAAATTTGGCTTCAATGTTGGCCACCGCCACCCTGTGGTTTGCCAGCGCGGGGATCAATTTGGCGCATGCCGTTAACGATTTGCCCGGCGGTCCTGCCGTCAATCAATTGAACTTGTACCCGCCGGTTACCTCCGTGGCACGGGATCAGCAGTGGTTGCACTGGTTCATGCTCATTTTGTGCGCGGTCATTTTTGTCGCCGTGTTCAGTGTGATGTTCTATTCCATTTGGAAGCATCGCAAATCGGTGGGCCACAAGGCCGCTACCTTCCATGAGTCGGTGACGGTGGAAATTATTTGGACAGTAATCCCTTTCGTCATCGTGATTTTGATGGCGCTGCCCGCGACGAAGTCCGTGGTGGCCATGAAAGACACGACCAATGCAGATTTGACCATCAAGGTCACCGGCATGCAGTGGAAGTGGGGTTATGACTACCTCAAAGGCGAAGGCGAAGGCATCGGCTTTTTGTCTACCATCGATGCGGCGCAACGCGAAATGTCCAACAACGGCGGCCCCAAGAAAGGCGAAGACGTTGACAATTACTTGCTCAAAGTCGATAACCCTCTGGTGGTTCCTGTAGATCAGAAGGTTCGCCTGATCACCACTGCCAACGACGTGATTCACGCCTTCATGGTGCCAGCGTTCGGGATTCAGCAAGCTGCTATTCCCGGGTTTGTGCGTGACACCTGGTTCCGTGCTGAAAAAATCGGTGACTACTACGGCCAGTGCTCTCAGCTGTGCGGCAAGGAGCATTCCTACATGCCCATCCACGTCAAAGTCGTGTCGGCGGAGGATTACACCAAGTGGGTTGCCGCTGAGCAAAAGAAAATGGCCGCTTTGGCGGACGACCCCAGCAAAGTCTGGACATTGGACGACATCACCAAGCGTGGTGAGAAGGTCTATGCCCAAAACTGCGTGGCCTGCCACCAAGCCAATGGCAAAGGCGGCGGCGCTGTGAAGCCCTTGGATGCTGCTGCTGTGGTGTTGGATGCCGACAAATCCAAGCAAATCATGGTCTTGCTGAATGGTCAAAACAATGGCGCCATGCCTTCTTGGAAAGCCTTGAGCAACACTGACATTGCTGCAGTGATCAGCTTTACGAAAAACCATTGGTCCAACAAAACCGGACAGCTTGTGCAACCCTCTGATGTGGCTGCCCTGCGCAAGTAAGACGTTGTTGCCGTCGCTTGCAAATTGAATTAAGAATTGTGAAAAGGAAGTTCGTATGAGCGCTGTTTTAGACCACCATGACCACGGTCATGCACACCACGACGACCACGATCACCATGCCCCCACCGGATGGCGCCGCTGGGTGTTCGCAACCAACCATAAAGACATTGGCACGCTGTACCTCCTGTTTGCCTTCACCATGCTGATGGTGGGTGGGGTTTTGGCGCTCATTATTCGCGCTGAGCTGTTTCAGCCGGGTCTGCAACTGGTCAACCCTGAGTTGTTTAACCAGCTCACCACCATGCATGGTCTCATCATGGTGTTCGGCGCCATCATGCCGGCCTTTGTGGGTTTTGCGAACTGGATGATTCCGCTGCAAATTGGCGCCTCTGACATGGCTTTTGCCCGCATGAACAACTTCAGCTTCTGGCTGATGATTCCCGCAGCGCTGATGATCGTGAGCTCCTTCTTCATGCCCGGTGGCGCACCTGCTGCGGGCTGGACGCTGTATGCCCCGCTGACCCTGCAAATGGGCCCCAGCATGGACGCCGGTATTTTTGCGCTGCACATTTTGGGCGCCTCGTCCATCATGGGCTCGATCAACATCATCGTCACCATCCTCAACATGCGCGCGCCTGGCATGACATTGATGAAGATGCCCATGTTCGCATGGACCTGGTTGATCACCGCTTACTTGCTGATCGCCGTGATGCCCGTGCTGGCCGGTGCCATCACCATGACGCTGACGGACCGCCACTTCGGCACCAGCTTCTTCAACCCCGCCGGTGGCGGTGACCCCGTGATGTACCAGCACATTTTCTGGTTCTTCGGACACCCCGAGGTGTACATCATGATTTTGCCGGCCTTCGGCATCATCAGCCACGTGGTTCCCACCTTTGCGCGCAAGAAGCTGTTTGGCTACGCGTCTATGGTGTACGCCACATCTAGCATCGCGATCCTGTCGTTCATCGTCTGGGCCCACCACATGTTCACGTCGGGCATGCCGGTCACGGGACAGCTGTTCTTTATGTACGCCACGATGTTGATCGCAGTGCCTACCGCTGTGAAGATATTCAACTGGATTGCCACCATGTGGCAAGGCTCCATGACGTTTGAGACGCCTATGCTGTTCGCAGTGGGCTTTATCTTCGTGTTCACGATGGGTGGTTTCACCGGTCTGATTTTGGCCATGGCCCCTATCGATATTCAGATTCACGACACCTACTACGTGGTGGCTCACTTCCATTACGTGTTGGTGGCGGGTTCTTTGTATGCCATGTTCTCCGGTTACTACTACTGGAGCCCCAAGTGGACGGGCGTGATGTACAACGAGACACGCGGCAAGATCCACTTCTGGTGGTCGCTGATCGCGTTCAACGTGACCTTCTTCCCCATGCACTTCTTGGGTCTGGCCGGTATGCCGCGTCGCTATGCCGATTACCCCATGCAGTTCGCTGACTTCAATGCGATCGCGACAGTCGGTGGTTTCGCTTTCGGTTTTGCGCAGGTTTACTTCTTCTTGTTTGTGGTTCTGCCTACCATGCGCGGCCAGGGTGCGAAAGCAGCCCAAAGCCCCTGGGAATCGGCAGAAGGCCTGGAGTGGGAAGTTCCCTCGCCAGCACCTTTCCACACCTTTGAGACGCCTCCCAAGTTGAATGCTGCTGCCAATAAGGTGATCGGCTAAGCCCTGTCGGCTGAGACCATCAGGCTACCCATGACGCCAACACAAAAAAAGTCGAACCTGAAGCTTGCGCTGATTCTGGCGTCGGTGGCTGTCGCCTTTTTCTGTGGTTTTGTTTTCAAACTGGCTGTGTTGGGCGCGTGAGTCCACCATGAACCTGCAGCGCGCAAATTTTCAGATGGTCGGCAAGCTGGCCGTCGTGGTCAGCATGATGTTTGCCTTTGGCTATGCGCTGGTGCCTCTGTACCGTGCGATTTGTGAAATGACGGGCCTCAATGTGTTGGCCCTGAATGAGCAGGTGATCGCAGGTGCAAAGCCGGTGCCGGTGCAAAACACACAGATTGATGCTTCGCGCACCATTACGGTGGAATTTGATGCCAATGCCAACGGCCCGTGGGATTTCAAACCGGCACAGCGTTCGGTACAGGTGCACCCCGGGGAGTTGACAACGGTGATGTACGAGTTTCAAAACGTGCAAAACCGTCGTATGTCTGCGCAAGCGATCCCCAGTTACGCGCCTCAACAGGCTGCAGCGCACTTTAACAAGGTAGAGTGCTTTTGCTTTAACCAGTACACGCTGGAGCCCGGTGAGAAAAAGTCATGGCCTGTGGCATTTGTGATTGACCCCAAGCTGTCCAAAGACGTGCGCACCATAACGCTGTCGTACACATTTTTTGAGGTGGGTGGCCATACGCCGGCTGCGCCCGTGGCTCAGGTGCAAACGGGTAATGCGGTACTGAGCGGAACATGATGGCGACGAAAAACCACCGGGTGCCAGCGCAGTCGTTTTGGCGCAGTGTGAAATTGGTTGCCTGGTCGTTCTTGGGTATTCGCAGTCGCGCAGGCTACGAGGAAGACTTGGCCAAGGTGAACCCTATGCACGTTGTTGTCGTCGGCCTGGTAGGCGGGCTGGTGTTGGTGGTGGGGCTGATCGGCTTGGCCACATGGGTGGTAGGAAAATAAGGCGCCGCATGGGCAGTGCCAGTGAGATTTAGAAACGTATTCGGAAAAATGGAGTTGAAATGAGTACTAGCGCACACGGAACTACACCGTACTACTTTGTCCCCGGACCTTCGCGTCACCCGGTGATGGCCGCCTTTGGCTTGTTGTTTGTGATCATGGGTGCCGGCCAGTGGGTCAATGGTGCCGAATGGGGCAAATATGCCCTGGCATTTGGTTTGGCCTTTTGGCTCGGTGTGCTGTATCAGTGGTTTGGTGATGCGATTTCCGAGAGCGAAGGCGGTCAATACGGTCGCAAAATTGACCTGTCCTTCCGTTGGAGCATGAGCTGGTTCATCTTCTCCGAAGTCATGTTTTTCGGCGCATTTTTCAGCGCATTGTGGTGGGGGCGCGCCCACTCCGTGCCTTCGCTGGGTAGCTTGGACAACGCGCTTTTGTGGCCTGACTTCAAGGCTGTATGGCCCAGTCTGGCGGCAGGTGTGACGGGTTCGCCTGCTGGCATCATCGAGCCCTTCACCACCATGGGCCCCTTCTGGCTGCCCACGATCAACACGGCGTTGTTGTTGACGTCGGGCGTGACATTGACGATTGCTCACCATGCGCTGCTGGACAGCAACCGCAGCAAGACCGTTGCCTTTATGTGGCTGACCGTCCTGTTGGGCGTGACTTTCCTGTGTGTGCAAGGCTATGAGTACTACCATGCCTACACGGAGTACAACCTCAAGCTCACCTCCGGTATCTATGGATCGACCTTTTTCATGTTGACGGGCTTCCACGGCTTTCACGTGTTCGTGGGCATGCTGATGTTGCTGGCGACGACTTTACGTTTGCAAAAAGGCCATTTTTCGGCCGAGCGTCATTTCGGATTTGAAGGTGCCGCGTGGTACTGGCACTTCGTGGACGTGGTGTGGTTGGGTCTGTACATCTTGGTGTACTGGCTGTAAACAGCCTTCTACGAACGAAAAAGGCACCGCTCGGTGCCTTTTTGTTTGATGGGTTGAAGCGGTGGCTGGGTTTTATGTTCCCGCCGGAATGCCGGTCGGGTGAATGAGTCCCAACTTCCATGACAACAAGATCCCTGCAAACAGCAAAATAGAGACCCCCACGCGCAGTGCAAGCGCGCGCGCCATGCGCCGCGATTGACGCGGGCCACTGTTTGATCCACGCAGCATGAAAAACAGGGCAGTGGCCAAGCTGGCGAGAATGGCAAAGAAAGCAAGGCTTACGAGGTAGGTCATAACCCGGATTATCTTGTGAAGTTCACTCGAAAGTATTATTTCATTACGCTGGCGACTTTGTTTTTTACAGGATTGGCCATTGCGTTGGGGTTTTGGCAGCTCAGTCGCGCTTCGCAGAAGGAAGTGATGCAGGTCCAGATTCAAAGCCAAGCGGGTCAAATACCCCTTGCTGCGAAGGATTTGCGGGCGATGCCTCAAGGTGCGCCAGTGCTCTACCGGCCGGTACGCGTGGCAGGAACCTGGGAGACCGCGCACACGGTGTATCTGGATAACCGCCAAATGAACGACAAAGTGGGCTTCTTTGTGTTGACGCCCTTGCGCCTGCAGGAGACCGGTCAGGTCGTGGTGGTGCAGCGCGGCTGGGTAGCGCGCAACTTCGAGGTGCGGACCCAGATTCCGCAGGTGGAGACTTCTTCAGGCTTGGTCTGGGTGGAGGGCACGATTGCCCCGGCGCCGTCTAAGCTTTTCGAGCTCGGCACGGCAGCGAGCGGACCCATACGGCAAAATCTCGACCTAGACCAATTTCGCAGAGAAACCAGCCTGCCGTTGGTGGAATTTACGATTCGCCAAACAGGTGAGGCCAGCGATGGACTGCTTCGCAATTGGCCCGCCGTGGCACTGGGCGTGGAAAAGCATTACGGCTACGCCTTCCAGTGGTTCGCACTGGCGGCGCTGATCATCGGCCTGTATTTTTGGTTTCAATTGATTCGCCGGGTACCGGCGCGGTTTCAGGAATAAGCGCAACATGTCCCATCCCCCAGCCTTTGATGAACAGCCTTTGGGCTTGACGGTGCATTCCATGCCCGACCCGCATGCCATGGCTGCACCTGCGCAAACGCGCATGGGTCGCTGGAAGATGTTGCTGGTGCTGCTGGTGTGCGCTGCGCCTGTGGTCGCGTCTTACCTCACCTATTACGTGGTTCGGCCAGAAGGGCGGCGCAATTTTGGAGAGTTGATCGATCCCCAACGTCCGCTACCCGATGTCATCGCCCAAGCGATGGATGGAAACCCGGTCAACTTGCGTGCTCTGAAAGACCAGTGGTTGCTCATCAGTGTGGCGGGCGCGCAATGTGATGCCATCTGTGCCCGCCACCTCTACTTGCAGCGTCAACTGCGCGAAGGTTTAGGCAAAGACAAAGACCGTCTGGACTGGGTTTGGCTGATTGACGATTCGTTTCCGGTGCCGGCAGAAATTTTGCCAGCGCTCAAGACTGCTACGGTACTGCGAGTGCCCGCCACAGAATTGCGAAAATGGCTTAGTTCAGCACAAGGTTCCAAGCTGAGCGACCATTTGTACCTCGTCGATCCCTTGGGTAATTGGATGATGCGTTTTCCTGCATTGTTGAGTGCCGAGCAGGCGCCCAAAGTCAAACGTGATCTGGAACGCCTGATGCGCGCGTCTGAGTCCTGGGACAAAGCTGGACGTTAAGCCGTCAGCACCTCGTCAGAACACCACAATGCAAACGGTATCTTTTGATTGGTTGGCTTTGCTGCGTCTGGCAGGCGTGGGCCTAGCCGTTGCCGCCGTGCCCTTGGCCTGGTGGGCGTGGCGCCAGCGCCGGGCATTGCCTGTGGGGCGCATGCATTCACTGACCTTGCTGACCCTGTTCCTGACTTTTGACTTGGTGCTTTTTGGAGCGTTTACCCGCCTGACCGACAGTGGCCTCGGTTGCCCCGATTGGCCTGGATGCTATGGGCATGCGACACCCGTGGGCGCCCAAGTGCCGATCGATATTGCCCAGACATCGTCGCCTGACGGCCCGGTCACCCACGGCAAGGCCTGGATTGAAATGGTGCACCGCTACCTGGCGTCCAGCGTCGGTTTGCTCATCCTGGCTTTGGCGGTGAGCGCCTGGATCCTGGCGCGGGGCCGTCGGGAGACTGACGACGCCCAATACATCAGTCCCTGGTGGGCAACTGCCACCTTGCTGTGGGTATGCATTCAAGGTGCATTCGGCGCGCTAACGGTCACCATGAAATTGTTCCCGGCCATTGTCAGCATGCACCTGTTGGGCGGCTACGTGTTGCTGGCGCTGCTGTCAGTGCAGGCCGTGCGCCAGTCACAGGCACTGGGTTCGCAGAAGGCTTGGCCAATCGCCATGTCCATGCGCGGGGCACTGCTGGCAGTGTTGTTGGTGTGGCTGTTGCAAGCTGCTTTAGGCGCCTGGGTCAGCACCAATTACGCGGTGCTGGCGTGCTCTGAATTCCCGGCCTGCCAGGGCAGTTGGTGGCCGATGACGGACTTCGCACAGGGATTTGAAATGTGGCGACCCTTAGGACTTGCGAGCGATGGTTCGCCCTTGAGCTTTCAGGCGCTCACAGCGATTCATATGTCCCACCGTCTGTTCGCAGTGGTGGCTGTACTCGCACTGGCTTGGCTGGCCTGGCGGTTGCGCAAAATTTCCGCGCTGGCGACCCCTGTGCGCTGCCTTTTCGCCTTGTTGATTTTGCAATTGGCTACCGGGCTGAGCAATGTGGTGCTCGGCTGGCCGCTGTTGGCTGCCGTGCTGCATACCGGCGGCGCCGGTGCCTTGGGCGCCATCCTGGTGTGGCTGTTGGCCGCGACATCCGCGCACCCGCGAACCTCCTCTGCGAACAAGCGCAGCTAGAAAGTATCTCTGTGACCGACCTCAACCCAACACCTGCAGCGCCTTCACTGTCTGTGCTGCGCCAGTTCAATGCGCTGACCAAGCCACGCGTGATTCAACTGATCGTTTTTTGCGCGCTGATTGGCATGGTGCTCGCTGTGCCGGGCGTGCCGTCACTGGACCAGGTGGGCGTGGCGGCTCGTGCCTGTATCGGAATTTGGCTGGTCGCGGCTGCCGCAGCAGCTTTTAACTGCATCGTAGAGCAGGGCATTGACGCCAAGATGAAGCGCACCGCGTGGCGCCCCACTGCGCGCGGGGAGTTGAGCAACACACAAACCTTGCTGTTTTCAGCGATCTTGGCTGCGGCGGGTTCGGCAATTTTGTACTGGACCGTCAATCCGCTCACCATGTGGCTCACCTTCGCCACTTTTGTGGGTTACGCGGTGATTTACACCGTCATCCTCAAACCTCTGACGCCGCAGAATATTGTGATCGGCGGCGCCTCGGGTGCCATGCCGCCCGTGCTCGGGTGGGCTGCCATGACGGGTGATGTGGGGCCTGAGGCCTTGGTCTTGTTTCTCATCATCTTCCTGTGGACGCCGCCGCATTTCTGGGCCCTGGCACTGTACCGGGTGGAGGATTACCGCAAGTCGGGCCTGCCGATGCTGCCGGTGACGCATGGCAGTGAGTTCACCCGCCTGCAGATCCTGCTCTACACCTGGGTGTTGTTTGCTGCCTGCCTGTTGCCGTTCATGCTGGGCATGAGCTCCTGGCTGTATTTGGCCACTGCGGTGGTGCTGAGCCTGGGGTTTTGCTGGTATGCATGGCAACTGATGCGCGACTACTCCGATGCTCTGGCGCGCAAGACCTTTCGCTTTTCCTTGATTCACTTGAGCGCTTTGTTCGCCGCGCTGCTGCTGGACCATTACCTGCTATGAACTCTCTGCGTCAATTCCTCAAAGCGCTGCCCGCACTTGCAGCAGCTGCACTTTTGGCGGGCAACTTGACCGCATGCGGCGAGAAAAAACCCGTATTCAGCTCCATTGACATCACCGGCGCTGACTACGGTAAGGCGGTGGCGCTGGCAGACCACAACGGACAGGTGCGGCACTTGTCGGACTTTGCGGGCAAGGTGGTCGTGGTGTTTTTTGGTTACACCCAATGCCCGGACGTCTGTCCCACTACGTTGGCGGAGCTTGCCGAGGTGAAAAAACTGTTGGGCAAAGATGGCGACCGCGTGCAAGGTCTCTTTGTCACCGTGGACCCTGAGCGCGATACGCCTGAGCTGCTCAAAGCGTACATGGCCAATTTCGACGCCAGCTTCCTGGCCTTGCGTCCGACGCCCGAGGAGCTCGCTGCCGTCGCCAAGGAGTTCAAGATCTATTACAAAAAGGTGCCGGGCGCCAGTGCCACCAGCTACACCATGGACCATTCCGCGGGCAGCTATGTGTACGACAGCAAGGGGCAACTGCGCCTGTTTACCCGCTACGGCAGCGGTGCTTCGGTGTTGGCCGCCGACATCGCGCAGTTGCTGCGCAACTAGGCTTGATTAGGCGTAATCGACCAGCGCCGTTTTCATCTTCTTCATGGCCGCCACCTCGATTTGGCGGATGCGCTCGGCGCTGACACCGTACTCGGCGGCCAGATCATGCAGCGTCATGCCGCCTGAGTTGTCGTCGTTCACCTTGAGCCAGCGCTCTTCCACAATGCGGCGACTGCGCGCGTCCAGTGTTTCGAGCGCGCTGGCAATTCCGTCCGAGGCCAGCACGTCGCGACGGTGCGCTTCGATCATGGCCAAGGGTTCGTGGCTGCTGTCGGTGAGGTAAGCGATCGGGCCAAAGGCGTCTTCGCCGTCCTCGCTGGCAGTGGGGTCAAGTAACACATCGCCGCCGGAAAGGCGGGTCTCCATTTCCAGCACTTCTTCCGGCTTGACGTTAAGCTCACGCGCCATGGCGTCGACTTGCTCAGGGGTCAGCGTGTCGCGGTGGGTGCCCAAATCGGCCGCGGCGTCATCGGATTTGAAGCGCTGCTTCATGGAGCGCAAGTTGAAAAACAGCTTGCGCTGGGCCTTGGTGGTCGCCACCTTGACCATGCGCCAGTTTTTCAGAATGTATTCATGGATTTCGGCCTTGATCCAGTGCAGCGCATAGCTCACCAGGCGCACGCCTTGGTCCGGGTCAAAGCGCTTGACGGCTTTCATCAGGCCGACATTGCCTTCCTGGATCAAGTCGCCATGGGCCAGGCCGTAGCCCAGGTACTGCCGTGCCACGGAAACGACCAAGCGCAGGTGCGAGAGCACCAGCTTTCCAGCCGCGTCCAGGTCGTTGTGTTCTTTGAACTGGCGCGCAAAACGCTGCTCTTCCTCTAAGGTGAGCATCGGCATGCGGTTGGCCGCAGAGATATAGGCGTCCAAATTGCCCAGCGACGGCACCAATGACCAGGGATTGGCCGTGGCCAGCGCGGTAGTTGTTCCGATTGCGTAAGACATTGCAGCACTCCTTGTGTCCATGACCGCAATATTAGCACTCAACGGCAAAGAGTGCTAATTCTCTACTGGTTAACCCTTGATCCAACGCATCTACACTGGGAAGATGAACGATTTATCCAGTCTATTGCAGCAAGGGGGCGCCAGCGCCTGGCTGTTCCTTCCCAGCGCCGTTGCCCTGGGTGCCTTGCATGGGTTGGAGCCCGGACACTCCAAGACGGTGATGGCGGCGTTCATCATTGCCATCCGGGGCACGGTGGCACAGGCAGTGTTACTGGGCTTGGCGGCCACCCTGTCGCACACTGCCGTGGTATGGGCGGTGGCCATGGGCGGCCTGTATTTCGGCCAGCACTGGAACGCAGCTGCCAGCGAGCCTTATATGCAGCTGGTTTCCAGCATGTTGATTGCCGGTACCGCTGTGTGGATGTGGGCGCGTACCGGGCGGGCGGTGCACGACCACCATCACCACGATCACGATCACGATCACAATCACAATCACGACCATGACCATGACCATGACGGCCCTGTGTTGGACAGCCATGCGCAGGCGCATGCCGACGACATTGCGCGGCGCTTTGGCAAGCCAGGGCAAGAGGTCACGACCGGGCAAATTGTGGTGTTCGGTCTGACCGGCGGCCTGATCCCATGCCCTGCTTCGATCACCGTGCTCCTCTTGTGCCTGCAGCTCAAGCAAGTAGCGTTGGGGGCGACCTTGGTGCTGGGCTTTAGTCTGGGCTTGGCACTCACCATGGTTGCGTCCGGGGCACTGGCGGCCTTGAGCGTGCGCCATGCCGCGCGGCATTGGGGTGGCTTTGGCAAGTGGGCGGACAAAGCGCCTTATTTGTCGGTGGTCTTGATGCTGCTGGTGGCGGCCTGGATGGCCTGGGAAGGCTGGCACGGTCTGGCCACGCTGGGTTAAAAAAGCCAACCACCCCGAAATCGCCGCGTCAGTTAACTGCGGCATGATGTTGTTTCATCATTCCAAGCGGACTCTTTGGTCGTGAAACTGGCGCTGCTCTCCGACATCCACAGCAATTTGCAGGCCTTGCAAGCCTGCTTGGCGCACGCGCGCGGACTTGGCGCGCAGCAGCTCGCGTTCTTGGGCGATATGGTGGGCTATGGCGCGCAGCCGGGCGAAGTCATTGATTGCATCAGGGACCTGCAGGCAGAGGGCGCTTGGGTACTGCGTGGCAACCACGATGAAGTGGCCGTCGCGCCCCCTGGCGCCGTTCAGAAAATAGGCGACTTGGGCGCGCAATGGACCCACGACCAGCTCAGCCCGGCGCAGCGGCAGTGGCTCGCCCAGTTGCCACTCACCCATGCCGTCGACACCGTTTTGCTGGTTCACGCCAGTGTCAATGAACCCGAGCGTTGGCGGTATGTGACAGACGCATTGACCGCCACCGCCAGCCTGGATGCTGCACGGGCATGGCCAGAGGTGCGCTATGTGTTTGGTGGCCACGTGCATGCCCAAACCTTGTATTACCGGGGCGCAGAGGGGCGGCTCATGCCCTTTCAACCCCAGGCCGGCATGGCGATTCCCGTGCCTCGGCACCGCCATTGGCTGGCTACCGTGGGTTCGGTGGGCCAGCCGCGCGACGGCAACCCGCAGGCGATGTACGCCTTGCTGGACACCAGCGCCCAGGTGCTGACATTCCACCGGGTGCACTACGACCATGTGGCTGCCGCAGACGCCATCCGGCGTGCGGGGCTGCCCGAGATGTTTGCCTCCCGCCTGGAGATGGGCCGATGAAACTGCTGACTCTGGGCAGCGAGCTCAACGGTTTCACTATCGGTGAATGCATTCACAGCGGCGGCATGGCCCACATTTACCACGTCACCTATGCGCAAAGCACGCACGACCCTGGGTTTCCCATGGCCATGAAAGTGCCGCGCATGGCCACCGGTGACGGTGCAGAAAATATCGTTAGCTTTGAAGTGGAGTGCCAGATCCAACAGGTGCTCACAGGCGTCCATGTACCGCGCTTTGTCGCGGCCGGCGATTTGGAGCGCATGCCCTACTTGGTGATGGAGTACATCCAAGGCCGAACACTGCAACATTGGTTGGATGCACCACAGCCTTTGGACGTCGATGTGATTTGCCGCCTGGGCGTGGCCATGGCGCGCGCCGCCCATGCCTTGCACTTGCAAAACACGGTGCATTTGGACCTCAAACCTCAAAACGTGTTGTTTCGGCCTGCGTCTGGAGTGTCTGCAGACAATTCCACTGACCCGCCTTTGAACGAGTTTGGCGCCGCTGTGCTGCTGGACTTCGGTTTGTCCCACCATGCGCACTACCCCGACTTGTTGGCCGAGCAGCTGCGAAAGGCGGTGGGTTCGCCCGCCTGGATTGCACCAGAGCAAGTGGTCGGCGTGCGTGCAGACCCGCGCAGCGATGTATTTGCGATTGGCGTCATGCTGTACCAGCTGTGCACGGGCGAGCTGCCCTTTGGCGAGCCGCAAACGGCCGCTGGAATGCGCCAACGCCTGTGGGTGGACCCGGTGCCGCCACGCAAACGCCGCAGCGACCTGCCGGCCTGGCTGCAAGAGGTGGTGTTGCGCTGCCTGGAGCCGGAGGCGGCCAAGCGCTACGCGTCTGCTGCCTTGCTGGCCTTCGACTTGTCTCACCCCACGCAAGTGCACGTCACTGCACGGGGCACCAACACGGAGCCCACGCCGTTTCGCACCCATTTCAAGCGCTGGATCAAGGCTGCGGGCATGCACTACCAGCCCAGCCCCTTGCCGGCGCAACAAATTGACGAAGTGCCCATCGTGATGGTGGCTGTGCCCTACCGCGACGCGACGGATGCGACGCTTTATTCGCTGCGACAGGCGGTGGCCCGGTCCTTGGGCACGCGCCCGGGCGCCCGGCTGGCATGCGTAACGGTGATCCCCAGCAGCTTGAGCAGCAGCACCCACGAAGAGCGCAGCGAAACCCAGTTGCACCGGCGCTACCTCACCCAATTGCACCAATGGGCCCAGCCGCTGGACCATCCGGGGCACCAAACGTCTTGCCATGTGTTGGAGTCCGGTGACGTAGCCAAGGCTTTGCTCGACTACGCCAACGGCAACCAGGTCAGTGTGATCGTGATGGGCGCGGCCACGCACGGGCTGAAGACACAGCGCTTTGTCGCCACCGTCCCCATCAAGGTGGCGATGGATGCACCCTGCACGGTGATTTTGGTCAAACAGGCGCTGCCGTTTGAGCAACTTGCGGAACTCGGCGCAGACGATGAGTGGAGCGAGGCAACCCGCCGTGAAGCGCGTGGTCCGGGCTCCAGTTTGTACGGAGACGATCTGGGGCCACTGGGATAGTAGGGGATACTCGCGGGCTTCCATGCCCGATTTATCCACCGCCCACACTTCTGTTACCCCGCGCGACTTCGGGCTCTTGATGCTGGTGGTGGTAGTCTGGGGCATGAACTTCGCCGCCATCAAGATCGGCGTCGCCGGTATCCCTCCCTTGTTTCTTGGGGCATTGCGGTTCATGCTGGCGGCATTTCCGGCGCTGCTTTTTTTCAAAGCACCCAAGCTGCCACTGCGCTGGTACCTCGCCTATGGCCTCAGCATCTCGGTGGGACAATTTGCATTTTTGTTTTCTGCTATCCACTTGGGCATGCCGTCGGGCCTGGCGTCTTTGGTCCTGCAGTCGCAGGCATTTTTCACCATGGTGTTTGCGGCGCTCTGGCTCCAAGAGCGCTGGCAGCGCCACCAGCTCGCGGGCTTGGTGCTGGCCGGCGCAGGGCTGGTGCTCATTGGCAGCGCCCATGGCCTCAGCATGCCGCTGCTTGGATTTGCGTTGACGGTGGCGGCTGCGCTCATGTGGGCAGCCGGCAACATCGTGACGCGCAAATTGGCGCGCTTTGCGCCCTTCGACCAACAAGCGTTTGTGGTGTGGGCCAGCCTGGTGCCGCCCGTTCCCTTTTTGCTGCTGTCGGTGTGGCTTGAAGGGACCCAGGCCATGGCAGAGGCATTGATGAGCTTTCGCGGGGCGTCGCTTGCGGCGCTGGTCTACCTGTCGTGGGGCGCCACCTTGTTTGGCTACGGGGTATGGACCCGCATGCTGCAGCGCTATCCGGCCAACCGGGTGGCGCCTTTTAGCTTGCTCGTGCCTCTGGTGGGCCTGTCCAGCGGATGGGTGATATTTGGGGAGGCGCTGCAACCCGTGCACTTGGCGGGCGGCGGCTTGCTGATGGCGGGTCTGCTGCTCAATGTATTTGGCGGGCGGTGGCTGCCAGCCTGTCCTGCCACTGTTCAACCCTGATTGCCCCTCGGACTCCTATGCATCCCCAAGCAGACACCCTGTGGCGCCTTCCAAAATGGACGTTTGCCATTCTGCTGGCGGCACTGGGCATGCTGGGCCCGTTCTCGATTGACACGTATTTGCCCGCTTTCTCCGGCATTTCAGCCTCGTTGGGCGCCACGCCGCTGCAAATGCAGCAAACGCTATCGGCCTATTTGCTGTGCTTCGCCTTCATGGCGCTGTTTCATGGCGCAATCTCGGACAGCTTTGGGCGGCGCCCCGTGGTCTTGTGGGGCTTGGCGGTATTCACCCTGGCCTCCGCAGGGTGTGCTCTTTCACAAAGCATAGGACAGTTGATTTTTTTCCGCGGATTGCAGGGCTTGTCGACCGGTGCCGGCATCGTCATCGCAAGGGCCGTGGTGCGCGATATGTATGCGCCTCAGGATGCACAAAAGGTCATGAGCCAGATCACCATCTTTTTTGGTTTGGCGCCCGCCATCGCGCCGCTGCTGGGCGGATGGCTCTTGATTCACAGCACGTGGCACGCAATATTTTGGTTTCTGACGGCGGTTGGACTGCTGCTGGGGGTGGCGAATTACCGTTTACTGCCTGAGACACTTCACCCCAGCCAACGACAACACTTCCATCCAAAAAATCTGCTCGCCGGCTACTGGCAGCTGGGAGCGGACCCGCGGTTTTTGCTGCTGGCGCTGGCCAGCGGCATCCCGTTCAACGGCGTTTTTTTGTATGTGCTGAGCGCACCCGTGTTCTTGGGTGAGCACTTGCACTTGGTTCCCCAGCAGTTTTTCTGGTTTTTCCTGGTGGTGATTACCGGCATCATGGCCGGTGCCTGGGTCAGTGGCAGATCAGCGGGCAAACGCACACCCAAACGCCAAATACGCGACGGCTTTGTCATCATGCTGTGCGTGGGCGTGCTCAATCTTCTGGCCAATGTGTTATTTACAGCGCACGTGGCCTGGGCCCTGCTGCCGCTGGGAATATTTGCCTTTGGCTGGGCGATGATGGTGCCCGTTGTCACCTTGTTGGTGTTGGACTTGCACCCTGATCGCAGGGGCATGGCTTCGTCGTTGCAAATGTTTATTGGCTCCACGGCCAATGGCATCGTCGCAGGTTTGATTTCCCCCTGGGTCATGCACTCCACGGTGGCCTTGGCGGGCGCGTCCTTGGGCATGATGGGCGTAGGCTTATGCGCTTGGATGTGGATGCGCCGCCGCTGGCCCCGCATTGGAGCAGACATCGTGACATCGCAGCCCTAGAGGCGTCTTGGCGCAGGAGCCTTGCACTAGCCCTGTTTTTTGGATGCGACGAGATCTGCCAGCAACGTGGGTCGGTGCTTGTCTCCTTGCTCGAGGCTGGGTGTACGAGCGCGAATCCGGGTGTGACCCTGCGCGTCTTTGTCCAAGTAGCGCAATGCGACTGGCTTTGGGACTGAATCGAGCCGGTTTGGCATGTGGACTATGCGCAATATGGATCTCATTATTAATTCACTGAAACTTATTGATTTAATTTTCCGATATTAATTCAAGTCATCTCTGATGTGCGCTAGAGGCCGCTGAAGGTGCAAAAAAAATTGCTTGATCGGAGTCGGAAGCCCGCGCACAGGGTGTATCGATAGCACGAAGCCGGTGCTGCTCGACGTGGGCGCTAGAGGTCCAGCGCTGGACGAAGTGCGCTGCGTGGCACGTAACGCCAGCGTCCCAGCGCGGTGGCTGCCAATGCTGCAATGGCCGCAGCCATGAGCACCTGGTGCCAGGAGGTTTGCCAGACTCCGTCAAAGGCACCAAACAGGCTCGCTTTGAGCCCGTGGACCACCCAGGTGATGGGCAGCCAGGGGCTCATGCTGGCGAAAAATGTTCCGCTGAGTTCGACCGGCAAAACACCTCCGGAGGACGACAGCTGCACGGCCAGAAACAGCATGGACAGTGCTTTACCCGCGTCGCCGAAAAGCCGGATGAATGCGCAGACGATCAACAAAAATGCAAGTGCAGCGGTGATGACGGTGCAGGCCAAGGCCGCCGGTTGCATAACCTTGATGTGCAGCACATATTCCACAGTGATCAGCACCAAAATCGCCTGTAACAACACCACGCAAGACGGCAGCACGAGTTTGCCGATAAGGCGTGCCAGCGGGTTGAAGTGCCGCGCCGCCCTTGGCAGCACACGCAGGTTGACCAAAAATGCGGCGATGCCCGCGCCCAGCCAAAGCGCTGCCGGAATGATGTTGGCGGAAAAGCCGCTGCCACTGTTTTGCACGCTGGCCTCAACTTCAAGGGTCGGCTGCACCGAGTTTGCCAAGCCCCGTGCGCTGCCCACGGGCGCATCCTGTGTTTGGGGTAAAGCGTTGACCAGCATCGCAGTGCCGCTCAACATGGCGCGGCTGGCGCCACTGATTTTGTCGTTGGCCTGCGCCAAGAGGGCGCTGGCACGCGCGAGTTCGCTTGCGCCCTCCGAGAGGCTGTCGATTTGCGCGTCTTCAGGTAACTTTCCAGCCATGGTCCGAATCGCCCCGTTCATACTTCGAACGCCATTTGTCAGTGCGCCAACGCCTGCGCTCAGTTGACCTGCACCTTCGCTGATTTTTTGCTGGCCCACACCCACACCGCGCAGGCCGCTATCGAGCTGAGTCAGGCCGCGCGCCAGTTCAGTCACGGCGTCCCGCACTGCCGGGCGCACCAGCAAGCTGCTGTCGGCGTCTTTCTTGAAGGCCTCCACGCCCGTGTTGAGTGCCTGGCTGCCTTCTTGCAAACTTTGAAGCGCCTTCCGCAGCTCGTCCTGGTTGGCGGCCAATGCGTCCGCGCCCGTGGTCAAGGCGGTGAGCTCGGAGTTTCGGGGGCGCTTGGCATCCAGCGCGCGCAAACCTCCGGCGAGCTGGCGCATGCCACCACCCAACTGGCTGACACCGTCACTCAGCCGGGCCGCACTGCTGCTCAGGGCGCCAGCACCCATGGCGGCTTTCGAGGCGCCACCGCTGAGCTGTTCAGCAGCTTCATGCAACTGCGCCGCTGCCTGGCGCAGCCGTTCCACGCTGTTTTTGGAGCCGGCTGCACTTAGCAACACCAAGTTCCAGCGCTGCTCGTTCAAGCTTTCATTGACTTTGTGTCCGAGTTCGGCAGCAAAGAGCTGCGCGATGCGTGCGCCTTCAAAGCTGTTGCCCTCAGACGCATACACCACCAGCTTGCCAGCGCCTGGCAGGGCGCCGGGCACTGCGTTGGAACTGAAGTCCCTGGGAATAATGAGCGCAAATGCCAGCGTGCCGTGGCGTACTTGTTGGCGTGCCGCATCCGCATTGTCCAGGCGGATGTAGCCGAATCGGGGGTTGCGCTCCAGCTGCGCTAACAGTTCCCGCCCCATATTGACGTTCTGTTCCCGGTAGACCACGCCCTGGTCCAGGTCCACCAAACCCACTTGCAAAGCTCCGCTATTGGCAACCGGGTCCCACAGGCTGGAGAGATAAATCACCACATAAAGCGCGGGAATGAGCGACACGGCCAATACCGCAAGCAGTGGCCGAATACCCCCGAAGAAATAGGGCGACTCAAGGCGGACCAGCCAGCGGATTTGGCGCAGCAAGGCCCAAGGTCGGCGTTTGAGCGAGCCGACAAAGCCTGTGCCGCCTTCCGATTTCACCAGCGCACACCCCAACGCAAAAATAACTTGCTCAAGACAAACAGCGGTCCCACCCACAGGTACTGCACATCTTCAAAAAAAGAGGGTTTTTTACCTTCCAGGCGGTGTCCGATGAATTGAAAAATCCAGGCGATGACGAAGACCGCTACCGATACTGGCAGCAGCAGACCCCGCGCGTCCAAAGCATCCACGGCGGCCAGAATCACCGAAGACACCAGCAGCATGCAGGCGGTAAAACGCCAGGAAAGTCGGGCGTAATAGACCATGCTGGCCGCAAAAAATAACACGGCGATGGCGGGGTGCACGGCAAACATCATTCCAACCAGGCTCAGCATGATGGCGGGGATCGCGATGAAGTGAATCAGCTCGTTGGTGGGGTGCGTGTGGCTCAATGCATAGTGGTCTAGCAAGGCGTCGACTTTTCGCACCGGCACCGCATCGTGAATGGCGCCGTCATCGGTTTGGGCATTGGTTTGCATAGCAGTGTCCTGTGGTGAGGTAAGAGCTGAGGGTTTGGTTGCGCAGGCTAAGCATTGAAAAGTTGTTTAAGCCAGCCTGCCATTCGACCCTGGATGCAGTGGCCGCGCCACATGGCCAGTGCGTGGTCTGCCCCCGCATAAAGAAATTGCGCTGACGGCGCCTTGGCGGCCCGCAATTGGGCGGGTTCGGCATGCATCACGGCGCGCAGATTGCCAGGCAGTACCAGGCTGTCCTCTTGGACGAAAAACACTTCAGGGTGACTGGTGCTGCGTTGGTGGGGGTCCATTCGCAGATGCTGATCCAAAGCGACTGAGCTCTCTGCGTTGTCAGCCAAGCCGGAGTCCTGTAGCCAAGCCGGCGTGGACTGCGAGAGCACGAGCAGGGGAACGTCACAGGCCAGTCGGGCGCCACTGGCGAGGACCACGTCGTCCCGCTCAAACGCCGCGACCGGCTCGTACAGCACGGTGACGCGGTGGGAGCGCAAGGTAGCCAGCATGCGCTGGTGCAAGGTGTCTGAATAGTCGCGCAGCGGGTCGTTCGGGGCCGGAATCCAGGTGACGGCTGCCGTCGGCATGCGTTGGCGAACTGCCAGTGCCAATTCAAAACCAGCCAGACAATGGCCCACGACGGCAATGCGCAAGGCACGGCTGCGGCCCATGTCACAAACTTTGGGCCACTGTTGGACGAAGCCCTCAATCGGTGGAACAAAAAGACCATGCTCCCGAGCGCCCGGCATGGCACGCTCAATCGCCTCGCGGTGCGGCTGGGCGCCGATGTTGATGGACAAAACGTCGTAATCCAGGACCTGACGGTCATCAAGCAACACCGTGCGGGAATCCGCATCCATGGCCCGTCCCTGGCGGCCTGCCCAACGGACATTGGTGTCTTTGAGCAAGTTCGCAACATCGGTCAGGCACTGCGCCAAGCTCACCTCGTTGGCCATAAAGCGGGCCAGCATACGCGGCGAAAAAACCTGGCTATGTTGAGTCAACAGGGTGATTTCGGCATGGGCAATCGGACGGGTTTGCAGTGATTTCAAAAACCGCAAATGGGCCGGTCCCGCACCCCAAAGCAATAAGCGCGTGGGGCGGCGGTAGGAGACTGCAGCAGCGGGCGCGAGCTCCAAGAGTTCGGGGAAAGCGGTTGAGGGACCGCTGGGCCCTGCGGTGTCCGGTTCTGTCGTGGTGCCTGTCATGGCCTCTATTGTTCCATGAGCCAGACAGGGGCCGCTGCATCGCTGGCAGCGCGCACCTGGGCCACAGCCGCAGAGTGGGTATAGCCGGCATCCCGCAAAGCCTGCAAGCAGGCCTCGGCGCGGTGGGCCGGCACACTGCACAGCAGGCCGCCAGCCGTTTGCGGATCAAACAACACGTCCAGTCGTGGCTTGTTGGTCGGGTGGTCTCGGTGGGCCGTAAAGTTGCCAATGGCGCTGGCTTGGCGCGCGTTGGACGTCTGTAGCGAGCTGTAGATGCCCAACCGCAAGCAGTCCAGAGCACCTTCGAGCACGGGCAGTGCGTGCAGGTCGACTGCCACCTCCACGCGGGAGGCCTGTGCCATTTCCACCAGATGGCCCAGCAGGCCAAAACCCGTGATATCGGTGCAGGCGCTGGCACCGTGGGCTTGCACGATCTGCGCTGCGTGCAGGCTGGACTGGCCCATGCAGTCCAGCGCGGCCTCCACCCAGCGGCCCCGCGCCTGGCCCAGTGCGTGGGCAGCAAACAAGGTGCCGGTGCCCAGGGGTTTGGTCAACAGAATGACCTCGCCCGCCTGCATACCGCCCTTGGTCATCACACCCTGCAGCGTGCCGTGGGCGTCGATGTTGATCAGACCATTGACGGCAAACCCCAGCGCCAGTTCCTGGCCTTCGCCGGTGTGGCCACCCACCAAGGTGCAACCGGCGGCGTTCAGCACCTCGACGGCGCCTGCCATCATCTGCGACAGCAGCATGCGGGTTTGCCGGTCCAGGCCCGGCGGCACCGTGGCCACGGCGGTGGCGGTGTGGGCCTGGGCGCCCATGGCGAACATATCGCCCAGAGCGTGGTTGGCGGCGATGCGGCCAAAGCGGTAGGGGTCGTCCACAAAAGCCCGGAAAAAATCCACCGATTGCACCAGCGCTTTGCCCGGAGGCACGCGCACCACGGCCGCGTCGTCCGGTGCGCCCAGTCCAATCAGCACATCGGCGTTGGGCAGCGGCCGCAGTGCCCCCAGCGCTTGCGAAAGCACACTGGCGCCCACCTTGGCGCCGCAGCCGCCACAGCGCATGGCCTGGGCGGCCTGGGATTGCAGCGTCTCGTCAGCGCTCAGGTCCGCAAACGCAGTGGCCGGCGCTGGGGACGGACTCGCCATAGGGGCTGCACCCAGGTCCGAGAAGCGCCGCATAAAGCGCCGGTCGATATGGTCTTTCCAACGCCACACCCAGGCACCGGCAAAGTCCAGGGCGCCGCGCGAGGCCACGGCGTAGCGGTCGCCGGTGCTGATCAAGGCCAGCCAGCGGCGCTGCGGGCGGTAGGGCTGCAGTGGCCGCCCCAGCAACGCGCTGCGCAGGTTGCGCGCCAGCGGCATGCCCATGCGCACGGCAAACACACCGGCTTTTTCAAGGGCTTCGCCCTCCATGTGTGCGACGTCACCGCTCGCAAAAATCCGGGGGTCGCTGATGGACTGCAGATGGCGGTCGACCCGAATGCAGTGAGCCTCGTCCAATGCCAAACCCGTGCCAGTCAGCCACGAACCGCCCCCTGCCTGGGTCACCCAAAAAACAGCATCAGCCGGTACCCAGCGCCCCGCGTCCTGGGCAGGAGCTTGAGCGTCTTGCACTTGAACAGCTTCGCCGCTGACCTGTGTGACCCGCACCCCGGTATGCACCTGCACCCCGCGCATCTGCAGCACGGCGGCGAAGCGGCGCTGCACCCGCGGGTTGTGGGTAGGCAGCACCGACGCACTCGCCGAAAAAAGCGCGAACTCCGGTTCAGGGCCTCTCAAACCCAGCGCCTTGCGCTCCGCGCGCAGCCGGTATTGCATGGACAGCAACACCTCCACGCCACCCGCGCCAGCGCCCACCACGGCAATCCGTTGGGGCCCTTGGCCCGCGCGCACTGCCTCCAACAGCGCCAACCAGCGCTTGTTGAAGGCCGCAATCGGTTTGACGCTGATGGCGTGCGCAGCGGCTCCGGGTGTCGCCGACGTTTGCGGCGTGGAGCCGGTGTTGATGGCCAGCAGGTCGTAGTCCAGCGCAGGGCGGTCGCGCAGCAGCACCTGGCGACGCGCGTGGTCGATGCCCGTGACCTCGGCGCGCACAAACCGTGCCCCTGCAAATACACACAATCGCACCAGGTCCAGGTGCACCTCGTCGAAGCTGTAATGGCCCGCCACGTAGCCCGGCAACATGCCGGAGTAGGGCGTGTGCGCGTCGGTGCAGACCAGGGTGATGCGCAGACCGGGCACCGGCCGCATGGCAAAGGCTTTGAGCACACCCACGTGGCTGTGGCCCCCTCCCACCAGAACGAGGTCGCGCAGAATTGGAGAAGTGACAGCTTGCATTCGGGTGATTGTGCAGTCGGGGCTGGTTGGATGCGTTTCAGCCCCGGCGCCAGGCGTGAAACCAGCGCGCCGCGCGCAGCAGCCGAGCGGACACATGCGCGCGCTGCCAGACACCTGCCGCATACTTGTTGGCCTCGGTGAACGTGGGGTAGGCATGCACCGTGCCCAGCACGGCCTTCAGGCCCAGGCCCTTGCGCATGGCCAGCACATACTCGGCCAGCATCTCGGC
>CAIYRQ010000070.1 GCA_903928635.1 uncultured beta proteobacterium | reverse complement strand
TGCCAACGGGCGCGCCCACCATGCGCGGCAGTATTCGGTTTCCAGCCCGCGCAATGGCGAACGACCGGGCTACAACAACCTCTCACTCACCGTGAAACGCGTGCTGGAAGACAGCCATGGCAAGGCGGTGCGCGGCGTGGCATCCAACTACCTGTGCGACCTGGCAGTCGGCGACACGGTCGAGGTGGTCGGACCCTTTGGCGCGTCCTTCCTGATGCCCAACCATCCACGCTCCAAGATCGTGATGATTTGCACCGGCACCGGCAGCGCGCCCATGCGGGCCATGACCGAATGGCGGCGCAGATTGCGCAACGACGCCATGCGAAAGCAAGACCTAAGTGCCGCCGGGCAGCCCCAAGGCACTTCAGCCCCCCCGGGGGGCAGCGACCCGCGAAGCGGCGGAGCGTGGGGGTCACATGACGACGGAGGGCGCTTGATGCTGTTTTTCGGCGCGCGTACGCAAGAAGAACTCCCCTACTTCGGCCCACTGCAGAATTTGCCGAAGGACTTTATCGACAGCAACTTTGCCTTCTCGCGTGCCAGTGGTCAGCCCAAGCGCTATGTGCAAGACCTGATTCGCGACCGGGCG
This sequence comes from uncultured beta proteobacterium, assembly GCA_903928635.1. Classification (GTDB taxonomy): domain Bacteria; phylum Pseudomonadota; class Gammaproteobacteria; order Burkholderiales; family Burkholderiaceae_C; genus Allorhodoferax. The sequence continues at coordinate 3,013 of CAIYRQ010000070.1, read as the reverse complement.
GCCGATGTAGCACCCCTGCTGGCCGACCCCGATTGCTACTTTTACGTTTGCGGCCTGAAAAGCATGGAAGAAGGCGTGGTGCTGGCACTGCGCGACGTGGCGCAAGGTGCGGGGCTGGACTGGTCCACCATTGCGGCGGACTTGCAACAGCACGGGCGGCTGCACCTGGAAACCTATTGATCGCGATGACTGACTTTTTGCCGCAGACCCTTCAGATCAGCCACCCGCGCCCCGGTGTGGCTTGCATCACCATGGCCCGCCCCAGTGTGTTCAACGCCTTTGACGAACTCATGATTGCCGAGCTGGATACGGCCTTTGCGCAAGCTAGCCGAGACGACCGCGTGCGCGTGATCGTGCTGGCGGGCGAGGGCAAGCACTTCAGCGCGGGCGCTGATTTGAAGTGGATGCAGCGCTCCAGCACCGCCAGCCAGGAATGGAACCTGGAGGACGCGCGGCGCTTTGCGGCCATGCTCGCGCGCATCCAAGCCTGCCCCAAACCCACGCTGGCCCGCATCCAAGGCAGCGCCTTGGGCGGCGGTGTCGGTCTGTGCTGCGCTTGCGACATGGCGATCGCCGCCGACAACGCGGTTTTCTCGGTGAGCGAAGCACGCTTTGGTATTTTGCCGGCCGTGATTTCGCCCTATCTGGTGGCCGCCGTGGGCAAACGCCAGGCACAGTTTTTGGCACTCACGGCCACCCGCATCGGGGCTGCGCAGTCCCTGGCCATGGGCATGGTGCAAGAGGTGAGCGCACTGGACCAGCTCGACGCCGCTGTGGACGCCCGCGTGAATGAATTGCTGGCCGCCGCACCGGGTGCACAGCGCGAAATCAAACAACTTTTTTCTCAACTCACCCCAGGCGCTATGGACGAAGCCACCCGTGAACTGACCGCACAAACCATCAGCCGTGTGCGCGCCACGCCCGAGGCACGCGCAGGTTTTGCCGCCTTTTTTGACAAACGCCCGGCCCCCTGGCTGAACACACCATGACCGATCTGCGCAAGGCCAAAGTGCTGGTGGTAGGCGCCGGCATCATGGGCGCAGGCATTGCCCAGGTGGCAGCACAGGCGGGCCATACGGTACAGCTGTTTGATGTGCGCGAAGGCGCAGCACCGAGCGCGATCAACAAGCTGCGCAGCAGCCTCGCCACCTTGGTGGCCAAAGGGAAGATGCAGTCGGCAGATGTGGACGCCTTGCTCGGGCGTATCGCCCCTATTGCGAGCTTGCATGACGCGGCAAGTTGCACGCTGGTGGTGGAAGCCATCGTGGAAAACGTGGATGGCAAGCGCGTCTTGTGGCAGCAGTTAGAGGCCATCGTCGCCGACGACTGCGTGCTGGCCAGCAACACCTCTTCGATCTCTATCACCGCCATGGCGCAGGGCTTGCGTCTCCCGCAGCGCTTGGTAGGCATGCATTTTTTCAACCCCGTGCCGCTGATGAAGCTGGTCGAGGTGGTGTCGGGCCTGCATACCGCGGCACCGGTTGCGGACGCGATATTTTCCTTGGCGCAGCACTGGGGCAAGGTGGCGGTGCATGCGCGTTCCACGCCGGGCTTTATCGTCAACCGCATTGCACGCCCCTACTACGCAGAGGCGCTGGCCCTGCTGCAGGAGCAGTGCACCAGTCCTGTGGTGCTGGACGCCTGCCTCAAGGCCATCGGCTTTCGCATGGGACCCTGCGAGCTGATGGACTTGATCGGCCATGACACCAATTTCGCGGTCACCCAGTCGGTGTACCAGGCCAATTTTTATGACAAGCGCTACGTGCCGTCGCTGCTGCAGCGCGAACTGGTGGACGGCGGCCTGCTGGGGCGCAAATCCGGGCGCGGTATTTACGACTATGCAGAGGGCGCTGCCCATGCACAGTTGGCCACCCTAGCAACCGCCGCAGCGCCTGCACTGAGCGGCGTCACTCTGCACGGCAGCGGCTCGCGCATGGATGCATGGGCCCATCGCCTGAGCGATGCCGATGTAGGTTTCACGCACGACCGCAGCAGCGATTGGAGCGGACTGTCCACCCCCACCCTGCAACTGCGTCAAACCGATGGCCGCACCGCCACCAGTCTGGGCGCCAATGTGGCCGTGTTTGACATGGCGTTTGCGCCCGAGGGCTCGCGGGTGCTGGCCTGGGCACCCTCTTTGCGGGCCAGCGCCGAATGCAAATCGGAGGCGCAAGACTGGCTCAGTCTGTTAGGTTACCAGCCGCAGCAAGTGGCAGACCAAAGCGCCCTCATCGTGGCACGCACGGTGGCCATGCTGATCAACGAAGCAGCCGATGCGGTGCAACAAGGCGTGTGCACGGTCGAAGGCGCCAACCAAGCCATGCGCCTGGGCGTCAACTACCCCGCAGGGCCGTTTGACTGGCTGTCAGCGTGGAGTGCCCAAGGCGTGATCGACGTCTTGCAGGCGCTCGACACCCAGTACCGCGGCGAGCGGTACCGGGTGAGTCCTTGGTTGCGGCAGCAGGTGTAACCCCACGGAAACTCCGGGGCGGCACAATGGAGAAATGACCCAAGCCCGCCCCCAACTCCCCCCTTTCATCGCGCCCATGCGCTTTAGCGATGCTGACGCCGCGCTGGCGCAGGTCATGCGCATTTATGACGCCAGCATTGCCCACTTGCGCCAGACCATGCAGGACTTTGTGGCCGGGCATGAGTTCCACACCCATGTGCGTGCCTGCTACCCGCTGGTGCGATTGCAAACCGAGACAGCGTCGCGCAAAAGCGGCGCGGAGGGCACCGGCCTGAGCTACGGCTTTGTAGAAGGCCCAGGCCGGTTTGAAACCACGCTCACACGACCCGACCTGTTTGCCAATTACTACCGCGAGCAGTTCAAGCTGCTGCTGCAAAACCATGGCGTGGAACTCGAGATTGGCACCAGTGCACAGCCGATTCCGGTGCACTTCTCGTTTGCCGAAAACGACCATATCGAAGGCAGCATGGACGCCACTCGCCGTGCCCGCATGCGTGATGTGTTTGACCTGCCCGACCTGGCGGCCATGGATGATGGCATTGC
>CAIYRQ010000069.1 GCA_903928635.1 uncultured beta proteobacterium | reverse complement strand
GCCGGCCGTGGTGATCTCCACAAATTCCGCCCGGTCCTGCATGTCGGCAATGGTGGCGCAGCCGCAGTAGCCCATGCTGGCACGCAGGCCACCGGCCATCTGGAAGACGATGGAGACCATGGAGCCCTTGTAGGGCACGCGGCCCTCAATGCCTTCGGGCACCAGCTTGTCGGCATTCGGGTTGCCGGTGCTCGATTCCTGGAAATAGCGATCCGCACTGCCCTGCTGCATGGCGCCAATGCTGCCCATGCCTCGGTAGCTCTTGTAACTGCGGCCTTGGTACAGGATGACTTCACCCGGCGCTTCTTCGGTTCCGGCAAACATGCCGCCCATCATTACGGTGCCTGCGCCCGCTGCGATGGCCTTGGAAATATCGCCGCTATAGCGCACGCCGCCGTCCGCAATCAGGGGAACTCCGGTGCCGAGCAGCGCAGTAGCCACATTGTCAATGGCCGTGATCTGCGGCACACCGACACCGGCCACGATGCGCGTGGTGCAGATGGAGCCGGGACCAATACCGACCTTCACCGCGTCCGCCCCTGCTTCCACCAGCGCCAGCGCGGCCGAACCGGTGGCGATATTGCCGCCCACCACGTCGATCTGGGGGAAATTCTGTTTGACCCAGCGCACGCGTTCGATCACGCCCTTGCTGTGGCCATGCGCCGTGTCCACCACGATGGCATCCACTCCGGCACGCACCAGGGCCTCGACACGCTCCTCTGTGCCCTCGCCCACGCCGACTGCCGCACCGACGCGCAAACGACCGGTGGCATCGCGTGCCGCATTCGGGAAATTGAGCTGCTTGGTAATGTCCTTCACGGTAATCAAGCCCTTGAGCTCGAAGGCCTCATTGACCACCAGCAGACGCTCCAGCTTGAACTTATTCAACAAGGCCTTGGCGTCCTCAGGAGTGGTGCCATCCGGCACCGTGATCAGGCGCTCGCGCGGCGTCATGATCTCGCTGACCTTTTGGTCGTAGCGGGTCTCAAAGCGCAAATCGCGGCCAGTGACGATGCCCACCACTTGGCGGCCGTCGCAGACCGGAAAGCCCGACACACCCAGCTCGTCTGACAAGGCCATGACTTGGCGCACAGTGGTGTCGGGGGTGATGACGACCGGGTCGCGCAGCACGCCGGACTCGTAACGCTTGACCTTGGCCACTTGAGCGGCTTGCTCTTGCGCTGTCAGGTTTTTGTGAACGATGCCGATGCCGCCTTCTTGCGCGATGGCGATGGCCAAACGCGCTTCGGTCACGGTGTCCATGGCAGCAGACACCAGGGGCAGGTTCAGGCGGATGTTTCGGGTGAATTGCGTCGCGAGCGACGTGTCCTTGGGCAGGACTTGGGAGTAGGCGGGGACGAGGAGAACGTCGTCAAAAGTCAGGGCTTTACCGAGTAGGCGCATAAGCTAAGGCTCCAAAAAAAGGATTGTACCCGCGCTCGCCAAAGGATGACCCTGCCCCGCATCTGAATTTCCGAGCGCTCAGGGATTTTGGTAGTGCAGCACCTTGAGCGATTTTTCGGGGTCCACGTCCACAAAAGCGGCCGGATTGGCCAGCCGTTCAATGAATTTCAGGCTGGGCGCGGCCTCGGCCACCTGACGGTGCAAAAAAGCCGTGTCCAGCTCGGGGGCGTTCAGGCACAGCAGCACATGGCCCTGGGGCTCCAGCAAATCGGGCAAACGCCGGATCAGCTTGATGTAATCCTTGGTGGC
>CAIYRQ010000068.1 GCA_903928635.1 uncultured beta proteobacterium | reverse complement strand
CTGCGCCATTACCTCACCGAGGTGCATTTGCTGGGTGGCGAGCTGTCCATCTCAACCATGCTGTGCGATTGCAGCCCTGAAATGCAAGCCCTGGCTGCGCGCAGCCCGGACCAAAACCCGCACCGCGAAGACGAGCCTTATCGCCGGGCGCTGATCGGCACCTATGCCCGTCTGGCTGCGACCTTGCATGCACTCACCGGCACCGACGCCGCACGCCATGCGGTGCCACCCCAAAACCCCTACCTCCGCGCCGAAGAACTGGTGGCCGATTTGCGCACCATCGAAACGTCGCTGGTCACCCACCACGGCGAAGCCTTGACCAGCCAACGGCTGCATCCCTTGATTCGCGCCGTGGAAGTTTTCGGCTTCCATCTGGCCACGGTAGACCTTCGCCAAAGCTCTGACAAGCACGAGGCTGTCGTGGCAGAGCTGCTGCGCACGGCGCGCCTGGAGCCCGACTACAGCGCGCTGGACGAAGACCGCAAGCGCGCGCTGTTGCTAAGCCTCCTGAATGACGCACGTGCCCTGAAGGTCGCCGGAGCGGCTTACAGCGAGCACGCCCAAAGTGAACTGGCGATTTTTGACATGGCCAAAGTCATGCGCGAACGCTTTGGACAGGAAGCGATTCGCCACTACATCATCAGCCACACCGAATCCGTCAGCGACTTGCTGGAAGTGCTGATCCTCCAAAAAGAAGCAGGGCTGATGCGCGGCACGCTGGATGGCCAGGCGGTTTGTGACCTGATCGTGGTGCCGCTGTTTGAAACGATCGAAGACCTGCGCAACGCCGCGCCCATCATGGCCGAGTTTTACGCACTGCCCGGCGTGACCGCTTTGGTGCAACGCAGCGGCGCCGAGCAGGACATCATGCTGGGGTATTCCGACAGCAACAAAGACGGCGGCATCTTCACTAGCAATTGGGAGCTCTACCGCGCTGAAATTGCCTTGGTGGAATTGTTTGACACTTTGGCGGCCCAGCAACCTATTCAATTGCGTATGTTTCACGGCCGTGGCGGCACGGTGGGGCGTGGCGGCGGCCCGAGCTACCAAGCCATTCTTGCGCAGCCACCCGGCACGGTGCGCGGCCAAATTCGCCTGACTGAACAGGGCGAAGTTATCGGCTCCAAATATGCCAACCCTGAAATCGGCCGGCGTAACCTGGAGACGCTGGTGGCCGCGACGCTGGAAGCCACGCTGCTGCAGTCCACCAAGGCGGCCACGCCCGCGTTTTTGCAGGCTGCGGCACAGCTTTCCCAATTCAGCATGGAGGCCTACCGCAAGCTGGTTTACGAAACACCGGGCTTTACGGACTACTTTTTCAGCTCTACCCCGATCCGCGAGATCGCCGAGCTCAACATCGGCTCGCGCCCCGCATCGCGCAAAGCCACCCAGGCGATTGAAGATTTGCGCGCCATACCCTGGGGTTTCAGCTGGGGCCAGTGCCGCCTCGCAGTGCCAGGCTGGCTTGGTTTTGGCGCGGCTGTGAAGCGCTTTGTGCATGGCGAACACGGCGAACACAGCGCTGCGCAGGTCAACGAGCGCACCGCCTTGCTGCGGCGCATGGAGCGCCAGTGGCCGTTTTTTCAGACTCTTTTGTCCAATATGGACATGGTGATGGCAAAAAGTGACCTGGCTCTGGCCGCGCGCTATGCCGAGCTGGTAACCGACGCCCGGCTACGCAAGAAAATATTTGCCGCCTTGGAGGCGGAGTGGCACAGCACCGCCAAGGCGCTCACACTGATTACCGGTGACAAACAGCGCCTGGCCCACAACGCCGCCTTGCAGCGCTCTATCCGCCACCGCTTTCCTTACATCGATCCGCTGCACCATTTGCAGGTTGAGCTGGTGCGCCGCTACCGCGCAGGCCAGTCGGACGAGCGGGTGCAGCGCGGCATCCATATCTCGATCAACGGCATTGCGGCAGGGCTGCGCAATACCGGCTAACCGCTGCCTGCGGGCTGCGCCGCCCTGCCCCGATAAAATCGGCGCATGACAAACCAACTCGACAAAAAATCCCAAGCCTGGTCGGCGCTCTTTTCCGAACCCATGAGCGAGTTGGTCAAGCGTTACACCTCCAGTGTATTTTTCGACAAACGCTTGTGGCAGGCCGACATCGCAGGCAGCTTGGCGCACGCCGAGATGCTGGGCCACCAAGGCATCATCAGCGCACATGACCTGGCCGACATTCAGCGCGGCATGGCGCAAATCCACTCTGAAATTGAGTCCGGTGCTTTCGAATGGAAGCTCGACCTCGAAGACGTGCACCTGAACATCGAGGCGCGCCTGACCCAGCTGGTAGGCGTTGCCGGCAAGCGCCTGCACACCGGCCGCTCCCGAAACGACCAAGTGGCCACCGACGTGCGTCTGTGGCTGCGCGGTGAAATCGACCTCATCATCGAACTGCTCTCGGCCCTGCAAAAAGCCATGGTGGACGCTGCAGCCGACCACACCGAGACCATTCTTCCCGGCTTCACCCACTTGCAGGTGGCGCAACCCGTGAGCTTTGCACACCACCTGCTGGCCTATGTGGAAATGTTTGCCCGCGACGCTGAGCGCATGGCCGACGTGCGCCGCCGCACCAACCGCCTGCCCCTGGGCAGCGCAGCCCTGGCGGGCACCGGCTATCCGCTGGACCGCGAGCGCGTCGCCCGCACCTTGGGCATGGTGGACGCCGATGGCGTGGCACAGGTTTGCCACAACAGCCTGGACGCAGTGAGCGACCGCGACTTCGCCATGGAGTTCACCGCCGCGGCCAGCATCTGCATGGTGCATGTAAGCCGCCTGAGTGAAGAACTGATTCTCTGGATGAGCCAAAACTTTGGCTTTATCCAGCTGGCAGACCGCTTCACCACCGGTTCTTCCATCATGCCGCAGAAGAAAAATCCCGATGTGCCGGAACTCGCTCGCGGCAAAACCGGTCGCGTCGTGGGCCACCTGATGGGCCTCATTACCCTGATGAAGGGCCAGCCGCTGGCCTACAACAAAGACAACCAGGAAGACAAAGAACCGCTGTTTGACACCGTCGATACGCTCAAAGACACGCTGCGTATCTTTGCTGAAATGATGGGTGGCATCACCGTGAACGCCAGCGCCATGCAGGCCGCCGCCCGGCGCGGCTATGCCACGGCAACCGACCTGGCCGATTACCTGGTGAAAAAAGGCCTGCCTTTCCGTGATGCGCATGAAGTGGTGGCACATGCTGTCAAAACCGCACAGGGTTTGGGCCTGGACCTGGCCGATTTGCCCTTGGAAACCCTGCAAACCTTCAATTCCGCAGTACAGGCAGATGTGTTTGAGTGCCTGAGCCTTCAGGGTTCACTGGCCGCCCGCAACACCCTGGGCGGTACCGCGCCGCAGCGTGTGCTGGCAGAAATCGCACGCCACCGCAACCGGTTGGACTGAAAACCGGCCAATCATTGGCTATAATCGTGGGCTTTGCTGCTCCTTGACCTGTGGTTAGGGAGTGGGCAGATGGGTTACCGCCACCCACACTTTTGGCGAGGTGAGGCCAAACGGCCTGCGTAAAGCAGACCATGGCCGTTTTTCAGTATCGGAGTGTCCTTATGGCACGCGTATGTCAAGTCACGGGCAAAGGCCCGATGGTCGGAAACAATGTTTCCCATGCCAACAACAAAACCAAGCGCCGGTTTCTTCCTAACCTGCAATACCGCCGTTTCTGGGTTGAATCAGAAAACGCATGGGTGCGCCTGCGCATTTCCAACGCCGGTCTGCGTTTGATCGACAAAAAAGGTATTGAT
>CAIYRQ010000067.1 GCA_903928635.1 uncultured beta proteobacterium | reverse complement strand
GATATTCCTCAATAGCTCAGTTGGTAGAGCGCCGGACTGTTAATCCGTAGGTCCCTGGTTCGAGCCCAGGTTGAGGAGCCAAACAAATAGCCCTTGCATGCAAGGGCTTTATTCATTTCGGCGAGGGCGCGTGCCCGTCTACACCCGCTCTAACACCAGCGCAATCCCCTGCCCCACGCCAATGCACATGGTGCACAGCGCGTAGCGGCCACCGGTGGCGTGCAGGCGGTTGATGGCCGTGGTGGCAAGGCGGGCGCCAGAGGCACCCAGCGGGTGACCCAAGGCAATGGCACCGCCCCAGGCGTTGACGCGAGCGTCGTCGTCTTTCAATCCCAGCAAACGCAACACGGCCAGGCCTTGGGCGGCAAAGGCTTCGTTGAGCTCGATCACATCCATCTGCTCTAGCGTGAGCCCCGCCAGTGCCAGGACCTTGAGGGTGGCGGGCGCCGGACCTATGCCCATGACGCGCGGCGCAACACCTGCAGTGGCCATGGCGACGACGCGCGCTTTGGGCGTGAGGCCATACTGGGCAACGTCGGCCGCGCCCGCAAGCAGCACGGCACAGGCGCCGTCGTTCACACCGGATGCATTGCCCGCTGTCACGCTGCCGTCGGGCCGCACCACGCCTTTGAGTTTGGCCAGAGCCTCCAGGCTGGTTTCGCGCGGATGCTCGTCGGTGTGGACCACGAGGGCGTCGCCCTTTTTCTGGGGAATGTGAACCGGCACAATTTCTCGGGCCAGGTGGCCGGCTTTTTGTGCAGCCACCGCGCGCAGTTGGCTGTTCATGGCCATCAGGTCCTGCGCTTCGCGCTCAATCTGGTAGTCCACCGCCACGTTTTCGGCGGTTTCGGGCATGGAGTCCACTCCGTACTTTTCTTTCATCAGCTTGTTCACAAAGCGCCAGCCGATGGTGGTGTCGTACACCGCATTGGCGCGGCTGAACGCGGTTTCGGCCTTGGGCATGACAAAAGGTGCGCGGCTCATGCTCTCTACGCCACCGGCAATCACTAGTCCCGCTTCGCCCGCCTTGATGGCACGCGCGCCGGTGCCAATGGCGTCCAAGCCCGATCCGCACAAGCGGTTGACGGTGGCACCCGACACCTCAATGGGCAGACCCGCCAGGAGTGCACTCATGCGCGCCACGTTACGGTTGTCTTCACCGGCCTGGTTGGCGCAGCCATAAATCACATCCGACACCGCGGTCCAGTCCACTTGGGGGTTGCGTGCCATGAGCGCTTTGATGGGAATAGCGCCCAAATCGTCGGTACGCACCGAACTCAAAGCGCCGCCATAGCGGCCAAAGGGTGTGCGAACGGCGTCGCAGATAAAAGCGTCGGTCATAGTCTCGTCAATGGTGGGTAGGTTTCAGGCTTGCACGGGCAAACCAATAAGCGATTCAAGCTCCATGATAGACAGCCCATCGACCAGGTCGATCAGCTGCAGGCCGTGTGGCGTGCAGGCCAAAGTGGCCAGGTCCGAATAAATACGCTTGACACAGGCGATGCCGGTCAGGGGGTAGCTGCACTGGCTGACGACCTTACTCTTGCCGTCTTTGGTCAGCAAGTCCATCATCACCCAGGTTTGTTGGGCCCCGACCGCCAGGTCCATGGCGCCGCCCACTGCCGGAATCGCGTCAGGCTCGCCGGTGCTCCAGTTGGCAAGGTCACCCGTGGCCGAGACCTGAAACGCACCCAGTACGCTGATGTCAATGTGTCCACCGCGCATCATGGAAAAGCTGTCGGCATGGTGGAAATAACTGCCCCCTGCCAACAGGGTCACGGGTTGCTTGCCCGCATTGATCAAGTCAAAGTCCTCGTCGCCTGCGGCAGGCGCAGGGCCCATACCCAAGATGCCGTTCTCGCTGTGCAGCACGACCTCCAAGTCCTTGGGCAAATAATTGGCCACCAGCGTGGGCTGGCCAATCCCGAGGTTGACATAGGCGCCGTCAAAAATGTCGTGTGCCACCCTTTGGGCCAGCACTTGTTTGGTACGTTTGGTGTAGTGGGCCATGGCTGATTTAAGCTGGTGTGGCGGCCTTGAATCCGCCTGCCTTGGTGGATACACGCTCGATCTGCACGATGTGTGAGACAAAGATACCCGGGGTGACCACGTGCTCCGGGTCCAGCACGCCGAGCTCTACGATGTCATGGACCGTGGCAACGGTGTGCTTGGCAGCAGCAGCCATGACCGGGCCAAAGTTACGTGCGGCTTTTCTGTAGGTCAGATTTCCCCAACGGTCACCGGACTCCGCCTTGACCAAGGCCACATCGCCATGGATGGGAAACTCCAGCACATAGGATTTGCCGTTGATAACCCGGGTTTCTTTGGCACTGCCATCGGGGTTCAGGGCCAGCTGGGTGCCGAAGCCGGTGGGCGTGAAAAAAGCGCCAATACCAGCACCCGCAGCGCGCAAGCGCTCCGCAAGATTGCCCTGCGGCACCAGCTCAAGCTCAATCTGTTTGCTACGGTACAGCGCGTCGAACACATGGGAGTCCGCCTGCCGAGGAAAGCTGCATATGATTTTTCTCACACGCCGTGTATTGAGTAATGCCGCCAGCCCGGCGTCGCCATTGCCTGCGTTGTTGTTGACTACTGTGAGGTCGCGCGCACCATGCTCAATCAAGCCATCGATAAGCTCATTGGGAATGCCGGCAGTGCCAAAACCGCCGATGAGCACGGTGTCTCCATCCTTCACTCGCGCAAGCGCCTGCGCAATCGAATTGGCAACCTTGTTAATCATGGCTTTCGTTCAGTACAAAATCAAAATGAAGCTGGGTATTTCCGTCAGGCTGTTTGACCCAGTCGGCAATCAAGGATTCGCGAACTCCAAACACGGCGTCTGATTCCAGGTATTTGTCACCATTGCGAAAAACATGGGTAATCAGAGTCTCGAACCCCGGCGCCTTGATCATGAAATGCAAATGCGCGGGCCGCCAAGGGTGGCGCCCGGTCGCCCGCAGAAGCTCCCCCACCGGTCCGTCGGTAGGAATGGGGTAAGCCTCCGCAACAATGGTATTGAAGTGAAACCGGCCCTCGCTATCGGCCTGAAGTCTTGCGCGCGCTTGGAGTGCGTGCAACTCGGGTCGCTGCACGTCATAAAACCCTTCTTCATCGGCTTGCCAGACTTCCAACTGTGCATGGGCCACCGCCTGTCCATGGCTGCCGACCACCCGTCCTGACACCGTGCACGGCTGACCAGGTGCGCCCTGCGCCACATCGCCGCCCAAGGGCACAATGGGCGCATCTTCCACAAAAAAGGGACCAAACACCGTGGCCTCAGTGCAGCCTGGCGGCTTCTGGTTGTTCATGGCCACGGTCAGCATGGACAGGCCCAACACGTCGCTAAGCAAAATAAATTCCTGGCGTTTGTCGTCGCACTTTTGCCCGGTGCGGGTGAGAAATTGAATCGCATGCATCCACTCCTCCTCGCTCAACGTCACGTCGCGCGCAAAGTCGTGCAGATGGTGCACCAGGCTGGTCAGAATGGTTTTGAGCCGCGCATCGGGCATATCGCCCATGCGCTCCAACACGGCTTGAGTGATGGTGTTTTGGTCTACGTTTTTCATATTGAGGAGCCCGTGTTGAGTTCAAAGTCGACTTGCTTGCGCTCCATTCTCATGGGGCCGACCAGACGCTTGATTTCCAGATGGGCGGGATGGTCGGCATAGGCCTCCAGCGCAGCCCGGTTTTCAAAGCGCATGGACAAGGCCAGATCCCAGGCGTCGGGGGCATCGACCACATTGACGCCAACCTGCATGTCCAACACACCAGCGATGGTGCCACGTGTTGACTCAAACGCAGCGACTGCGGTACGCGCTTGCGACAGCCGTTCTTCAGCCGTGGTGCCATTCATGCGCCACATGACGATGTGAACGATCTGGCCGCTCACGCCGACGGCCCCGTTGTGAGCACCACGCGCCTTTGCGTGGGGAACAAGGACCAGCCCCAGCGCTGCTGCACATAGCCCCACAAGCCTTGCTTAAAGTAAATCGTGGTCAGGATCGCCAGCAAGCCCAGCCCCATCAAGTACCAGGAGCCGAAATCACTGAAAAACTTGCTGAGCAACCAAAACACCAGCGTTCCCACCAAGGGGCCTTCGATGCGACCCATGCCCCCAATCACCACCATGAAAATGGCAAACGCTGTCCAGTTGACACTGAACGCCGCGTCGGGGCTGATGCGCAGATTGCCGACAAAGTACAGCGCGCCAGCCAGCCCCGCGCCAAAGGCAGCCACCGCATAGACCGCCAACTTCATAGAACCGACGGCAATACCCTGCGACTCGGCAGCCACCGGGTTGTCGCGAATCGCCAGTAGCGCCAGTCCGCGCTTGCTTCGCAAAAACAGGTACACCAACGTAATACTGGCCACCACGCACAGCAAGGCAATCCAATAGGTCCACGATTCGCGGCTTGCCTTGTCAATGCCGCGCAGCGCCGTGAGCGTGGTGCCCGCTCCTCCGCCCACCGCACTCAGGTTGGCAAAGCTCAATCGAAACACCTCGGCAATCACCCAGGTGCCAATGGCAAAGTAGCCGCCCTGCAAGCGAAATGCAATCCGCGAGACCGGTATTGCCACCAAGCCCGCCACAAGGCCGCCAATCGCAATCGCAACAAAGGGGTTGACGCCCCAAAAATTGCCCAAGACCAGCATGGTGTAGGCACCCAAGCCAAAAAAGGCTTGCTGACCGATCGACACCATGCCCCCATAGCCGGCCAACAAGTTCCACATCAGGGCAAAAATAAAGTGACAAGCAATCTCCACAAATTCATGCAACCAACTCGACTCTGCCCACAGCGGCAAGCTGGCCGCCGCGATGACGGCTACCAACGCAACTACCAACAAAACCCGTGTGTAAGCGTGGCCGCGTTCCACAGCAAACTGTTTTTCAATGATGGGGTTCATAAGCAGCCTTAACGCGTTTTAGGGAACAGACCTTGGGGCTTGACGAGCAGCACGAACAAGAACATCAAGTGCCCGGCCCAGACGCCCCATCCCGGATCGAGTCGAAAACCCACCTGCTGCGTCACACCCAGCAACATGCTGCCAGCCAGGGTGCCCCAAAAACTGCCCATTCCACCCATGATCACCGCCTCAAAGGCAAACAGCAGCAACATCGGGCCGTCCGAGGGTGCCACCGTCGTTCGCAAGCCCTGCAAGACACCCGCCATGGCGATCAGCACAAAGGCCAGTGCGGTCGCCAGAGCATAAACATTTTGGGAGCGCAGTCCCATGAGCTCAGCGATCTCAGGGTCATCCGACACCGCACGAAAGGCACGACCTAGACGGGTGTTGGCAAACAGCCACTGCAAGCCCACGGTTGCAATGAGCGCAATGCACAAAATCAGGGTTGGTAAAACGCCCACCGACAGCGAGTCGCTCAGGGCGAGACTTTGAATATTGAGGCCGTTGGATTCAATGGATCGGGGGTCGGCAGAAAACGTTTCCAGCAAAGCGTTTTGAATCACGATGGACAGGCCAAAGGTCACGACCAGCGAGGGCACCGGGTCTTTTCCCAGCGTTTGGTTCAGCACATAGCGCTGGATGGCATAACCAAGCAAGGCAGCAATCGGTAGCACCACAACATCCGCCACCCAAGGATTGAGACCCCAGCCGTTGAGGGCCAACGCGCCGAAGGCGCCCAAAATGATGAAGTCGCCGTGTGCCGTGTTGGTCAAGCGCATGACGCCAAACATCAAGGACAGGCCCAGCGCAAACAAGGTGTAGAGCCCACCGAGTAATACGCCTTGTAGTAGCAATTCAAACATGCTGAGATCTAGGAGTTAGAGGCCAAAATAGGCTTGCCGAATTTGCTCGCGCGTCAGGTCTGATGAATTACCTTGCAAGGAAACACGGCCTTCTTGCAGGCAATATAGGCGCTGTGTCATGCGCTGCGCCAGGCTGACATCCTGCTCGACCAGCACCACGGCCATGCCCTCGGACGTAATTTCGGGCAGTGCGTTGTAAATTTCGCGAACCACAATAGGCGCCAAGCCAAGCGACAGCTCGTCACACAGCAGCAGCTCGGGGTTGCTCATCAAGGCGCGGCCGATGGCCACCATTTGCTGCTGGCCGCCCGACAAAGAGGTGCTGGGTTGGTTGCGCTTTTCTTGCAGGATGGGGAACAGCTTGAACAAGCGGTCCAGATTCCAAGGCCCAGTGCGACCGGACTCTTGGCCCATCAACAGGTTTTCTTGCACCGACAAAGAAGGGAATAAGCGCCTCCCTTCGGGCACCAACGCCAATCCCATCCGTACGATTTCACTGGGCGCGCGCCCACCCACCGGCTGGCCTTTCCACTGAATCTGAGCGGATGGAACCTTAACGAGTCCAGTCAAGGCCTTCAACAAGGTGGACTTGCCTGCACCATTGGCACCAATGATGGCAATAGCTTCGCCCTTGCCGATTTCAAGGTCAATGCCAAACAAGGCTTGCGCATCGCCATAAAACGCTTGCAGATTGCGGGTTTGGAGCAAGAGGTCCTTATTGGTGGATGCCATTCAAACCTCCAAGCCCATGTACACACGCTGAACTTCAGGGTCGTTCATCACCTGCTGTGGCAAGCCGTGGGCCAGTTGCTGCCCGAAATTGATGACCAGCAGTCGATCGGCCACCGACAACAAGGCGTGAACCACGTGCTCGATCCAGATCATGCTCACGCCACTGGCCTTGATGCGTTGCAACTCGGCCACCAGCTCTTGGGCTTCGTGCTCGGTCAGGCCTCCCGCGATTTCGTCCAGCAAGAGCACGCTGGGGCGCGTGGCCAATGCGCGCGCCAACTCCAGCCGCTTGCGGTTCAGCAAGGTGAGCGAGCCCGCGGCTTGGTTGGCAAATTTTTCCATACCTGTTTGGCCCAGCACTTCTACGGCCGTGTTCCAGGCCTGCTTCTCAGTTTCTTGCGCGCCGAAGCAAGCGGCCGTCACCAAATTTTCAAATACCGACATGCCGCCAAACGGTTGCGGCACTTGGTAACTGCGACCAATGCCTAGACGACAGCGTTGGTGCGGTGCCAAGGCGGTGATGTTTACGCCTTGGAACAGCACGCGACCTTGGTCTACGGCGACGTCGCCTGAGATCAGGTTGAACAAGGTGGTTTTGCCCGCTCCGTTGGGGCCCAGGATTCCCAATGTTTCGCCTGCGTTGACGTAGAGCGAAATATTCTGGGTGACTTGCAAAGCCCCGTAGGACTTGCTTACCTGTTCCAAAGCCAGCAAGGGAGCGGACACCTTGTCTTCCTTACATCAGCTTCAATGTGCCGCCGACGGGGATTGATTTGGCGGTTTCATTGTTGACGATGGTCAGTTCATAGCGGTGTTTCTGACCTTTGTTCCATTGGCCCAGCACCAGCGGTGTTTTGCTGACATTTTTGAAGGGGCCTTGGCCGCCCCAGGCCACATCACCCACCACGGTTTTCATTTTGGTGCCGGCCACAGCGTCGCGCACGTCCGTCGCCTTCAGTGACTTGCTGCGCTTCAAAGCGTCAGTGGCGACTTCAAACAAGGCATGGGCAAAACCGATAGGCTGTGTCCACTGCTTCTTGGTGCTGGTCTCATACTGCTCAGCCAGCGCTTTGGCGCTTTGCTTGGTCAGGCTCGACGCAAAGGGGTGCGACGGGCTCCACCACACTTCGGTAGACAGTCCTTCGCCCAAATCGCCCAAGGCTTCGATCGCGCCGGGGAACAGCAGGGCTTTGCCCAAGGTAATGACCTTGGGTTTAAAACCCTGTTGCTTGGCTTGCGTGAGGAAAGTTTTTGCATCCGGAGGAATCACCACACCGGTAACGATCTCGACACCGTCTTTTTTGAACGCTGCGATTTGGGCCGAGAAATCTTGCGTGCCGTTTTGAAAACGGCCGGGATCGGTGAGTGAGTACCCCATGGCAGAGAGGGGTTTGGGGAAGCCAAGCTCTTTGTCGCCCCAGGCATTGCCGTCACCGTCATTGGGGAACAGACCGCCCACTTTCTTGTTGGTTTTGACCGACTGCCATCCGTTGGTGAAGTTGGCAATCACGTCTTCGAGCCCCCAGAAGATGTGGTACGTGAAGTTGAAGCCGGTGGCTGGATTGCCCTTACGGCCAAAAAACCAGGGTTGCCATGGCACGACGCTGGAAATGCAAGGCACTTCATTGAGTTCGCACACATCACTAACGGGGTTGGCGGTCTCAGGCGTGCCCGCGGTCAACACGAGCGCCACTTTGTCTTTGAGCACCAGGTCACTGGCCACTTCGCCTGCGCGGTTGGGGTTTGACTGGCTATCTTTCAAAATGATCTGCACCGCGTGCTTTTTGCCACCGATGTCTATGCCGTCCTTGAAGGCGGCGGTCATTTGTTCAATGACCCATTTGTCCGCTTCACCGAAAGGTGCGAGTGGGCCGGTTTGGGGGGATACGTAGCCAATCTTGACCACGTCCGCGGCCCAAACCAAGGGGCTTACGCTGGACACGGCGGCAATCGCCATACCTTGGGTAAATGTTCTACGGGAAAAGTTCATAGCAGTCTCCTAGTGGTTGGTGTGTAAAACGCGGGAAAAAATCAATGCGGGCGACGCCCCTCAAATGCGTCTTGCAGCAAAGCCAGCAAGGGTTCACGCATCAAGGGTCGGGGATTGGGGTATTGGTTTTGCAGCGCAATTTCCAGCGCTTTGTGCAGGTCGTGTTCTTGCAAACCCAATTCCCTCAAAGAGGTGGGCGCTCCATTGTCATGCGCCAGGTCGTACAGCGCCTGTGCCGCGGAAACCGTGCCTGGCACACCCAGCGCCGATTGGATGCGTTGCATCGCCCGCGGCGCAGCACTGGCGTTGTAAGCAAGCGCATGAGGCAGCACCACCGTGTGGGTTTGCGCATGGGGCAAGTTAAAGCTGCCGCCCAGCGTGTGGCACAACTTGTGGTGCAAAGCCATGCCTACGTGGCCCAGCACGCTGCCGCATAACCACGCGCCGTATAGCGCATCATTGCGGGCGGACGGGTCCTGGGCTTGAAGTGTCAATCGTGGAATGGCGCGCCCCAGCGCAGCGATACCTTCGACTGCCATCAGATCAATGATGGGATTTCCGTCCACCGCGTAGAGGCCTTCGGCGGCATGGGCAATGGCGTTGATGGCGCTGGTGACACTCAAATCCACGGGCAGGCTGTAACTGAGCTCAGGGTCGTAAATGACGGTGCGCGGCAATACACGCGCATCACGTCCTGTTTTTTTCAACCCGTTCTCGGTGATGCCGTAAATCGGCGTCATTTCCGAGCCCGCATAGGTCGTGGGAATAGCCAAAATCGGCAGACCCGACTCCAAGGCAATGGCTTTACCCAAGCCGGTGGTACTGCCGCCACCCACTGCGACCGCGCAGTCTGCGCCCAACTCCTGTGCAAGTGCACGGGCTTGCTGCGCAGTCTCCAGGGGTACGTGCATGACCGCACGGTCGAAAATTCCCACTGATTTGTCACCCAGTAAATCACTCACCCGCTGGGCCAGCGCATATTGTTCTGGGGTGCACAGGACCAAGGCACGGTTGCAGCCCATGGCGACAATTTCAGCGCTCAATTGCTGAAGACTGCCCGCTCCAAAGACGACCCTGCCGGGCAATGGAGAATGAACAAACGCACGCATAAAAATATCAAGGCCGGGCGTAGTGCGGCGCGATCTGCGCGTCGACATTGACCCAAATGCTCTTGACCTGGGTGTACTCGCGCATGGCGTCAAAACCCATTTCGCGGCCGTAACCCGACATGCCCGAGCCGCCAAAGGGCGAGCCCGGATTGACCCGCTTGTAGCAGTTGATCCACACCATGCCGCTCTTCATGTCGCGGGCAAACTTGTGTGCGCGCTGCAAATTGTTGGTCCACAGGCCGCCGCCCAATCCGTACTCGGTGCTGTTGGCAATTTGCAAGGCCTCCTGGTCGTCTTTGAAGGTGAGAACCGTCACAAAAGGACCAAAAACTTCTTCCTGGGCAATGCGGTCACGCCAGCCGGATGCGCGAACAATGGTGGGCTCCACATAGCAGCCTGAGGCCAGATCGCCTGTGGGTGCTTTACCGCCCGACAGCACTTCACCACCCTGGCTGCGTGCAACATCGACGTAGCTCAACACGCGATCGCGATGCTGCAGGCTGGTCAAAGGGCCCATCTCGGTATGGGGATCCAAGGGGTTGCCGAGCCGGATGCTGCGGGCCAGCGGAATGAACTTCTCCAGGAAAGCGTCTGCAATTTTTTCATGCAGTACCAAACGCGAGCCCGCAATACAGGCCTGTCCCTGGTTGTGAAAAATCGCCCATGCCGCGCCGTTGACGGCCGCAATCAAATTGGCGTCTTCAAACACGATATTGGCACCCTTGCCGCCTAGCTCCAATTGCACCTTTTTGAGATTGCCTGCACTGGCTTGGACAATGCGGCGTCCCGTGGCGGTACTGCCGGTGAACGCAATTTTGGAAATTCGGTCGTGCTCGGCAATTGCCTGACCTGCCACGGTGCCCAGGCCCGGCAGGATGTTGACCACGCCTGCGGGCATGCCTGCCTCCGCCATCAATTCAGCAATCTTGAGCGAGGACAGCGGCGTTATTTCGGCCGGTTTCATGACGATGCAGTTGCCGGCCGCCAATGCAGGTGCCATCTTCCAGCTGGTAAACATCAGCGGGAAATTCCATGGCACTACCTGCCCTACGACCCCAACGGGTTCGCGCAAGGTGTAGTTCAGGAAACCCACCTCCACCGGAATTTGCTCGCCCTGAAACTTGTCGGCCATACCACCGAAGTAGCGATAAGTGACTGCAGTGCGCGGCACGTCGAGCATGCGCGAGTCGCGAATCGGGTGCCCGGTGTC
>CAIYRQ010000066.1 GCA_903928635.1 uncultured beta proteobacterium | reverse complement strand
GAGGCCGCCAAAGGCTAAACCGCGCATGTCTAAAGCAAGCACCACGGACTGGGCTGTTCACTACCGCGTTGAGGCCGCCAGTCTGCATGCGCACCTGTGGCGCATTACCTTGACCATTGCGCGGCCTGCAGCCTTGCAAACGCTGCGCCTGCCGGTGTGGATTCCGGGCAGCTACATGGTGCGGGAGTTCTCCAAACACTTGCAGCACCTGCAATGCCGCCAAGGCCAAAAAGCAGTGGCTGCAACGCAGCTCGACAAAGCCACCTGGCAGCTGGCTTGCGACGCCAGCCAGCCCCTGCAAGTGCAATACGAGGTCTACGCTTTTGACAACTCGGTGCGCACCAGCTGGCTAGACAGCGCACGGGGCTTTTTCAACGCCACCAGCCTGTGCCTCATGGCCGAAGGCGCCACCGACCAGCCCCATGCGCTAGACCTGGTGCGCCATGCCGATATGCAGCAATGGCAGGTGGCCACTGGCTTGCCACCCGTGTCTGTGGACAAGACCGGCTTTGGCCGCTACCAGGCTGCGCACTACGACGAGCTGGCCGACTGCCCGGTGGAAATGGGTGCGTTTTGGAGTGGCACTTTTAACGCTTGCGGCGTGCCCCACCGTGTGGTGGTGGCGGGTGCTTTGCCCTCGTTTGACGGCGAGCGCTTGCTGCGCGACGCGCAAAAAATTTGCGAAACGCAGCTGCGGTTTTGGCATGCGGGCGGCGACGCCAAAGGCGCTGTATCGCCCACAGACGTGCCCTTTGGCCACTATGTGTTCATGCTCAATGTGGTAGACGACAGCTTTGGCGGGCTGGAGCACCGCAACTCCACCGCGCTCATTGCAGCCCGGCGCGATTTGCCGCGCGCGGGCGAGGCCAAAACGTCTGACGGCTACACCACTCTCTTGGGGCTGATCAGCCACGAATACTTTCACACCTGGAACGTCAAGCGCCTGCGCCCCGCGGAGTTTGCGCACTACAACTACGCCCAAGAAAACTACACCCAGCTGTTGTGGTTTTTTGAAGGCTTTACCAGCTACTACGACGACCTGCTGCTGCGCCGCGCCGGCTTGATCGACGACACCGCGTACTTCAAGCTGCTCACCAAAACTGCCAACCAGGTGCTGCAAACACCGGGGCGCGCAGTGCAGACCGTGGCGCAGGCCAGCTTTGACGCATGGGTGAAGTACTACCGCCAAGACGAAAACACGCCCAACGCCACCGTGAGCTACTACACCAAAGGCGCACTGGTGGCCCTGTGCCTGGACCTGAGCCTGCGCGCCGAGGGCCGCACCACGCTAGATGCGGTGATGCGCGGCCTGTGGCAGCGCTGTGCGGCTGGCCCCATGGCAGAGGCCGACTTGCTGGCGGTGCTGCAAGAGCAGAGCGGCCGCAGCTGGGCCAAAGAAATCAAAGCCTGGGTGCACAGCACGCGCGAGCTGCCGCTTAAAAATCTGCTGCAAGCGCAGCAACTGCAAGTGCACGAAGACCCCGCCCAAATGGCCCAGAGCCTGGGCCTGCGGGTGAGTGACGCCGGCGGCACGGTCACGGTGAAAGCCGTGCTGCGCGGCGGCGCGGCAGAGGCCGCAGGCTTTGCGGCGGGCGACGAATGGCTGGGTGTGGAAGTGGGTGCGCGCAGCCAGCATGGCGCGTGGCGGCTGAATAAGCTGGACGACCTGGCCTTGCTCTTGGGCACCGAGCGCCGCGCTACCGCACTGGTGTCGCGCGACAAGCGCCTCTTGCGCCTGCCCCTGCGTGTGCCACAGGGCGTGCGCACCTGGCGCATTGCCAACGCGGCGCGCCCTGTGGGCCTCTGGCCGGCCTAGAGCAGACGAGCGGCCTTCAGCCCCCGGGCGATGGCGCAGTAGCCATCGCGCAGCAGAGACTCATTCCACTGCTCTTTGGTCATGAACTTGTCGGCAAACTCTTGCGCCGCTTTGTTGCCCATGTTTTTGCGCAAAGTCTCTAAGTTCTTTTGGTAGGCCAGCACATCGCGCTTGCACTGGTCGGTGACGAACGACGGCGGAGGCGTGGCGTCAGAGTTGCCTGCGGCGTGGGATACGCCTGCAGCCAACATCACACTTGCTAACAATAGGAGACTAGCAGCCGCTTTGCACTGGAAATTGTGCAAACCATTGGTGTAAGAGTGGGTAGTAGCGTTCATGGTAATCCCGTAAAAAAACTGTGCGCCCAGTCGGCAACGCGTTACTTGTATTGAAGCATAACGTTTTTTAATTGACAATTAATTCGAATGATTTGTTTGATGACTTGCCTCCTGGTAACCCTGCTGTGTAGGAGTTCAGTGGAATCGCGCCTACAGGCGAAGTTCGGGCCTTTACACTTTCCGCCATAGCGGAGGTACTCACAAAAGACAGCTTCCGACCCATTGCGGCCCTTCGATCAATTGGTTGACTATTAAAGACATTTACCGCGGTTTTGCAGCGTAGTCCAAGCAAAGGCGGATGGACATATGTCGTCATGCCCGAGTCTGCGCGTTCCTTCAATACAAGAGGCCTCGTAAAGGTCCGGGCTATTGTTGATGGTCATGAGTTCCAAAGCGCATTCATGGCATTGGGTGATGGAACGCACAAACTACCCATCAAGGCTGCGCTACGTGCGAGTCTTGGCATGGGATCAGGTGACAGCGTTGCGATTCAACTAATCGAGCGAATAGGTTAACAATTTCCGTGGTTGTCAGCCAAATACCATCTTGAAAGCCGCGATCGCAGCTCTTCAAGAGCCACGCCGAAATAGAGCTTTGCAAGTTACGACCTTGAATCAAAAATGCAATCTACGGATACATCAAGTTAAACCGACATTCGAACCCGCACTTGGATAATCATGATCAAAGTATTCGTCACAGTCTCATGTGATCTGAACCGCTCATGCCAGATCCCGCCTTGCTAATGGCTCAACATGAGACCATTCCTCGTCAGTAAACAACCGCGAGCGGGTCAAAAAAGCTCTTCCAGATGGACCTTCTAGCGAAAAAGTTCCGCCTTGACCTTCAGTCACGTCAATAATAAGTTTGGTGTGTTTCCAGTATTCGTACTGAGACTTACCTATGTAAAACGGCACACCACCGATATAGCCGAGCAGTACGTCGTAGGCACCAATCGTGAGGTCCGTGGGAAGGTAGCAATTAGCAGCGCTGTTATCGCAGCAACCGCCAGATTGGTGAAACATGATGGCCCCATGCTCACGTTTTAGTTCATCTATCAGCTTGAGCGCCAAAGGCGTAGCTTCTACACGTTCAACCATGCTGACTCCAATAACGCACTAGGCGAGAGTGAGCCGCACGCGCAGCCCACTCTCATCGCTTCAGCTTAGAAGAAACCTAATTTGTTCTCGCTGTAGCTTACCAAAAGGTTCTTTGTTTGCTGGTAGTGGTCCAGCATGACCTTGTGGGTTTCGCGACCGATGCCCGATTCTTTGTAGCCGCCAAACGCCGCATGCGCTGGGTAGGCGTGGTAGCAATTAGTCCAAACGCGGCCAGCCTTGATCGCGCGGCCCATACGATACGCCACGTTGCCGTTACGACTCCACACGCCCGCACCTAAGCCGTACAGAGTGTCATTGGCTATTGCCAAGGCTTCGGCTTCGTCCTTAAAAGTGGTCACAGCTAGCACTGGCCCAAAAATTTCTTCTTGGAAGATGCGCATCTTGTTGTGGCCTTTGAACAAGGTGGGCTGCACGTAGTATCCGCCCTCCAAGTCACCGCCTAAATGTGCTTGGTGACCGCCTGCTAACACTTGCGCACCTTCTTGCTTACCCAAGTCCAAGTAGGATAATATTTTGGTCAACTGCTCTTTGGAGGCTTGGGCGCCCATCATGCTGTCGGTGTCCAGCGGATTCATGTGTTTAATAGCTGCCACCCGCTTTAAGACGCGTTCCATAAACTTGTCATAAATGCTTTCTTGGATGAGTGCGCGCGAAGGACAGGTGCAGACTTCGCCTTGGTTAAAGGCAAACAAAACCAAGCCTTCGATGGCTTTGTCCAGGAAGGCATCGTCCTTGTCCATGATGTCGGCAAAGAAGATGTTGGGCGACTTACCGCCCAGCTCCAAGGTAGCCGGAATCAGGTTGTTGGCAGCCGCTTGCGCGATCACACGGCCCGTGCTGGTCGAGCCGGTGAAGGCGATTTTTGCGATGCGCTTGCTGGTCGCTAAGGGCATTCCGGCTTCGCGGCCATAGCCGTTGACGATGTTGAGTACGCCCGGTGGCAGCAAGTCGGCAACCAACTCGGCCAGCAGCAAGATGGAGATGGGCGTTGACTCGGCGGGCTTGAGCACCACGCAGTTGCCCGCGCCGATGGCGGGCGCCAGTTTCCAGGCGGCCATCAGGATGGGGAAGTTCCAGGGAATGATTTGACCGACCACGCCAAGCGGTTCTTGGAAGTGGTAAGCCACCGTGTTTTCGTCGATATTGCTCAGTGCACCTTCTTGGGCACGCAGGCAACCAGCGAAATAGCGAAAGTGGTCAATCGTCAGCGGAATATCAGCGTTGAGCGTTTCGCGGATGGCTTTGCCGTTGTCTACTGTCTCGGCGTAGGCCAGCATTTCCAGGTTCGCCTCAACGCGGTCGGCGATCTTCAGGAGGATGTTGGCGCGGCTGGCAGCATCTGTTTTGCCCCAGGCATCAGCCGCAGCGTGTGCGGCGTCCAGGGCCAGTTCGACGTCTTCAGCGCTGGATCGTGGGGCCTTGGTGTAGACCTTGCCGTCGATCGGGGTGATGACGTCAAAGTACTGGCCTTTGACGGGCGCGACCCATTTGCCGCCAATGAAGTTGTCGTAGTGGTCTTTGAATTGCACGATGGCGCCAGCGGCGCCAGGAGCGGCATAAATCATGAGGTTCTCCTAAAGGGTTTTAAAGTCCTGGGCGTTCAAACTGACAGCCCCGGCTATTACTCTTTTTGCAAGCGCCATGCCATCGCGGATCACTCGAGGGTTTTTACCTAGTTGCTACCTAAATAAGAGGCAAATGCGGGCTTTGCGCCCAATCGGAGAACGCTGATATGCGCACCTGTCCGGGCATCGGTATGGACAGGTGTAACAATTTGTTACGTTTGTGATCTGCATCAATGATCGGAGCTTGTCGGCGCGACAGACGCCGATAAACTTCACTGACAAAACCAGCGGTGCCAAATGCCGCTCCCGATTACAAACCATGCGTGAACACTCAATGCTCCCCGCACCGGTACTGAGACATGCACGTCTGCAATGGTTAGAGCAAGGCGCCAGCCTGTCACCGGCCATTGACCAAAGGGTGAGCCGGTCTTGGCTACGGAGCAAGGCTGCTGGCCTCGCGCCGATGGGCCGTTTGTCATGCACCGACAACCTAAGCGGCACAGCCCTGCAGCGCGCAAGGGCGCAAAGCCACGATGTGGTGAACCATTCCCAGCCGATCATGGAATACCTGTTTGAGCAGGTGAGACACAGTCACAGTATGGTTATTTTGGCCGACCAACACGGCGTGCTTATGCACACCCAAGGCGATTTGGACTTTTTAAGCAAAGCAGAGCGCGTGGCCCTCAAGTGCGGCGCCTCTTGGCATGAAAGCCAGCGTGGTACCAATGCGATCGGCACGGCGCTGGCAGAATCAGACGAAATCGAAATACACGGTGCCGAGCACTACCTGGACCGAAACGGATTTCTGACCTGCGCTGCCTCGCCCATTGTCTCGGCCAAGGGCGAAGTGATGGGTATTTTGGACATCTCGGGCGACCACCGCAGCCGCCATTCGCACACATTGGGCCTGGTCTCCACGGCAGCGCGAATGATTGAAAACAATCTATTTATGGCCTCCTGTAGGCACCACACAGTGCTTAAGTTGCATGGCCGGCCAGAAGGGATTGGCTCCGTTGCGCAGGGCTTGCTCGCCTTGTCAGAAGATGGTTGGCTGATGGGCGCCAACCGGCGCGCCTTGGAAATGCTGGGCCTGTCCCGCCAGGACATCGGCGCCGTGCAGTTGCAGCAGCTGTTCGATTGCAATCTGGACGCGCTGCTTGGCGCTGCTCATCGGGCGGTTGGACGCGACATTGCCCTTCACACCACGCAAAGTCAGCCCTTGTTTGCCAGCGTTCAACTGGCGCCCCATTTGTCGGTCAAGGCGCGGCCCGGTGTGACATCGGCGGCGCCCGACGCGCTTAGCCAACTTGACACGGGTGATGTAAGTTGGGGCAACGCCGCCGCCAAGGCCCGCCGTGTGGCTGACAAAGACATCCCGCTGCTGCTGCTGGGCGAGTCAGGTGTGGGCAAGGAGTGGTTTGCAAAAGCATTGCATGAAAGCTCAGCGCGCAGAGGCGGTCCGTTTGTGGCGATCAACTGCGCCGCCTTACCCGAACACTTGATCGAGTCCGAGCTTTTTGGTTACACACCAGGCGCATTCACGGGCGCAAGCAAGCAGGGCTCGATAGGCCGGTTGCGCGAGGCCCAAGGTGGCACCTTGTTTTTGGATGAGATTGGGGACATGCCCTTGCTTATGCAGACCCGCCTTTTGCGCGTACTGCAAGAGCGCCAGGTCACGCCCCTGGGCGGTGGCCATGCCGTCGCGGTCAACTTTGCGCTGGTCTGCGCTACCCATCAAGACTTGCCCAAAGCCGCTGACACCGGGAGATTTCGCAGTGATTTGTACTACCGCATCAATGGGCTGAGCCTACAGCTTCCTGCCCTGCGCGAGCGTAGCGACTTTGCAGCCCTAACGCGCCAATTGCTCGTTCGATGGGGTGGACCGGTGAGCTTGCATATCGACTCCTATCTTTTGCTGGCGCTGAGCCGCTATCACTGGCCGGGCAATTTACGCCAGTACAGCAATGTGCTGCGTACGGCCGTGGCGATGCTTGAGCCTGACGAGGCATGCATTTCATGGTCACACATGCCCGACGACTTGGTGGACATACTGCAAACCCTTAGCCAGGCCTTGCCAGATTTCTCTGAGCAGCCACCTCAAAATTTGCATCAGCTCTCGCAACAAGCGATAGCGCAGGCATTAGAAAACGCTCGCGGCAACATGTCAGCAGCCGCTCGACAGCTTGGCATAAGTCGGCAAACCATGTACCGTAAATTGCAATCTTGATGCAATGACGAAAAATTGTCGAAGTAAATTTCGGAATAACACGGGCATTACCAAAGTAATCATTCGCCAACGACCGTTTCTGGCCCTTAGCTGACATAGAGTTCGTTCGACCCAGGCCGTCAAATGGCAAGATAGGCCCATTACCTTCACAGACCGATCTACATGCACATCGCCATCCTCACCTTCCAAGGTTTTAACGAACTCGACTCGCTCATTGCGCTCGGCGTGCTCAACCGGGTTAAGCGGCCCGACTGGCGTGTGAGCTTGTGCTGCCCCGAGCCCACCGTCACGTCCATGAACGGCGTGGTGGTGCATGCGCAGTCGTCGCTGGTCGAGGTGGCTGCGGCCGACGCGGTGATTGTGGGCAGTGGCATGCAAACGCGCGAGGTGGTCGGCAACCCTGCGCTCATGGCGCAGCTGCGTCTGGACCCCACCCGGCAGCTGATTGCCGCGCAGTGCTCGGGCACGCTGGTCCTGGCCAAGCTGGGTTTGCTGGACGCGGTGCCGGCCTGCACCGACCTCATCACCAAACCCTGGGTGCAAGAGGCCGGTGTGCAGGTGCTGAACCAGCCCTTTTTTGCCGCAGGCAACGTGGCCACGGCGGGCGGGTGCTTTGCGTCGCAGTACCTGGCGGCGTGGATCATCGCCCGCATGGTGGGCCAAGACGAGGCCCGCGCCGCGCTGTACTACGTGGCACCGGTGGGCGAGAAAGAAGACTACGTCAACCGCGCTATGCAGAACATTGCGCCCTACCTGGATGCGTCTGCCCTGGGCGCTTAGGGCGCTGGTTATAGTGGCGTTTACTCCAACCAGCGGCCCGCACCATGACTTACGAATGCATCACCACCCGTACCGAAGGCGACAAAGTCCTCATCATCACGCTCAACCGTCCCAAGCAGCTCAATGCGCTCAACGACCAGTTGATGGACGAGTTGGGTGCTGCACTCCTGGCCTATGACGCGGACCCCGCGTTGGGTTGCGCGGTGATCGCCGGCAGCGAGAAAGCCTTTGCCGCAGGCGCCGACATTGCCGCCATGGCCAAGTACAGCTTTGCCGACGCCTATGGCGCCAACTACATCTCGCGCAATTGGGAAACCATTCGCAGCATCCGCAAGCCGGTAATCGCTGCGGTCAGCGGCTTTGCACTGGGCGGCGGCTGTGAGCTGGCCATGATGTGCGACTTCATCATCGCGGCGGACAACGCGCGTTTCGGTCAGCCCGAAATCAAACTCGGCGTGATTCCGGGCGCAGGCGGCACGCAGCGCCTGCCGCGCGCAGTGGGCAAGGCCAAGGCGATGGACATGGCGCTGACCGCCCGCATGATGGACGCCACCGAGGCCGAACGCGCCGGGTTGGTGAGCCGCGTCGTGCCCTTGGCCAGCCTGATGGACGAGGTGCTGGCAGCGGCGCTGACGATTGCGGGCTTTTCGCACATCGCCACCATGGCCGCCAAAGAAAGTGTGAACCGCGCCTTTGAGAGTGGCTTGTCCGACGGCGTGCACTTTGAGCGCCGCCTGTTTCACGCCCTGTTTGCCACCGCCGACCAGAAAGAGGGCATGGACGCCTTCATGGCCAAGCGCGCGCCGGTCTTCACCCACCGCTAGCAGGCCGCGCCAAGGGGCGTGGCGGTTTTGGCTATAATTTGCGCCTTCGGTGATATAGCTCAGTTGGTTAGAGCGCAGCATTCATAATGCTGATGTCGGTGGTTCAAATCCACCTATCACCACCAAAATTCAATCAAAAAGCCGCTGGTCTGCAAAGCTCAGCGGCTTTTTTCTTGGGCGCATGCGCCATGGGCAACAGCCCGGCAGGCGCTGTCATGAAACCTTCAAATAGTTCCATTACATTAGAAGTATGGAAGAAAAAACAGTCATTCAAGCCATGGCCGCATTGGCGCAGCCCAGTCGCTTGCGAATTTTTCGTGCTTTGGTGGTCAAAGGCAGCGAGGGACTCACCCCCGCGATGCTGGCCCAGGAAATGGCGATGCCCGCCAACACCCTGTCGTTTCATCTAAAAGAACTCATGCATGCGGACCTGATCTCGCAAGAGCGCAGCGGCCGCAACCTGATTTACCGGGCGCAGTTTGACCGCATGAACGCGGTGCTGGCCTACCTGTCCCAAAACTGCTGCCAAGGCGAGGACTGCGAAGTCCTGCCCGCCGCCCTGTGTACTACCTGCTAAAGCCCTAAGGAGTCTGCGATGACCGAAGCCAAACCATTAAATGTGCTCTTTCTGTGCACACACAACTCTGCGCGAAGCATCTTGGCAGAGGCCTTGCTCAACCACATGGGCCAGGGCAAGTTCAAGGCCTACTCCGCCGGCAGCAGCCCCCGCGCGAACCAAACGCCCAACCCTTTGGCGCTGGCGACCTTGGAACATGCAGGCGTCTCTACCGAAGGCCTGAGCAGCAAGAGCTGGGACCAGTTTGCCCTGCCTGACGCGCCGCACATGGACCTGGTGATTACCGTCTGCGACAACGCCGCAGGTGAGGTCTGCCCCTACTGGCCTGGCCAACCGGCCACCGCGCACTGGGGTTATGCCGACCCGTCGGAGGCAGTTGGTAGCGACGAGGTGAAGCAGGAGGCTTTCCGGCAAACCCTGTACCAAATTAAACGGCGCCTGGAGTTGTTCACCAGCCTTCCCACGGCCAGTCTGAGCAAGATGGCTTTGCAAACCAGCGCACGCGATTTGGCCAAACCATGAACCCGTGGCGCAAATACCTGGCGGAGCTGATCGGCACCGCGGCCTTGCTGTGTGCGGTGATCGGCTCGGGCATCATGGCCGAAAACCTTTCCAACGGGAACACGGCCGTAGCTTTGATCGCCAACACGCTGGCCACGGTGTTTGCACTCTATGTGCTCATCGAGGTGCTGGGCCCGGTGAGTGGTGCGCACTTCAATCCCGCAGTGTCATTGGTCATGGCATTCAGAGGTGAATTGCCACGCGCTCTGTTGCTTGGTTATGTGGTCGTGCAGTTGGCAGGTGCCGCCATCGGCGCATGGCTGGCGCATGCCATGTTTGGTTTGGACGTGTTGCAGTGGTCCACCAAAGTGCGCACCGGAACCGGCCAATGGCTGGCCGAGGCGGTGGCCACAGCGGGTCTGCTGTTGGTGATATTGCGCGCGCCGGCTGGCAAAGCCTCTGTGCTGGTCGCGTGCTACATCGGCGCGGCCTACTGGTTCACGGCCAGCACCTCGTTTGCCAATCCGGCGGCGGTTTTTGGCCGGATGATGAGCAACACCTTTGCCGGCATTCACCCGGCAGATGCGCCCGCGTTTGTGGTGGCTGAGCTGCTGGGGGCCGCTATAGGCTTGGCATTGTTCTTCTCTCTGGGGACCGACAACGAAGAAGGACCCCCACGGTAGAATTCAACCCACCCCTCAACCCAGCCTCTGGATACAAACCATGAACCGCTGCGCTTCCCGATCTCCCTTTTTTCTTTTGCAAAGCTTGGCAATGGCCTTGCTTGCCATGCTATTTGCCACCAGCGCCTGGGCGCAGATGGGCTTGCGGCCTTTCCCGCCCCAAACCCAGCGCGCTGTGATGCAAATCACGCAAACGCCCGAGTTGCTGCTCAACGGGGTGAGCGAACGCCTTTCACCCGGAGCGCGTATTCACGGCAGGGACAATCTGCTTGTCATGTCAGGCACGTTGACTGGCCAGCAAGTGCTGGTCAATTACGTGCGCGAGTCCAGCGGTCAGGTGTATGAAGTCTGGATCCTCACCGACGCAGAAGCCGCGCAAGCCTTGCCCGTCGGTCCCTGAGCCCGGGCATGTTGGGGCACTGCGCCCCGCCTCCTGGCGCGCTGCGCCATCCTCTTATTGAAATCGCATTCCATGTCTAAAAAAGTCTTTATCAAAACCTTTGGCTGCCAGATGAACGAGTACGACTCGGACAAGATGGTCGATGTGCTGCACGCCGCGCAGGGCTATGAAAAAACCGAGGTGGTCGAAGAGGCGGACTTGATTTTGTTCAACACCTGCTCGGTGCGCGAAAAAGCACAAGAGAAGGTGTTCTCTGACCTGGGCCGCGTCAAGCATCTGGCCAAGCAGGGCGTGCAGATTGGCGTGGGCGGTTGCGTGGCCAGCCAGGAGGGCTCCGCCATCATTGCCCGCGCACCTTATGTGGATGTGGTTTTCGGCCCCCAAACCCTGCACCGCCTGCCCGAGATGCTGAACCAGCGCCGTCTGCAGGGCCAGGCGCAGGTGGACATCAGCTTTCCTGAAATTGAAAAATTCGACCATCTGCCGCCTGCCAAGGTGGAAGGCGCTTCGGCGTTTGTGAGCATCATGGAAGGCTGCTCTAAGTACTGCAGCTACTGCGTGGTGCCCTACACCCGTGGCGAAGAGGTGAGCCGTCCGTTTGAAGACGTACTGGTCGAGGTCGCAGGCCTGGCGGACCAAGGCGTTAAGGAAATCACGCTGCTGGGCCAAAACGTGAACGCTTATCGCGCACCCATGGTGGGCGCGGGTGCGGGTGGCGAGGTGGCGGACTTTGCCACGCTGCTGGAGTATGTGGCCGACATTCCGGGCATTGAACGCTTGCGCTACACCACCAGCCATCCCAACGAATTCACGCCCAGTTTGATCGCTGCCTACGAGAAACTGCCCAAACTGGTGAGCCATTTGCATTTGCCGGTGCAGCATGGCTCGGACCGCATCCTGATGGCCATGAAGCGCGGCTACACCGCCATGGAGTACAAAAGCACGGTGCGCAAGCTGCGCGCTATCCGACCCGACATGGCCATGAGCAGCGATTTCATTGTGGGCTTCCCCGGCGAGACCGAAGAAGACTTTGGCAAGATGATGAAGCTGATCGACGATATTGGCTTTGACAACTCGTTCAGCTTCATCTTCAGCCCGCGCCCCGGCACGCCGGCCGCCAATCTGCACGACGACACACCGCACGAGGTCAAACTGCGCCGCCTGCAGACGCTGCAAGCGGCCATCAACGCCAACATCAGCCGCATCAGCGAAAGCCGACTGGGTACGGTGCAGCGGATCTTGGTGGAAGGCGCCTCCAAGCGCGACGCCAATGAATTGATGGGGCGCACCGAGTGCAACCGCGTGGTCAACTTTGCGGGCAACCCGCGCCTGGTGGGGCAACTGGTGGACGTCAATATCACCGAGACGCGCACCTACTCGCTTCGCGGTGAAGTGGTGACCGCCGAATAAACCGTGCTGTGACTTGGGTCACAATCCAGCCCTCTGTTCAACCACCGTTTATTCCATGACCGACGCCAGTACAGCGCCCGCGCTGCCCGATCACCTGTCCATTGACCCCCGCAGCCCACACCATGTGGCTGCTGTTTTTGAGCACGACATCGGCATTCGATTCAACGACAAAGAGCGCTTTGACGTGGAGGAATACTGCGTCAGCGAAGGCTGGGTGAAAGTTCCCGCTGGCAAGGCCAAAGACCGGCACGGCCGGCCGCTATTGATCAAGCTCAAGGGCCGGGTGGAAGCGTTTTATCGCAGTCCTGCGGCTTAGAACGGCATTTTGGGCATGCCCTTCATGCCCCCCATGCGTTTCATCATTTTCATCATTCCGCCGCCGCTCATCTTTTTCATCATGTCCTGCATTTGCTCAAATTCTTTGAGCATGCGGTTGACTTCCTGAACTTGCACACCGGCCCCGGCGGCAATGCGGCGTTTGCGGGTGGCTTTGATCAGGTCGGGCTTGCGGCGCTCCAGCGGCGTCATGCTGTGGATGATGCCTTCCTTGCGCTTGATGTCCTTCTCGGCCTTGTCCATGTCCACCTGACCGGCTTTGGCCGCCATCGCGGCGGGCAGTTTGTCCATCAGGCTGGACAGTCCACCCATTTGTTTCATTTGCTGGATCTGACCTAAAAAGTCATTCAGATCGAAGGCTGCGCCGCTCTTGACCTTGGCTGCCAGCTTTTGCGCCGCTTCTATGTTGACGCCGGCTGTGACCTGTTCGACCAGGGCCACGATGTCGCCCATGCCCAAAATGCGCCCGGCGTGGCGCTCGGCATCAAACACTTCAAGTCCATCGAGCTTTTCGCTGGTACCGGCGAACTTGATGGGTGCGCCGGTGACCTGGCGCACCGATAGGGCCGCACCGCCGCGCGAGTCGCCATCGGTTTTGGTCAGGATGATGCCGGTGAGAGGCAGCGCGTCTTTGAAGGCGCGCGCGGTGTTGATCGCGTCCTGGCCCTGCATCGCGTCCACCACAAAGAGCGTCTCCACCGGCTTGAGTGCCGCGTGCAGCGCCGTGATCTCGGCCATCAAGGCTTCGTCAATCGCCAGGCGACCGGCAGTGTCCACCAGCAGCACGTCAAAAAAGTGCTTCTTGGCATAGTCCAGCGCTGCCAGGCCGATGTCCACCGGCTTTTGGTCGGCGGCACTGGGGAACCACTCGGCCCCGGCCTGTGCAGTCACTGTCTTGAGCTGCTCGATGGCGGCGGGGCGGTAAACGTCACCCGAGACGGTGAGCACCTTCTTCTTGCGCTTTTCAATCAGGTGCTTGGCCAGCTTGGCGGTCGTCGTGGTTTTACCGGCGCCTTGCAGACCGGCCATCAAAATGACTGCAGGGGGCTGGGTGGCCAGGTTGATGTCGCTGATCCCCTCGCCCATGGTGGCTGCCAACTCGCGGTTGACGATACCCACCAGCACCTGGCCCGGTTGCAGCGAACCTAAGACTTCTTGGCCGAGCGCCTTTTCCTTCACGCGGGCAATAAAGTCCCGCACCACCGGCAGCGCCACATCGGCCTCGAGCAGCGCCATGCGCACCTCGCGCAGCATCTCGGCCACGTTGTCCTCGGTAATACGCGATTGGCCACGCAGCGTTTTGACCAGGCGTGAAAGTTTGTCGGTTAAGGCGGAGGCCATAAATATCCAGGGTTGGGAAGGGCGAATAAACAGCGGCGGTGCAAGCCCACAGTGTGCGCCTTGCATCATGACCAGTGACAGACAAAAGGCTAAACTGTGGTGATGATTTTAGACAGCGCGTCCCCCGTGACCCTTGGCCTGAGCGCCGTGGCTGTTTTTTCTTATGTCTGGCCCGCGCTTCGGGTGGCTAAACACAGCGCTTGGGCCACGCGCCTGTGGGTCGCCCTGGCCTGGGTAGCCCATGGCAGCCTGATTGTTCTGGGTTTTTCCGATACACCTGCGCGTTTTGGCTTTGCACCGGCCTTGTCCGTCACCGCCTGGTTGATTGCCACCAGTTACGCAGTGGAGCGCCAGTTGTATCCGCAGTTGCCCGCGCGCTGGGCACTGAGCGCTGTGGGGGCTGTTTCGGTGGTGCTTGCCCTGGCGTTTCCGGGGTCGCTGCTGCCAGTGACGGCGTCGGTCTGGCTGCCTTTGCATCTGGCAATTGGCGTGTCCTGCTACGGTTTGTTTGGTGTGGCCGTGGTCCACGCCTGGTTCATGAATCGCGCCGAAACCCGCATGCGCTTGGGGGTGGACACCCAAAGCGGCCTGCCTTTGCTGACACTGGAGCGCCTAACCTACCGGTTTGTGGCCGCCGGTTTTGTGTTGCTGACTGCTACCCTGGTGGTGGGCTATGGCTTCGGCGATGTGGTGTATGGCCACGCCAAGGCCTGGCGCTGGGACCATAAGACCGTCTTCTCATTGCTGTCGTGGATCACCTTTGCTACGCTGCTGGTGGGGCGTTCGTACCTGGGCTGGCGCGGCAAGCGCGCCGTCACGGTGCTTTACATCGGATCTGCCTTTCTCTTTTTGGCCTATGTGGGCTCGCGCTTTGTCCTGGAAGTGGTCCTGGGCCGCGCCACATGAAATACCTGCTGCTGTTGCTGCTGGCCTTGCTGATCATTTGGCAGTGGCGCGGATGGCGCGATCGTGGCACACGCAATGACACGCCAGCCGCTGGCGGCGCCGCACGCCCGATTGAGATGGTGGCCTGTCTGCAATGCGGCATGCACGTCGCTGTGCCGGAGGCGGTAACCGGGCGCCTGGGTAGCTACTGCAGTGCGGCCCACCGTCAGCGCCACGAGGCCTGAGACGCACCTTCAAGCCCCGCCGCTGTGAGCCAAGACACCCCCCTGCCGCTGTGGAGCCAAGGCTGGTACGCCAAGGCCCGACACCTGCAGTCCTCCAACTTTGGCCCGCGACCGGCACACGCCTGTATTGACCTGCTGGTCGTCCATTCCATCAGTCTGCCGCCGGGTGTCTATGGCGGTCCGGAGGTGGAGCAGTTGTTCACCAACCGCTTGGACTGGGACGCTCACCCTTATTTCCAGTCGATTCGTGGCACCCAGGTCTCTGCCCACTTCTTTGTCCGCCGCGATGGGGGCTTGGTGCAGTTTGTGAGTTGCGATGACCGGGCCTGGCACGCCGGTGTTTCGTCCTACCGCGGACGCGAGAACTGCAACGACGATTCCATCGGCGTGGAGCTGGAAGGCCTGGAAGGCGAGACCTTCACCTCCGCGCAATACCAGTCGCTGTCCGACCTGGTGCAGGCCATCGCGCAGCAGTACCCTTTAGCGCACATGGCGGGGCACGAGCACATTGCGCCGGGCCGCAAATTGGATCCGGGGCCTGGTTTCCAATGGAACGCGTTATTGCCGCTTTTGGCAAATTTAGTGATTAGCAATCCAGCAACACAAAAATAATTAATTTTTCGTAATTCGGGTTTTTACTGAGAAATTTGGGTGCTCGTAGATTTTTCCTGCGACCTGTCGAGGAAATACGTGGCGTAGCAAGGAAAATCCTTTGGAAACCCGCATGGTTCTTGGGCATGCGCTTTCATCATTCGAATTGGCGCGACTTTTCGCGGCTTAGATCGTCGAAAAATGAGGCCCTGTCACCGCCCAATTTCGGTGCATTTATGCCCTCATGCCGAAAGATGAAATTTAGACCCGATACACTACCGGTAGTGGCTTGTGCGACCAAGACACACCAGATATAGTGCTTCCACGCTTCGAAGACCCCTGTGCGTTGGGGCAGGCTTCAGCGTCCGTTTTTGATAAAAATACCGATACCAAAAGGAAATCATGCAAACCATTTCAGTCTTGTCTCCCTCGGCGCCATTGGCATCGCCCTTGGGCGGCGCAGCTGCAGAGACAGCAGGCGCCAGCGCCTACTCCAACTACCAAATCATTCGCCGCAATGGCGCGGTGGTAGCGTTTGAGCCGAACAAGATCGCGGTGGCCATCATGAAGGCGTCCCTTGCGGTGCATGGCACCCAGGGCGCAGCGTCGGCCAGCGTGCGCGAGAACGTGGATGCGCTGACCCAGCAGGTCATGCGGGCCCTGATGCGTTCGCGTCCAGGCGGTGGCACCTTCCACATCGAAGACGTGCAAGACCAGGTGGAGCTGGGGTTGATGCGCGCGGGCAATCACGAAGTTGCACGTGCCTACGTGCTCTACCGCGAACGCCGCACCCAGGAGCGCGCCAAGCAACTCGCAGAAGCCACGCCGGCGGCGCCAACCCTGCACGTAATGGACCGCGGCCAACGCGTCGCACTGGACGTGCGCGCCATGACGCAGCGCATCGAAACCGCCTGCCAAGGACTGGGTGCCGACGTCAAAGCCGAGCCCATCATTGCCGAGACCATGCGCAATTTGTACGACGGTGTGCCCATGGAGGAGGTGTTCAAGGCCTCGATTCTGGCGGCCCGTACGCTGATCGAAAAAGACCCGGACTACACCTACGCCACCGCGCGCCTGCTGTTCCATACCATCTCGCGTGAGGTGCTAGGTCGCGATGTGGCCGCTGCCGACATGCAGCAAGCCTATGCCGAGTATTTCCCCGACTTCATCAAAAAAGGCGTGGGCTACGAGCTGTTGGACGAAAAAATGCAGCAGTTCGACCTGGTGCGCCTCGGTGCAGCCCTGAAAGCCGAACGCGACCTGCAGTTTGACTACCTTGGCTTGCAAACCCTGTACGACCGCTATTTCCTGCACCACCAAAAGACCCGTATCGAGCTGCCACAGGCGTTTTTCATGCGCGTGGCCATGGGTCTGTCGCTCAATGAGACGGACCGCGAGGCGCGTGCCATCGAGTTTTATGAGGTGCTGTCCTCGTTTGACTTCATGTCCAGCACCCCCACCTTGTTCAACAGCGGCAGCCTGCGTTCGCAACTGTCGTCGTGCTACCTGACCACCGTGCCTGACGATCTGGACGGCATCTACGAATCCATCAAAGAAAACGCGCTGCTGTCCAAATTTGCCGGCGGCTTGGGCAATGACTGGACCCGCGTGCGGGCCCTGGGCTCGCGCATCAAAGGCACGAATGGCGAATCGCAAGGTGTGGTGCCCTTCCTGAAAGTCGTCAACGACACGGCAGTCGCCGTGAACCAGGGCGGCAAGCGCAAAGGCGCGGTCTGTACCTATCTGGAAACCTGGCACCTGGACATTGAAGAGTTCCTGGAGCTGCGCAAAAACACGGGCGACGATCGCCGCCGCACCCACGACATGAACACCGCCAACTGGGTGCCTGACTTGTTCATGCGCCGGGTGATGGAAAAAGGCCAGTGGACCTTGTTCTCGCCGTCCAATGTGCCCGATTTGCATGACAAATTTGGTGCTGAATTTGAGAAAGCCTATGTGGCTTACGAGCAGCAGGCCGCCCAAGGCTTGATCAAGCCCTCGCGCGTGGTGGAAGCCGCAGACCTGTGGCGCAAGATGCTCACCATGCTGTTTGAAACCGGCCACCCCTGGATCACCTTCAAGGACGCTTGCAATGTGCGCTCCCCCCAGCAGCACGCCGGTGTCGTTCACTCCAGCAACCTGTGCACCGAGATCACGCTCAACACCTCGGATACCGAAACGGCGGTCTGCAATCTGGGTTCGGTCAATTTGCTGCAGCATTTGAAAGATGGCAAGCTCGACCACGACAAGCTCAAGCGCACCGTGACCACGGCCATGCGCATGCTGGACAACGTGATCGACATCAACTACTACGCCGTCAAAAAAGCGCGTGACTCGAATATGCGCCACCGCCCTGTGGGTCTGGGCGTCATGGCCTTCCAGGACAGCTTGTATGAGCTGCGCATTCCTTACGCCAGCGAGGCAGCAGTCAATTTTGCTGACACCTCCATGGAGGCGATCAGCTACTACGCATATTGGGCCTCTACCGAGCTGGCCCGCGAACGCGGCAGCTATTCCAGCTTCAAAGGCTCGCTGTGGGACCAGGGCATTCTGCCCTTTGATACGCTCGACATGCTGGCCAAAGCACGCGGTGGCTATGTGGAAGTGGACCGCTCCAGCACCATGGACTGGGACGCGCTGCGTCGCAAGATCGCCAAGGACGGCATGCGCAACTCCAACTGCGTGGCCATTGCGCCCACCGCGACCATCTCCAACATCATTGGCGTGGACGCGTCGATTGAGCCTTGCTTCGGCAATTTGTCGGTCAAGTCCAATTTGTCCGGTGAATTCACCGTGGTCAACAGCTACCTGGTGCGTGACCTCAAGCGCATCGGACTGTGGGACGACGTGATGGTGATGGACCTCAAGCATTTCGACGGCTCGCTCAGCCCGATGGACCGCGTTCCCAACGATATCAAGCAGCTGTATGCCACGGCCTTTGAGGTGGAAACCCGCTGGTTGGTGGAGGCCGCTGCCCGTCGCCAGAAATGGATTGACCAGGCGCAGTCACTCAATATCTATATGGCGGGTGCATCCGGCAAAAAACTGGATGACACTTACAAGCTGGCGTGGGTTCGTGGCCTGAAAACCACGTACTACCTGCGCACTATGTCGGCCACCCATGCGGAGAAATCCACGGTCAGCTCAGGTCGCATGAACGCCGTGTCTTCGCAGTCCAGCACACCGTCCAGTGCGCAATCGTCCTCCTTGCTGGAAGCGGCCGCAGCAGCGGCGCAACAGCAAATGACATTGAGCGCCAATGCGGCTACCGACATCAAGTTTTGTGGCGTCGATGACCCGACCTGTGAGTCGTGCCAGTAAGACGCACCGACGTAGCATGTGCTGCGTCAATTAAATCGGTGATTTTGGGCGCGAAAGCTATGAAATTCGCGCACCTGATCGCATAATCTGTGAATTGGAAAAAAATCTATGTTGACCTGGGAAGAAGAAATCAAGCCCGCCACGCAAAACGTCTTTGCGAGCAATTCGGCCGATGCTTTTTTTGCACCTCCCGCGAGCCCGGCCACAGCGCCTGTCTCCGACTTTGAGCGTCCCACCGTGGCTGCCGCTGTGGCATTTGCCCACGACGCCAGCCGGCGTGTCAAAGCGTCGGACAAACGTATCATCAACGGCCAGACTGACGTCAATCAGTTGGTTCCCTTTAAGTACAAATGGGCCTGGGAAAAATACCTCGCGACCTGTGCCAACCACTGGATGCCGCAAGAGGTCAATATGACCCGTGACATCGCTCTGTGGAAAGATCCCAACGGTTTGACCGAGGACGAGCGCCGCATCATTAAGCGCAACCTGGGCTTCTTTACGACAGCCGATTCGCTGGCCGCCAACAACATTGTGTTGGGCACATACCGCCACATCACGGCGCCTGAATGCCGCCAGTTTTTGCTGCGTCAGGCGTTTGAAGAGGCGATCCACACCCACGCATACCAGTACATCGTCGAATCGCTGGGCTTGGACGAAGGCGAAATTTTCAGCGCCTACAACGAAGTCAAATCCATCCGCGACAAAGACCAGTTCCTGATCCCTTTCATTGAAGCGATCATGGACCCGCACTTCCATACCGGCACACCCGAGACCGACCAGACCTTGCTCAAGTCGCTCATCGTGTTTGCCTGCCTGATGGAAGGCTTGTTTTTCTACGTCGGCTTCACCCAAATTCTGGCGCTCGGACGGCAAAACAAAATGACCGGTGCTGCCGAGCAGTACCAGTACATCTTGCGTGACGAGTCCATGCACTGCAACTTCGGCATCGACTTGATCAATCAGCTCAAGGCTGAAAACCCTCATCTGTGGACGCCCGAGTTCAAGGCCGAAATCAAAGGTTTGTTTGAAACCGCTGTGGAGCTGGAGTACCGCTATGCGGAAGACACCATGCCGCGCGGCGTGCTGGGCATGAACGCTTCCATGTTCAAAGGCTACTTGCGCTACATCGCCAACCGCCGCGCAACGCAAATCGGCTTAGAGGCCCTGTTCCCCCATGAGGAAAATCCCTTCCCCTGGATGAGCGAAATGATTGACTTGAAGAAAGAGCGCAACTTCTTCGAGACCCGTGTGATCGAATACCAGTCTGGTGGAGCCTTGTCTTGGGACTAAGCCTTTGATTGGACCTGCGTACATTTCACAGCCGCCTCGCCCCAACAGGCGCTCGGGGCGGCTGTGGTCCCGCATTCATGTTGCTGGGAACCTGCCCAACCACATGAATCTCTTTTTGCCACGCACCGGCAAAAAGTGCTCTTTGTAAACTGATCAAGGAGAAAATTATGGCAACTGCAAAAAAACCGGCCGCAAAAAAGGCCGCTCCCGCAACCAAAGTGGCTGCAAAAAAGGCGGCTCCAGCCGCTCCAGCGAAAAAAGCTGTAGCAAAAAAAGCTGCGGCACCCGCTAAAAAAGCTGTAGCAAAAAAAGCGGCGCCTGCCAAGGCAGCTCCCGCTAAAGCTGCAGCGAAAAAGGCCCCTGCCAAAAAAGCTGCACCAGCTAAGAAAGCCGTACCAGCCAAAGCAGCAGTGAAGGCGCCCGCGAAAAAAGCGGCAGCCAAAGCAGCTCCCGCGAAGAAGGCAGTAGCGAAGAAGGCAGTCGTCAAAAAAGCTGCACCAGCTAAGAAAGCCGCTCCTGCTAAGAAAGTAGCCGCCAAGAAGGCCGCGCCTGCAAAAAAGGCCGCGCCTGCTAAGGCAGCAGCTCCCGCCAAAAAAGCAGCAGCCCCCAAAAAGGCCGCTCCTAAAAAGGCGGCGCCTGCTAAAAAGCCTGCTGCGAAGAAAGCAGCACCTGCTGCAGCACCTGCGCAGACGACGCTTAACCCCAAGGCTGCATGGCCTTTTCCCAGCGCGACAAAACCTTAATCCGTTTTGTAGCTGGAACCAAAGCCTGGCACCTCTTGCAGATGCCGGGCTTTTTTGGGCCCATCTTCTTAGGTATTTATGGGTAAAACGCCTGAAGTCGGTAACCTGCCACACGCGCCTTGGCCGGCATGTTGTCCCACTTGATCCAATAATCAACGGGTGTCGTTGAGGCGCTCTGCAGTACCCCGACCTGGGCCATACACTCTCGAGGTGCATAGACCTTGCGGGCTAGTACTTCATCCGCTGCGTCGGTGAGCGTCAGCGCCAAAAAGGGCGCCTCCAGATAAAGTGCCGATCGGTTGCTAATCGTGGCTTGCAGGCGAAAGGTATTGGTTCCCGAGGAGGTCAGGCTCGACTCATCGATGCTCAAGGAACTGCTTTGGCGTTGCGCACATCGGCTCGGTGCGCAAAGTGACTGCAGCCACAACGCAAGTCTAGGTTGTGCGTCTGCCAGACCCCGATAAGCATCGACGCTTATTTGGGCCCCGAGTGCCGCCAGCAAAATCGCTATCGCTCCAAGAGACGCCCAGCGTTTATAAGCCTTCGAAGGTGCAGGTTTGGCTCGCGGATGCGCGCTTGGCCCTTCTACTGCAGCGGGCAGTACATGCGAGAGAGGATCATCAAGTGGCGCAGAAAGTTCGTCCAGTGCCATGGTCTCCGGTCGGTGGAGGAGCGGTTCCTCAACAGCGGCGGCATGTGTGACCGGTGCAACCGTGTGGGCCTGGGCCATGAAAACCTCTTGGCACACACCGCAGCGAACCCAGCCCTGGGCGAGCGCTAACTGATCTTCCGACACCAGAAAGGAGGTCGCACACTGGGGGCAGTGGGTCGTCAGTTCCATGGAGACTTAGCCAGCTGGGTTGCCAAAGCTTTCGGATGCGCTCACAGGCTTGCCGTCATTAATATCCAGCCCTCTTGGGTGTCGGATACCTTCAGTTCGCAAAACGGCGCATAGGCCTGTGTCAACTCTTGCGCCTGGCGTTCCAAAATTCCTGCCAGCACCAGACGCCCGCCATGCGCTACGTGAGAGCAGAGCAAAGGCGCGAGCACCTTCAAAGGGGAGGCCAAAATATTGGCAAGCACCACGCCGTATTGGCCTTGTGCTTGGTCAGGCAAGCCCGCGAGGAGTGTGGCCTCGTTGGCTTTGGCGTTCAGCTCGGTGGACTCGACCGCGGCGGGGTCAATGTCGACCGCCATGACGTGCTTGGCGCCAAATTTGGAGGCGGCAATGGCCAAGATGCCCGAGCCGCACCCATAGTCCAGCACCCGCTCGGGCATGGTGTTGTGTGCAATCCAACGCAGGCACATGCGGGTCGTGGGATGCGTACCGGTACCGAACGCCAGCCCCGGGTCGAGGCGTATTACCTCGCGCGCTGCCTCAGGTAACGCATGCCAAGTGGGAACAATCCAAAAGGTCGGCGTGATATCGACAGGGGCGAATTGCGATTGGGTCAGGCGAACCCAGTCCTGGTCGGGGACCGCAGTGGTACCCAGAATTTCGCAGCCTTCAAAAAAATCCTGGGCCTGCAACAATTCTCCAGCGC
This sequence comes from uncultured beta proteobacterium, assembly GCA_903928635.1. Classification (GTDB taxonomy): domain Bacteria; phylum Pseudomonadota; class Gammaproteobacteria; order Burkholderiales; family Burkholderiaceae_C; genus Allorhodoferax. The sequence continues at coordinate 5,344 of CAIYRQ010000066.1, read as the reverse complement.
TTCGGGCGGCCGCTTCTTCAGAAAACAGTGCGGTGAGGCGCGAGCGCTGCCAACCGTCCTTGGGCGCTGGCATGCCAGGTTCACCAAAAAGAGCGACTTCGGCATCGGTTTGTGCATCAGCGTCTTCGACGCTGACACTCAATGCGTCCAAGGCCTCTAGCGCCTCACTCATGGCTTCGACCCTGTTTTCAGGGCACATCAGGCGCAGTTCAAACATGGTGTCTTTCAGCGCTTGTGTTGTTCCAGCCAATGCTCCAAATAATGGATATTGGTGCCCCCGGCCATGAACTTGGCGTCCACCATCAGTTCTCGGTGCAAAGGAATGTTGGTATTGATGCCCTCGACTGCCGTTTCCAGCAAGGCGGTCCGCATGCGGGCCAATGCTTGCTCACGGGTGTCGCCATGCACAATCAGCTTGCCAATCATGGAGTCGTAGTTGGGCGGAACAAAGTAATTGGTGTAGACGTGCGAGTCCACCCGCACGCCGGGACCACCGGGCGCATGCCAAGTGGTGATGCGCCCGGGCGAAGGGGTGAATTTGTAGGGGTCTTCCGCATTGATCCGGCACTCAATCGCATGGCCGGTGATCGTGATCTGGCGCTGGGTGAAGGGCAGTTTCTCTCCAGCGGCGACCATGATTTGGGTTTTGACGATGTCAATGCCCGTCACCATTTCGGTCACAGGGTGCTCCACCTGCACACGGGTGTTCATCTCAATGAAGTAGAACTCGCCCGCTTCGTAGAGAAACTCAAACGTGCCCGCCCCCCGGTAGCCCATTTTTTTACAGGCCGCGACGCAACGCTCACCAATGCGCTCGATCAGCTTGCGGTTGATGCCGGGAGCAGGTGCCTCTTCGAGAATTTTTTGATGACGACGTTGCATGGAGCAGTCGCGCTCGCCCAAATACACCGCGTTCTTGAAGGTGTCGGCCAGCACTTGGATCTCAATGTGGCGCGGATTTTGGAGAAATTTCTCCATGTACACGGCCGGGTTGCCAAAGGCCGCACCGGCTTCAGCCTTGGTCATGGCCACCGCGTTGATCAGCGCCGCTTCCGTGTGCACCACGCGCATGCCGCGTCCGCCGCCACCGCCGGCCGCCTTAATGATCACCGGATAACCCACGGTCTTGGCAATGCGCCGGATCAGGGCTGGGTCGTCCGGCAGTTCGCCGTCTGAACCGGGAACGCAAGGTACGCCCGCACGGATCATGGCCTGCTTGGCAGACACTTTGTCACCCATGAGGCGAATGGACTCCGGTGTAGGTCCAATGAATTGAAAACCGCTTTTCTCCACGCGTTCAGCAAAGTCCGCGTTCTCGCTCAAAAAACCGTAGCCAGGGTGAATCGCCTCGGCGTCGGTCACTTCAGCGGCAGAAATAATCGCCGGCATGTTGAGGTAGCTGAGATTCGATGCGGCCGGGCCAATGCACACCGCTTCTTCGGCCAGGCGCACATATTTGGCGTCTCGGTCGGCTTCGGAGTAGACCATCACCGCTTTCACGCCCAGTTCGCGACAGGCGCGCTGGATACGTAGCGCGATTTCGCCACGGTTGGCGATCAGGATTTTCTTAAACATGGATGGCGCTGCTTATTCGATGGTCAGCAGGCTTTGCCCGTATTCCACCGCTTGTCCGTTCTCGCACAGGATCTGAACCACCTTGCCCGCCTTATCCGCCTCGATTTCATTGAGAATTTTCATGGCTTCAATGATGCAAATCGTGTCTCCCACCTTCACCGTGTCGCCCACTTCTACAAAGGACTTGGCGCCCGGTGACGAAGAGCGGTAGAAACTGCCAACCATAGGTGATTTGACCGTGTGCAGCGTTGATTCCTCAGGCGCCACGGCCTCCGGTGCCGCAGGTACGGGCGCAACGGGAGCGCTTACCGCCACCGATGGTTGCGCTGCGACGGGCGCATAGGCTTGGACTACCACGTTAGAGCCTTTGACAATGCGAACCTTGCCTTCAGCCTCGGTAATTTCAAGTTCAGACACATTGGAGTCCGAAACCAGGTCGATCAGAGTTTTCAGTTTGCGCAAATCCATGGGGGCTCCCAAAGCTGTTGTCGATAGTGCAGTTGTTTGGCGGAAGAACAGCCTAAATCTTGCTATCAGAATTTATTTGTAGGTATGTTCTGTCATTTTCTAACAGACCGAGGCATCATACGCCGCCAACGGCAGGCGTTGCAAGGCCTATTTTAGACCAGCAAGCAGCTTCAATTCACCGGCAGTGACCTGGCCCATTTTGTGAAAAATGATATTTCCTTTGGCGTCTAAAGCAAGGGTGAAGGGCAAGGCGCCGGTCAGGTTTCCCAGTTTGCGACTGAGCTCTGTACCTCCAAAACCCGCCATGCCGACCGGAAAGTCCAAAGGCGTCTTGTTTAAAAAAGCGTTCACCGGTGCAGGCTTGTCAACCGCCAAACCGAGAACTTGCCAGCCGTTCGATTTGTTTTCCTGGTAGAAGGCGTTGATTAACGGCAATTCTTCAACACAGGGTGGACACCATGTCGCCCAGAAGTTGATGAGCAGAGGGCGTCCCGCCAAGGTTTGCATGGGCAGGTCTACGCCCTGCGGGGTGGTCCATTGCAAACTCCAAAAGTCAGGCGCGCTGCTGGTGACGGCTTGGGCCGCATCCTTTTTCATCTGCATCCAGGCCGCGGTGACCCCGGCACCCAGGGCCACGACGCCCAATGCGCCTACCACCGTGCGTCGCAAAAGCGGGCGCTGTGCGTTAGCGGGGGGGCGAACAGGTGTTGATTCTCGGGTCATAGAGTGCCATTTTCCACCAATCGTCGCAATGCCAGGGCATTGCCCCGCGGGCTGCGGCCCCGCGCGTCGGGCTGCAGCGCGCCGCGCAGGTCGTCCAGGTCATAGACCAGCAGGTGCAGGCCAATGTTTTCTTGTAGCGCAGTGCACCGCACGTGCACGCTGAGTGCATCGACCATCCCGCCCTGAAAGCCCGGTACCGAACGCGCCTCAAACCGGATGCCCATGTCAATCAGAGCAATTTCAGCCGCCTTGGAATCTTCACAAAACAGCTGCAAATAAATGTCGGAGTGGCGTGTTGCTGTTCCGTGCCACACCGCCCCGGCCACATGCGGCCGGAAACGCGCTAACCGCTCCATCCAACCCAATGCCAATGCCCGCAAGGCCTGCAATTCTTCGGGCTGGGTGTCTGCGCAAAAAATGGCGATGTACTCTTCCACCGCAAGTTCCAGCTCCTGGTTGTCGGGCAGGCCACCGCGCTGCCCCGTGCCCAGTTGCTTGGCTGCGCGTCGCTTGGCGGAACCAAAGTCCAGGCCCTCTTCCACGACCAACCGGGCCGCGATGGCGGTGATTTCCTGTTTGTAACTGTCCATGGTCGGATTGTGCCGCCGTGCGGCAAGGTGCAGGCCTAAGGCGCCGCTAAACTCTTGCGATGCATATTCATATTTTGGGCATTTGCGGCACCTTCATGGGCGGGCTGGCAGCGCTGGCGCGTGAAGCAGGGCACCGGGTCACCGGTTGCGACGCAGGGGTTTATCCGCCCATGAGCGACCAGTTGCGGGCCCTGGGCATTGATTTGATCGAGGGCTTTGGTGCCGAGCAGCTGGCGCTCCAACCTGACGTATTTGTCGTCGGCAACACCGTCAGCCGCAACCGTTTGGACAATGGCACCGCGAAATTTCCCTTGATTGAGGCGATCTTGGATGCCGGCGCGCCGTACACCAGCGGGCCGCAGTGGCTGGCGGAGCACGTGCTGCAGGGCCGCCATGTGCTGGCCGTGGCCGGCACCCACGGCAAAACCACGACCACGGCCATGCTGACCTGGATTTTGGAAAGCGCAGGGCTTCAACCCGGCTTTTTGGTCGGCGGCGTGCCCTTGAACTTTGGCGTGTCAGCCCGCCTGGGACAGGGTCGGCCCTTCGTCATTGAGGCGGACGAATACGACACCGCCTTTTTTGACAAGCGTAGCAAGTTTGTGCACTACCGCCCGCGCACCGCGGTGCTCAACAACCTCGAGTTCGATCACGCGGATATTTTTGACAATCTGGCGGCGATCGAACGCCAGTTCCACCACCTGGTGCGAACCGTGCCGTCCACCGGGCGCATTGTGGTCAACGGTTTGGAGGAAAGCCTGGCCCGGGTGCTGCACCAAGGGTGCTGGAGCGAGGTTCGCAGTTTTGGCGCGGCCGTGAGTGACTTCAGCGCGCTGGGGGAGCCCCACGACTTCGACGTGCTGCAAGGTGGCAAAACGGTGGCGCATGTGCAATGGTCGCTGACGGGCGTGCACAACCAACTCAATGCCTTGGCTGCCATTGCAGCGGCCGAGCACGTGGGGGTGGCACCTGCTGACGCGGCCTTAGCGCTGGCCAGTTTTGAGAACGTCAAGCGCCGCATGGAAGTGCGTGCCAGCATTGCGTTAGCAGCGCCTGCACAAAGCGCACCCGTGACGATTTACGACGACTTTGCCCACCACCCGACGGCGATTCGCACCACGGTCAATGGACTGCGACGCAAAGTGGGCGGCGCCCGCATCCTGGCGGTGTTTGAGCCGCGCTCCAACACCATGAAGCTGGGTACGATGAAGGCGCAGCTGCCCTGGAGCCTGGAGGAGGCGGACCTCGCGTTCTGCCACGGTGGTGGCCTGGGCTGGGATGCCCACGAAGCGCTGGCCAGCATGGGTGCCAAAGCACAAGTTGCGCCCACGATTGATGCGCTGGCCCAGATGGTGGCAGCGGTGGTGCAGCCCGGCGACCACATTGTCTGTATGAGCAACGGCGGGTTTGGCGGCGTGCACGACAAGATCGCCGCACTTCTGACCAGCGCCTGAAAAGCAAATGGCCCTCAAGGGGCCATTTGCACGGAGCATTGATAAATCAGGTTGCCGCGTTGCGTCGCACGCGCCGGGCCTTGACTGCTTGCGAGAGCACTTCCAGGCTTTCCAATGAATCATCCCAACCCAGGCAGGCGTCGGTAATGCTTTGGCCGTAAGCCAGTGTCGAAGGCGAGTCTTTACCCGGTGTGAACTTTTGAGCGCCTGCTGTCAGGTGGCTCTCAATCATCACACCAAACACACGGCTGGAGCCACCTGCAAGCTGGGCAGCAATGTCGCGCGCCACATCGAGTTGTTTTTCATGCTGCTTGCTGCTGTTGGCGTGGCTGCAGTCCACCATGAGCGTAGGCGGCAACTTGGCCTTGACCAGATCCTGGCAGGCGGATTCCACGCTCTGCGCGTCGTAGTTGGGGGCTTTGCCGCCGCGCAAAATAACGTGGCAGTCCGGGTTGCCCTGGGTCTGCACGATCGCCACCTGCCCGTTTTTGTGCACCGACAAATTGTGGTGTCCGCGAGCGGCAGCCTGGATCG
>CAIYRQ010000065.1 GCA_903928635.1 uncultured beta proteobacterium | reverse complement strand
TCGCTGTACTCCAGCGTGTCGGCCATGCGGCCCACGCGGTCGTGCTGCTTGACCAGCAGGTACTTGCCTTTGATCTGCTCGCGCGAGGTGTCTTTGGGCGGCGGGTAGTAGTCTTTGATGACCTTGAACACATAGGGGAAACTGGGCAGGTCAAACACCAGCATGACCATGCCCTTGATGCCGGGAGCAATGCGGAACTTGTCAGTGGAATGGCGCAGATGGTGAAGGAAGTCGCGGTAAAAAAGCGTCTTGCCCTGCTTGGCCAGCCCGAGCGCGTTGTAGATCTCGTTGCGGGGTTTGCGCGGCATCATGCTGCGCAAGAACTGCACATAGGCCGAGGGCACTTCCATGTCCACCATGAAGTAGGCACGCGCAAAGCTGAACAGCACCAGCAAGTCGTCTTCGCCAAACAAGGCAGCATCCACCACCAAGCTGCCACCTTTGTTGTGCAGGATGGGCAGTGCAAACGGAAACTCGGTAAAGCCGTTGATCAGCTTGCCGACCACATAGCAGCCCTTGTTGCGAAAGAACAAGCCCGAGAGCACCTGAATCTGAAAATTGGCCCGCAGTTTGGCATCGCCCAGGCGCTTGAGCATGGCCTCTGCCACCCAGCCTGCGTCGCGCGTGATGTTGTCAAACGGCAGGCGCAAGTCAAAGTCTTGCAGCATGCGCACCAGCACCGCGTTCATGGTGTCCAGTGCGGGGTAGTAAGAGCGGTAGGTGGGGCGAGCTTTCGGGTCGGAGTCTTCGATGTACTCGGTGCTCACCGCAGGGCGCACAAAAATAAAGTCGTTTTGAAAATACGCGCGGTGCAGAATTTTGGTGGTGACCGAGTTGAAGAAGGTCTCTGCCAGCTCGGGCTGGTGGTGGTCCACCAAGAGGCCGATGTAGTGCAGCTTGACCTGCTGCCACACGTCCATGGGCTGCTCCCCGGCGCCAAACTCGCGCTCCAAGCGGTTGGAGCATTCCAGCACCCGCAGGTCATAAAACTCAATACGCTCGCGCTGCGCACGTTGCTGGCCGTGCCAGTCGGCGGTCTCGAAGCGGTGTTTTGCGCGCGCCGACTCGGTGCGAAACAGGCGGTAGTGGCGGTTGAAGCCGTCCATCATCGCCTTGGCGATGTCATAGGCAACGGTGGAGTCCAGGCGGGTCGGGAACATGGTGCGGCGCCTCTCCTTCAGGGTTTGCGGGTGCGTTGCGCCCAGCGCTGGCGCAATGCGTACAACGCGCGGCCATACGCCGGTGTGACCTCGTCCACGCTGGCAGCGGTAATGCACATGTCTTCCAGCAAGCCGTTGTGCAGGCCATAGACCCAGCCATGCACCACCACCGGCTGGCCGCGAAGCCACGCATCGGCCACCACGGTGGTGCGGCAGACGTTGCGGGCTTGTTCCAGCACATTGAGCTCCACCAGCGCGTCCACACGGCTTTCTTCGGGCAAGCTCTCCAAAAACACTTCGTGGGCGTCGCGCACGTCCTGCACATGGCGCAGCCAGTTGTCCACCAGTCCTGCGCGCTGGTTGGTCATGGCGGCGCGTATGCCACCGCAGTTGCTGTGACCCACCACGATGATGTGCTTCACACCCAGCGCATCCACCGCGTACTGGATGACCGACAAGGCATTGAGGTCAGAGTGCACCAGAAGGTTGGCCACATTGCGGTGGACAAACAGCTCACCGGGCAGCAAGCCCACCAGCTCGTTGGCAGGCACGCGGCTGTCGGCGCAGCCAATCCACAAATACTCGGGCTTTTGCTGCTGCAGCAAGCGGGTAAAGAAGCCCGCCTCGCGCTCTTCGGTTTTGCGGGCCCAGTCGCGGTTTTTGTCAAACAGCTCGGTCAGTTCAGTACTCATATCTTTCCTTGCTTACATGGTCTCGGCAAACAGCTCGCGGCCGATCAGCATGCGGCGGATTTCGCTGGTGCCCGCGCCGATTTCATAGAGCTTGGCGTCGCGCCACAAGCGGCCCAAGGGGTATTCGTTGATGTAGCCGTTGCCGCCAAAAATCTGCACGCCCTCGCCTGCCATCCAGGTGGCTTTTTCGGCAGTCCACAAGATGACGCTGGCGCAGTCTTTGCGGACACGGCGCACATGCTCTGAACCCAACGCATCGAGGTTCTTCGCGACGGTGTAGGCAAACGAGCGACCGGCTTGCAGCACGGTGTACATGTCGGCCACCTTGCCTTGAATGAGCTGGAACTCGCCAATGCTCTGGCCAAACTGCTTGCGGTCGTGGATGTAGGGCACCACGTTGTCCATCACGGCCTGCATGATGCCCAGCGGGCCGCCGCTGAGCACTGCGCGTTCGTAGTCCAAGCCGCTCATCAGCACCTTGGCGCCCTGGTTCAGACCGCCCAGCACATTGGCAAGGGGCACTTCGACGTTGTGGAATACCAGCTCGCCGGTGTGGCTGCCGCGCATGCCCAGTTTGTCGAGCTTTTGCGCCACCGAGAAGCCCGGCATGCCTTTTTCAATCAAAAACGCAGTCACGCCGCGCGCACCGAGCTCGGGCTCGGACTTGGCGTAGACCACCAGGGTGTTGGCATCGGGTCCGTTGGTGATCCACATCTTGCTGCCATTGAGCAGGTAGTAGCCGCCCTTGTCTTCGGCACGCAGTTTCATGCTCAGCACATCGCTGCCCGAACCGGGTTCACTCATGGCCAGGGCACCCACGTGCTCGCCGCTGATGAGCTTGGGCAGGTACTTGGCGCGCTGGGCTTCGCTGCCGTTGCGTTTGATCTGGTTCACGCACAAATTGCTGTGCGCGCCGTAGCTCAGGCCCACACTCGCGCTGGCACGCGAGATTTCTTCCATGGCCACCATGTGCGCCAGGTAGCCCATGTTGGCACCGCCATATTCCTCGCCCACGGTGATGCCGAGCACACCCAGCGCGCCCATCTTGGCCCACAGGTCCATGGGGAATTGGTCGTTTTTGTCGATCTCGGCGGCGCGCGGTGCAATTTCGCTTTGCGCGAATTCACGCACGGCATCGCGCAAGGCGTCGACGTCGTCACCAAGTTGAAAGTCCAGGCCGGGCAAGTGGTTCATGGGGGTTCCTTTGAATAGGGGGGTGTTCGGTGCGCGTGGCTTAAGCGGCCACAGGCGTTTTTTTGCTACGAGCCCCAGCGGCTGGCGGTTGGGCTTTGGCCAACAGCGCGCGGGCTTCACGCTGGTGGGCTTTGATTTCTTCCAGATTGGCCTGCAAGTCGGCCATTTGTTCCTCAATGCGGGCGCGGTGGGCGTCGAGCACTGCCAGAAACTTGGATAGCTGCATGCCGGTGTCGCGCGGGCTGTCGTAGGTTTCGATGATGTCTTTGGCTTCGGTCAGGCTCAGGCCCAGGCGTTTGGCGCGCAGGGTGAGTTTGAGCCGGGTGCGGTCGCGCACGCTGTAGACCCGGTTGCGCCCCATGGGACCGGTGCGCTCGGGCTGCAGTAACCCGAGGTCTTCGTAAAACCGGATGGCGCGGGTGGTGAGGTCAAACTCGCGCGCTAGATCGCTGATGCTGAAGGTGGTGCTCATGCCATGTCCCGTACAGTCCGGTGGTTACTGCGTCCAACTGCAAACCAAGGCGACACGCGCCTGAGGGTGCGCTCACTACAATGGCCGCAATTGACGTTTACGTAAACGTCAATTATGAGGCATAAAAAATACACCGATGAACGAACTCGAAAATCAACTTCACTACCCCCTGGGCGACACCTTGCCCGAGGAGGGCCGCTGCATCGAGGTCGCGCCGGGCATCAAGTGGATCCGCATGGCGCTGCCTTTTGCGCTCAACCACATCAACCTCTGGCTGATGCGCGACGCGCTAGAGACCGACAACGGACGGGTCGAGGGCTGGAGCGTGGTGGACTGCTGTATCAGCCGCCCCGAGTCCAAAGCGCAGTGGGAATCGATATTTACCAACGAGCTTGAAGGCATGCCCATTCTGCGGGTGATTGCCACCCACATGCACCCCGACCACATAGGCCTGGCGCACTGGCTGTGCGAGCGCTGGAAAGTGGACTTGTGGATCAGCGCGACCGATTACCAGGTGGCGCGCATGGCGTGCATGGGCGACAACGGCTTTGGCGGCGAGCGCTCTGCGGCCTACTTTGCCCAGCATGGTTTGAACGACCCCGAGTCGGTGGCCAGTATCCGGGCGCGCACCAATTACTTTCCGTCGCTGGTGCCGTCCATGCCGGAGAGCTACCACCGCATGATGGACGGCTCGGTGTTGCACATTGGCGGACGGACCTGGCGCTGCATCAGCGGCTACGGCCACGCGCCTGAGCACATTGCGCTGTACTGCGATGAACTGCAGGTGCTGATTGGCGGCGACATGATGCTGCCGCGCATCTCGACCAACGTGAGCGTTTACGAGCAAGAGCCCGAGGCCAATGCGCTCAAGCTGTTTTTGGACTCGATCGACAAATTCCGCGCACTGCCTGAGCCCACGCTCACCCTGCCCGCGCATGGCAAGCCTTTCACCGGCCTGCACACCCGCATCACCCAGCTGCACGACCACCACCGCGATCGCATCAACGAGGTGATGCAAGCCTGTGCAGACAAAGCCTGCAGTGCACGCGACATCGTGCCCATCATGTTCAAGCGCGAGCTGGACCTGCACCAAATGACCTTCGCCATGGGCGAATCGGTCGCGCACTTGCACCTGCTGTGGTTTGAAGGAAAGCTCAAGCGCCGCCTGGGCGAGGACGGCGTCTACCGCTTCCACGCGGCCTGAGCAGAGACGACGAATCCGCCCTACCAGCGCGGAAGGTTCTGGTCGTCTTTGAGCCGGGCGCGCAGCGCGGCATAGTCAGGCACCACGCTGCGCACCGTGTCCCAAAAGCGCGGGCTGTGGTTCATGACCCGCAAATGGCTGAGTTCATGCGCCACCACATAGTCCAGCACGGCCAACTCACAGTGCACCAGCCGCCAGTTCAGGCGGATGCTGCCATCGCTGCGTGCACTGCCCCAGCGGGTGGCGGCATTGCTCAGCGCCAGCTGCGTCCAGCGCACTTGCAAGAGCGGCGCAAAGTGGTCCAGGCGCTGCACAAATATGGCTCGGGCCTCTTGCATGAGCCAGGCGCGCACCGCAGCGCGGATTTGCACTGGCGTGGCGGTTTGCGGCAGTGCCAGGTGCAGGGGCCGGGGCGACGAAGCCTGCGCCTCGCCCAAGTGCGTCACGCCGCCCTTGCCTACCAGATGCACACACACCGTGTGCCCCAGGTATGGAAAGCAAGCGCCCTCAGCCCACACGATTTGCCGCTCCAGTTGCTGTTGGCGCCGCTCGGTGGTTTCATGGAGTTTGCGCACGATCCAACGCGCTTTCTCTTGCAAGGCGGCATCGATTTCGCGCAGCGGCGTCCAACGCGGCGCGCGCACGCTCAGGCCCTCGGGCCCGACCACCATGCCGATGGTGCGGCGCTTGCCGCGCTCCAAGGAAAACGCCACGCGCACGCCGTCAAGCTGCAGCGTACGGCTGGCTTGGGGGTGGGCGAAATGCGGTGGAGCGTCGGCTTGAGGTGCCGGGTCAGCTGCGGCGATGGCAGGCGCTCCGGCGGGTGGACCAAACAGGTCCAAGGTGTAGCGCAGCAAGGGGTGCATGGTGCGCCCTCAGGGGCTGGGAGCAGCCTCTGTGGCGGGCGCGCCGGTCTCGAGAGCGTAAGCCTCGGGGTCTAAGCGGTGCATTTCATTCTCGATCCATGCCTCCACCTCGCGGATCATTTCCTCGGGCCTGCGGCCTTCGGGGGAAATAGCCGGGCCGATGGACACATCCACCATGCCGGGATGTTTGACAAAAGCCTTGCGCGGCCAACACTTGGCCGAGCTGACGGCAATGGGGAACACCGGCACACCGGTTTGAATGGCCAGCCGGGTGCCGCCTGATTTGTACTCGCCGCGCTGGCCGCGGGGGATGCGGGTGCCCTCGGGAAACATGATGACCCAGACACCGCGCGCCAGCAGTTCTTTGCCCTGTGACACCACCTTGGCAAAAGCCCGGGCACGCAAACTGCGGTCGATGTGAATCATGTCCAGTCGTGCCATGGACCAACCGAAAAATGGCACGTACAGCAGCTCTTTTTTGAATACATAGGCCAGCGGATGCGGCATGAGCGCGGGCAGCAAAAACGTCTCCAGCGTGGACTGGTGCTTGACCAGCAAAATCGCGCCGCTGTTTTTACCGACCGGCAGATGCTCCATGCCGGTCACGCGCACTTGGATACCCAAAATGACTTTGGCACCCCAAATCGCGCAGCGCAGCCAGCCTGCCGCCACGGCCCACAAGCGGTCGCCACGCACAAAAATCGAGGTGATGATGAGCACCGTGGCCCATGGAATCACCGTCAGCACCATCCACAGCATGTGCAAGACCGAACGGACAAATGACATCGGCGAATTACCTCGTGGAACTTAAAGGGGCAAGCAGAAATCAGCCCTGGGCGACCAAATATTCGGCAAACGCTGCCAAATCGGCATGCACCACAGTATGCGCCGGAAAACTGGCTGGCAGGGCTTGGCCGCGGTAGGCCGCGCCTTTGCCGGTCAACACCGCGTGGGGTGCGCAACCCACCGCCTGCGCCGCCACCAGATCGCGTGCCGAGTCCCCCACTGCGGGCATGCCCGTCAGTTCCACGCCGTAGCGCTCGGCGATTTGGGTAAACAAACCCGGTGCGGGCTTGCGGCAGCTGCACACCTCTTCGGGCGCATGGGGGCAGTAAAAAACCGCATCCACACGACCGCCCACCGCCGCGAGCATGCGGTGCATCTTGGCATGCATGGCGTTGAGCGCAGCCACATCAAACAAGCCACGACCCAAGCCCGACTGGTTGCTGGCGACCACCACATGCCAGCCCGCATGGTTGATGCGCGCAATCGCATCTAAGGCACCGGGCAATGGCTCCCATTCCAAGGCCGATTTAACGTAGTCGTCGCGGTCCACGTTGATCGTGCCATCACGGTCCAGGATGCACAGTTTGAGTGCCGACGCTTTGATCATGGCTTAGGCGGCCAGCTTGGACAAATCGGCGACGCGGTTCATGGCCATATGCAGGCTTTGCAGCAGGCCCAGGCGGTTCAGACGCAAGTCCAATTGCTCGGCATTGACCATCACACCGTCAAAAAATGCATCCACCGGCGTGCGCAGCACGGCCAGGATTTGCAAGCTGGCGGTGTAGTCGCCCGCATCAAATTCGGCATCCGCATGGGGCAGCACGGATTGCAAGGCGGCATAGAGTTCTTTCTCTGCGGCTTCCTGCAACAACACCGGGCTGACATGGGCGTCCACGGCGTCGGTCTTTTTCAGGATATTGCCAATGCGCTTGTTGGCAGCGGCCAGCGCAGCGCTTTCCGGCAAGGCAGCAAAGGCACGCACGGCGAGCAGGCGCTTGGGCACTTCACCCAAACGCTGCGGGCGCAAGGCCAGCACCGCGTCTACCTCTTGCGCGCTGTAGCCCTGCTCGCGCAGAGAACCGGCCAAGCGGTCGTACACAAAGTCGGCCAAGGCTTGGGTGGGGTCAGTGATCAGGGCGCCAAACGCGGGCACAGCAGCTTGCAGCGTGGCGGTCACGTCCAGCGCCAAGTCGCGCTCAATCAGCATGCGAATCAAACCCAGCGCATGGCGGCGCAGTGCAAACGGGTCTTTGTCGCCGGTGGGCACATTGCCGGTGCCGAACATGCCGACCAGTGTTTCGAGCTTGTCGGCCAGCGCCACCACCACACCCACGGCATTGCGCGGCAGGCTGTCACCGGCGAAGCGGGGTTTGTAGTGGTCTTCAATGGCCTGGGCGATGTCATCGGACAGGCCGTCGTGGCGCGCGTAGTAGCCGCCCATGGTGCCTTGGAGCTCGGGGAACTCGCCCACCATATCGGTCAGCAAATCGGTTTTGGCTAGGCGCGCGGCGTGCGCTGCCTGGTCTGCCAGCGCCTCGCCACCGAGCTGCTGGCCGATGGCCCGGGCAATGGCGCAGACGCGCGCCATGCGGTCACCCTGGCTGCCGAGCTTGTTGTGGTAGACGACTTTGGACAGCCCTTCGACGCGCGACTCCAGGGTCTTTTTGCGATCCTGGTTGAAAAAGAACTGCGCATCGGCCAGACGCGGACGCACCACGCGCTCATTGCCATCAATCACCGCGCTGGGGTCGGCGGGGCTGACGTTGCTCACGATCAAAAAGCGGTTGCTCAATGTGCCGGCTGCGTCCAGCAGCGGGAAGTACTTTTGGTTGGCCTTCATGGTCAGAATCAGGCACTCTTGCGGGACTTCGAGGAACTCTTTTTCGAATGCGCACACCAGCACATTCGGGCGCTCGACCAGCGCAGTCACCTCGTCCAACAAATCATCTTCGTCCACCGGCTGCGCGCCCAAGTCCTTCGCAGCCGCTTGGAGTTGGCGCGCAATGTCGGCGCGGCGCACCTCGAAGCTGGCAATCACTGCACCGTCGCGGGCCAAGGTGGCAGCGTAGTCATCAGCATGGGCAATCACCACGGGCGACTTGGCGGCTTCAAAGCGGTGGCCTTGCGTGCTGCTGCCCGCTTGCAGGCCGAGCGCAGAAACCGGCACCACGCTGCTGCCGTGCAATGCGACCAACCCGTGGGCCGGGCGCACAAAGCTCACGGTGGACCAGCCGGGCAATTCGCAGTCGCGCTCCAGTTGGTAGGTCATGACCTTTGGAATCGGCAGCTTGGCAATAGCCTCTGTGAGCGCTTTTTGCAAACCCTCGGCGAGGCTTGCACCACGCACATTGCTTTCCAAAAACAAGGCTTCGGCTTTGCCGTCCATAGCGCGCTTAAGTCCTGGCACAGCAGACGCATCCGCACCCAGACTTTGGAGCTTTTTGAGCAGCGCGGGCGTGGCGGCGCCTGCAGCGTCCAGGCCCACAGCCACAGGCATGAGTTTTTGTCTGACCTGCCGGTCATCTGCACGAGCGTTCACGTTACGGATCCAGACGCCTAGCCGGCGTGGTGAAGCAAAAAACTCAATGTCAGTGCCAAGAATCACAGAATCATCGACAAAGCCATTTTTATTTAGTGACCACCACAATTCATTGCCAAAAGCCTTCCCCAACTTGTCCAGCGCTTTAGGCGGCAGTTCTTCTACCAACAATTCAACAAGCAAATTTTGAGTATTCATGTTCGGTGTTCCTGCCTTCAGGCCTCAACGGCTTTTTTGGGCATCTGCGCAATCCATTCACGCGGCGCCATGGGGAAGCCCAGGCGCTCGCGACTCTCGTAGTAGCACTGGGCCACGCCGCGCGACAGGTTGCGGATGCGGCCCATGTAGGCGGCGCGCTCGGTCACGCTGATGGCGCCACGGGCATCAAGCAAATTGAAGCTGTGCGCGGCCTTGAGCACTTGCTCGTAGGCGGGCAGCGCCAGCGCCACCTCGATCAAATGCTTGGCCTGCTTTTCGTGGGCGGTGAAGGCAGTGAACAAAAAGTCGGTGTCGCTGTGCTCGAAGTTGTAGGTGGATTGCTCTACTTCGTTTTGCTTGTACACATCACCGTAAGTCATGGTGTCGGTCCACTGCAAGTTGTAGACGTTGTCCACGCCCTGCAAATACATGGCCAGGCGCTCCAGTCCGTAGGTGATTTCGCCGGTCACGGGTTTGCAGTCAATGCCGCCGACTTGCTGGAAGTAGGTGAACTGCGTGACCTCCATGCCGTTGAGCCAGACTTCCCAGCCCAGGCCCCATGCGCCCAGGGTGGGATTTTCCCAATCGTCTTCCACGAAGCGGATGTCGTTTTGCTTGAGGTCGAAGCCCAGCGCTTCGAGCGAGCCCAGGTACAGATCCAAGATGTTGGCGGGCGCAGGCTTCATGACCACCTGGTACTGGTAGTAGTGCTGCAGGCGGTTGGGGTTTTCGCCGTAGCGGCCGTCTTTGGGGCGGCGGCTGGGCTGCACATAGGCGGCCTTCCATGGCTCGGGGCCGATGGCGCGCAAAAAGGTGGCGGTGTGCGAAGTGCCGGCACCGACCTCCATGTCGTAGGGTTGCAAGAGCGCACAGCCCTGGGCGTCCCAGTAGGACTGGAGTGTCAAGATGATTTGCTGAAAGGTCTTCATGGGGTGGGGCAATTCAGTGGGTGCATCACAGCACGTTGGCAGCGCTGCAACTGCGGACGCGGACTGTCCGCGTTAACCCTTGATTTTACGGGGCAAAACCAGGGCCAAGCCCAGCAGCCACAAGGGCCACAAACCAAAGCGCGAAGCCCACCAGGCAAATGGCGTCATGCCCTCGCGGCCCTGTACTTCACCCACCAATGCACCAGCCGTCATGCGCGGCAATGCCGCAGTAATGTGCCCCTGGTGGTCCAGGATGGCGGTGGCACCGGTATTGGTGGCGCGCACAAAGGGACGCTGAAACTCCAGGGCACGCATGCGCGAAATTGCCAAGTGCTGGTCCACGGCCACCGTGTCGCCAAACCAACCCAGGTTGCTCACATTCACAAACACCGTGGGCGCAATGGCAGCGTCGGTAAAGCGCGTGGCCAGTTCTTCACCAAACAAATCTTCGTAACAGATATTGGGCGCCAGGCGCTGCCCCTGCACTTCAAACGAGGGCTGCCCCAGCGCGCCGCGGTTGAAGTCACCCAGTGGAATGTGCATGAGCGCGGTGAACCAGCGAAACATGGGCGGTATGAATTCACCAAAGGGAACCAGGTGGTGCTTGTCATACCGTAATGCTTGCCCGCCCGCCCCTGGCAGCGCCAGCACCGAATTGCTGTAGCCCTCGCGGTCGTCGCCGAGGGGAATCCCCACGATGGCGGAACGCCCGGCTTCTGCAAAGTGGTCGCGCAGAGCCTCAAGATAGCCCGCTGGCAACTCCCTTGGCAACAGAGGAATGGCCGTCTCTGGCGCTACCACCAGCGCGGTGGGTGCCGCAAGCATCTCGCCTTGGTACCACGCCAAGGCGCGCTGAACCCCGGTGCCGACCTCGAACTTTTCGTTTTGGGGAATGTTGCCCTGCAACAGCGTGACCGACAGGCTTCCGCTGCTTAACGTCCATTGGTTGGCGCTGGCAGGCACTATCAAAGGCAGTAGCCCCGCCAGCACCACACCACCCCACATGCGGCGATGGCGCAAGGAAAAACCTCGCGGCAAAGCGATGGCAAAGTGCAATTTGGTGAGCACCGACTGCGCCATGGCCATGGCCATAGCGGCGGCCACTGCGGTGATACCGTACACCCCGACCCAGGGCGCATAAAACACCAGTGGCCCGTCCAGATGCGCATAGCCGCCTGCACCCCAGCCAAAGCCGGTGAGCCAGGTGCCGCGCGCCATTTCGGCCATCATCCACAGGGCACCGAAAAGCAGAGGTGCGGTACGGGGGCGCTGCTGCGCCAGTCGCCACCACAGGCCACAGGCCAGTCCGAAGTACGTGGCTAAAGCCCCTGCCAGCAGCAGCACTGCCAAGACAGCCAAGGGCGCTGCCAAGCCACCGTAGGTGTGCATGGCAACAAACAACCACCAGAAAGTGCAAGCGAGAAAGGAAGTGCCAAAGACCCACGCAGCCCGAAAAGCCTGGCCTGTGGAGCGGGTTCGCAGCAAGCATGCGGCCAGCACCGCCATCGACGCCACGTGCAAAGGCCACAAGATTTGACCGCGCGACCATCCCAGATCGACGGGCCAGCCGGTACTTGCCGCATGCATCGCTCCTGCCAGCAGGAGCAATGAAATGCGCTGAAGGTTCACACCGGTGCCACGGGGGCGACCTTGAACCAGCGCACTGCACCACCTTTGGTGTGCAGCACGACAAATTCAAGTCCCGCGAGTTGGTGACGTTCACCGCGCTTGGGAACGTGACCCATCTCATGGGCCACCAAGCCGCCGATGGTGTCGAATTCGCCGGCATCTTCGCGGGATTGAAGATTGATGTTGAAGGCGGTCTCTATGCGTTCGATCGGCGCGTCGCCGTTGACGCGGTAGCCGCCGTCCGGCAGGGCAAAGATGTCTCCCTCGTCGTCCTCGATGTCGAATTCGTCTTCGATTTCTCCGACGATTTGCTCCAGCACGTCTTCAATCGTGATCAGCCCGGCAACACGGCCGAACTCGTCGATAACGATGGCCAAGTGGTTGCGGTAGCCGCGAAAGTCGCGCAGCAAGTCGTTCAAGCCTTTGGTCTCGGGCACAAACACGGCTGGGCGCAACAAGGCGCGGATATTGAGCTCGGGCGCACGCTGCAACTTGAGCAGGTCTTTGGCCATGAGCGTGCCGATGATGTTTTCGCGCTCTCCTTCAAACACTGGAAAGCGCGAGTGCGCGGTGTCGATGACCGTATGCATCAACTCATCCATGGGGGACTGGATGTTGATCAGGTCCATGCGCGTGGCAGGCACCATCACGTCACCCGCTGTCATATCGGCCATGCGGATCACGCCTTCGAGCATGGCGCGCGACTGGGCGCCGATGATTTTGTTGTCTTCGGCCTCGGCCAGGGTTTCAATCAACTCAGCGGCCGAGTCGGGGCCGGGGTGAAGAAATTCGGCCAAGCGTTGCAGAAAGGTTCGCTTGTCTTCTTTTTCAGCGGGATGCGCGGGGTGGGGGTCTGACACTGACGTGGGGCACAGAGGCCGTTTTTGCGAAGCCTCTAGGATAGCCCATGCGCAAGCGCCTGCGCCACCTCCTTAGGGCGTAGGCTTGCCCTGTCCGGGTCGCAGACCTTGGCGCACCTGCTGAAAACCTGCCAGCAAGCCCCAAAAATGGTGCGCTTGGACTTTGAGGCGGTAGTCGGTGTCGGCGATCTGGGTATCAACCGCCTCGCTCCACTGCGAGTGCAAGGTGGGACGCGGCAGCTGAAGGTAAGCGTCCGACTCGGAGCCAAAGCGCTCCACCGTGGCGCCCGCCTTGCGGGCAATCTTGAGCATGGCGCTGTTTTCGCTCAAAGCGTGAATGAACAACAGCGAAATCCGGTCATTCTGCGCATGCAACTGAGCGCGCGCAAACAACTTGGCACCCAGACCTTTGCCCCGGTAGGCTGGCAACACCGATACGCCAAACTCGGCGCAACGGTCAGCCTTGGGGTCCTGGGCGTACGCGAGGTGGGCAATGGCGATCAAGCGCAAGCGGCGGTTAAAGACGCCGTACACCTGGTCACGGTCAAAGTCCAAGCTTTGCGCATAGCGTTCAATCTGGGCGTCCTGCGCCGCATAACCAAAGCGCATGTAGCGGTCAGCGGGAGAAAGTTCTAACAAATGGGCCAAAACGGCAGCGCGGTGGCGCGGACGCAGTCCGCGAATGGGCACCAATGCGGCCTTGGGGAACCGGCCGCCAAGCAAGGGGCTCGCACCTGCAGAAGTGCGCCAACGCAAGAGTCCCGCGGCGGCATCCCGCACAATGGATAGGGTTTCACGAAGTCCGCTCATGCAGCAATGATAAGGGTTTTCCCTAGTTTATGCTGCACTGCAGCGTAAATTAAGCCTCTTTGGAGACTCTGCGCGACATGGGTCAAGACATAGACTCCAACACACCGCGTACCGAATTGACCACTCACCATGCCAGCTGCCCCGCCCCCCGTTGAATTGCCAGCGTCGGTGCGTGTGTTTCAGCGAGGCTGGCTGTCTTCCAATAACATTTTGGTGAGCGACGCCCAGCACGCAGCGCTGATTGACAGCGGCTACTGCACCCACAGCGCCCAAACCGTGGCGCTGGTGCACAACGCGCTGGCCGGGCAAGCGCTGGACTTGCTGCTCAACACCCATTTGCACAGCGACCACTGCGGAGGCAATGCTGCTTTGCAAGCAGCGTATCCCGCCCTGCGAACCCATATTCCGCCTGGGCTGGCCCATGCCGTCAAGCCCTGGACGCCCGCCCAACTGAGCTTTGAGGCGACTGGCCAAAGCTGCCCACCCTTCCACATCGACGCCACGCTTGAGCACGGCAGTACGCTCACTTTGGGCGGCCTGGAGTGGCAGGTGCACGCAGCGCCCGGCCACGATCCCCATTCGGTGGTGCTGTTTGCCCCTGAAGTCCGATTGCTAATTTCCGCCGACGCGCTGTGGGAAAACGGTTTTGGCGTGGTCTTTCCTGAACTTGAAGGGGAGGACGCCTTTAACGAGGTCGGCGCAACACTCGACGTGATTGAGGATTTGCAGCCCCTCACCGTCATTCCGGGCCACGGCGCTCCGTTCACCGGGGTGGTGCAAGCTTTGCAAACGGCGCGCAAACGGCTGGACTACTTTCAGCGCCAGCCTGAGCGCCACCGCAATTACGCTGGCAAGGTATTGCTGAAATTCAAATTGCTGGAGCAGCAAAGCATGGGCCTGGATGCCATCGTCGATTGGGCGCTCTCAACGTCCTATATCCAACAAATGGTCCAAGCGGGCAACGGCGCATCTTCTGCTGACGCCATGGTGTCCGATTGGTTGGCGCAGCTCGTGCAGTCTGGCGCCGCGCAATTGCATGGCGATCGGGTCAGCAACCGTGACTGACCGGGTAAAGTGATCGGCTAGGTGCCGCGTTTGCCGCGGCTTACTGACACGCCCAATTGCTTGAGCTTGCGGTACAGGTGGGTGCGCTCCAAACCTGTCTTTTCGGAAACACGGGTCATGGAGCCCGCCTCTTTCGCCAGTTGGTATTCAAAATAGGCTCGCTCAAAATCGTCGCGCACGTCGCGCAAAGGGCGGTCCAGGTCAAAAGCCTGCAGAGAGGCGACTGATGCTTGCGGCACATAGGCTTGCGGCGCCATCAATGTGCCGTTGGCAGTTGAATGGCCGATTTCCGGTGTGCCGGCAGGGCGCGCAGCAACATACGTGTTTCGCATCAAACCCAGCTCCACCGCCTTGAGCAACTTTTGCAGGGTCACCGGCTTTTCCAAAAAGGCCAGTGCGCCAATTTTTGTCGCCTCGACGGCGGTATCAATCGTGGCGTGGCCACTCATCATGATGACCGGCATGGTCAGCGCACCGCTGGACGCCCATTCTTTGAGCAGCGTCACACCGTCGGTATCGGGCATCCAGATATCGAGCAAAACCAAGTCCGGACGCTCACGCAGCCGCGCGGCACGGGCTTGGGCCGCGTTTTCGGCCAGCTCCACCGTGTGCCCCTCGTCATTGAGAATTTCCCACAGCAAATCACGTATGCCATGTTCATCATCAACCACCAAAATATTTGCCATGATGTGTGCGCTGCTCGTTGAAATAGTTTTTAAATGAATAACTTTTAGGCGCCCGCCAATGATAACGAGACCTGGGCACCAAAGACGACGCCGTCCTGCACCCGGTTGCTGATTTCAATGCGCGATGCGTGGTCGTCTGCAATCTTTTTCACTACCGCCAGCCCCAGGCCGGTGCCGCGCTGCTTGGTCGTGACATAAGGCTCGAAAGCACGTTTGAGAATGTTCTCGGGAAAGCCGCCGCCATGGTCCAGCACGGATAGGCGCACCCGCCCGGAATTCGGTAGCAACTGGGTACGCAAGACAATGCTTGCGGTGGACGCGTCTGACTGCAGAGCAGGCGAACCTGCCATGGCTTGCTCAGTCGCGTCTTGCGCGTTTTGCAGCAAGTTGTGCAGGACTTGGCGTAGCTGCTCAGCGTCGCCCAGTACCCGAGGGATCTGGGCGTCTAAGTCCAACTGGATGGGCACTGTCGAGGCCTCGTAAAGATGCATCACATCGGACACCAGTGCATTGAGATCCACTGGCACCAACACTGCAGCAGGTAGTCGCGCGTAGTCGCGGAAATCGTTCACCAGGCGCTTCATGGCGTCGACCTGATCCACAATCGTTTTGACCGACTTGACCAACACCGCTTGTTCGCTGGGCTGCAACTTACCGCTGAGTTTCATCTCCAGGCGCTCGGCCGATAACTGGATGGGTGTAAGTGGGTTTTTGATTTCGTGCGCCAGGCGGCGCGCCACCTCGCCCCAGGCTTGTGCTCGCTGGGCCGAGACGATGTCAGAAATGTCGTCAAACACCAGCAAGCGGCTGCGGTCCGGCAGGATGGCACCCCGGGCGATCAGCGTCTGGGCCCGTTCAGCTTCGCTGGCCATGCCTTCATGCGCAACCCCAAGCTCAAACGATTGCTGCCAATGGTCGTTGGGGTGTTCCAAACGTCGGCTTAAAAATTCGGAAAACTGCTGTTGCACACCCACCGCGAAGGTTTCCATGCCGGCCAATTGGCGAAGGGTTGCGCCGCGAAAACTCTCCAGCGGCAGCTTCAAAATGCGCGCAGCACCGGGATTGGCCGAACGCACACTGCCGTCGGCGTTCAAGACGAGCACGCCAGAGGTCAGGTTGTCCAAAATAGTCTGCAGGTGGGCTCGCGCCGAATCCACCTGCGACATGCTTCGCTGCACGGTATGGCGTGCGTCGGCGAGCTGCTGGGTCATGGACGCAAAGGCGCGGGTGAGACCGCCGAGCTCGTCCTTGCCTTGCATGGCCAATTTCGGTGTCAGGTCACCGGCAGCGACCTGGCTCACACCTTCTGCCAACACGAGCAGGGGTCTGGCAATTTGATTACCCAAAATCACCGCCAGCAAAATCGCACCAAACACCGCCAGAAACAGGCTCAGCGTCAAGGTGCCGATGTACATGCGCTTGAGGCCTTCCCGCGCTAAGGCGCGCTCCTGGTATTCGCGATTGGCACTTTCGACCGCCAGCGCATTGGTGACGAAATTGGAAGGCAGCGCCCGCTGGACCAACAAAAACCGCTGCTCTGTAGCCAAACCGACGGTGGCGGTGGGGATCAGCACCAGTGCTTTGAGTTGTGGATGATTGAGTTTGCCCGGCCCGGCGTCCTCCAGGCCTTCCACCCATGCCACAGAGCGCTCCGCCCGCGCGGTGCGCAGCTGGCTACCGTTGGGCTTGTCCGGACTGAGCTGGAAACCAATGGGTCCCACGCTAGCGAGCAATTTGCCCGATGCGCTCCAAACAGTCGCCTCACTTGCACCGAGCTGCTCCATGACGCGCGCCAAGACAAGGTCCGACGCACCTTCGGAGGTGTCACTGAGCTGGTTCGCAGCGATACGCGCTTTGGTCGCCAGGTCATTAGAGAGCGTATCCAACGTGACTCGGCCCAAACTCAAGCCCGCCTCCAACGCACCTTCAACCTTGACGTCAAACCAAGTCTCGATCGAGCGCGAAACGAATTGGTAGGACACCACATAAATCAACAAGCCAGGCGCCACACCGACCAGCGCGAAGATAGTGGCAATTTTGACCAACAGTCGGCTGCCAAACCGGCCCTGCCGCACACGCTGTAGCAGGCGCAATGCGACCCACACAATCGCCAGGAGCAGGCTTCCCGCCACCACCACGTTCACGCTGAAA
Source organism: uncultured beta proteobacterium (assembly GCA_903928635.1). GTDB lineage: Bacteria > Pseudomonadota > Gammaproteobacteria > Burkholderiales > Burkholderiaceae_C > Allorhodoferax. The sequence continues at coordinate 11,848 of CAIYRQ010000065.1, read as the reverse complement.
AGTCGCGCGTAGTTTTGCTCGTACATTTCACGGTTATTGGTGGCTTGGGTCAGCATGTACAGCAACACCAGGCCAATCAACACCATTAGCGCCGCGCCCAGGGTGACTGCTCTGCGAATGCTTCTGGTACTTCCAAGTTGGTTGACCGAACCCGCCTGCGCGTTGACGTTGGGGTTGCTCATTTCATCGTGTCGGCGCGCAGGGACATGCGGCCACTGGTTTGAATGTCCCACTCCGACTGGCCAATCGCTCCAATCTGGAAAGGCCGAGGAAGTTGGCCCAAGTCCAAACGGAAACGCAACTCGACGCGGTACTTGGCCGCCGCTTCGGCGTCGCTCATTTCAGCGACCTTCCAGCGAGAGATTTGCTTGATCGTGGCCAATGCCTCGGTCAAGGTGTCGTAGTTTTGGCTCAACGACAAACCCAAAGTGTTGTCACCGCCGGGACCGGACGTGACGTTGATACGCCAGCGGCGAGTAAGTGGCTGGTAAACAAGTCGCAGCTGGCGTTGGGCGGAGCTGATTTTTTTGTCGTACCAGTACCAACGCTCCTGAAGCAGGTCGGCCTCTACCAAGAAGTACAAAGGAATGCCTTTGGCCAGCGCGTCTTCAACCACTGGGGGAAGGTCGAAGATAACGTTGGCCGACACCAGCACATCGCTGCCCAAGCGGTCCGCCCGCAGCTGCTGCAACTCTGCGGCATTTTGGGCGTGCGCTGCAGACCCCAGAAGCAGCGCACAGGCGAATGCCAGCAAGCCCTGTAGCAAGGGCAGCAGGCACTTAGGCAATGCGCTTTTCCAGCACGGCATAAAAGAAGCCATCGTGGTCATGGGCCGGATTGTCGCCCAGCTTGGCCTGCCCCCCATTACCGGGCAGAAGGTGGCCGGGCGAAGGCAGCCAATGCGCATCCGCCTGGTGCGCAACAAATCGCTTCACCTGCTCGGACCCTTCGGCCCTAAACACCGAACACGTGCAATAAACCATGCGCCCGCCGGGTTGCAACAGCGGCCACAGTGCATCGAGGATTTTTTGTTGTAGCTGCGCCAATTGGGATATATCGGATTCCCGGCGCAACCAGCGCACATCGGGGTGGCGGCGGACAATGCCAGAGGCGGTGCACGGTGCGTCGAGCAAGATGCCATCAAAGGGCACACCGTCCCACCAGTCCTGCGTCCGCGACGCATCGCCCACGTGCAGTTGGGCCTGCAGACCCAGGCGGTCTAAGGTTTGACCCACGCGCTGCATGCGCCGCGCATCGAGCTCGATGGCGGTCACAGAAGCGTCCGACAATTCAAGCAGGTGCGCCGTCTTGCCGCCGGGTGCTGCACAGGCGTCGAGCACGCGCGGCGAGGAGCCCACGCCTTGCAAAAGCAGGGGCGCAGCCATTTGCGCTGCAGCGTCCTGCACCGAAACCACGCCCTGCGAGAAGCCCGGCAATTGGTTCACTGGCACGGCCTGTGCCAAATAAATCACTTGGCCAGCCCCCGCATGCGCAGCAATGCCTTGGGCGTGCAACTGCGCAAGGTATTGACCCACACTGGACTTGCGCACGTTCACCCGCAGCGTCATCGGCGGATGGCTATTGGCGGCTGTGAGTATGGCCTGCCACTGCTGTGGGTATTCGCGTTGCAATCTTTCCACCCACCAGCGAGGATGGTTCCAACGGGCTTCAAGATCGCCGTCGGTGGCCGCGACCAATGCGGCACGCTCGCGAAGGAACCGGCGCAAACAGGCATTGACGAAATTCGCGTGGGCGGCGCTCGCGGGTGTGCGTTTCAGTGCCTCCACCGCTTGGTTGACCAGTGTGAAGGCGTCGTAGGGCGCAGTGGACTCGTCCCACGCCAATGCCAGTGCGACGCACAAAAGCGCGTCGGTGGCGGGCGCTGGCATGCGCGTCACCAGGGCACTGCGCAGCGCTTGGGCACGCCCCAGATTGCGCCAGACATGGAAGGCCAGGGCCTGCACACCAGGGCGCAAAGAGGCGGCCACGTTTTCAACAGCAGCGGTGCCCGACGCTCCCTTGCGCACGGCGGCGATCACTGCAGCGGTGGCTTGAAGCTGGCGCCACAGGGGCACGGAGTCGGGCGCTACGTCCATGTCCACCTCACAGAAGGGCCATCCAACGAAATCCAATCAAGCGTGAAATCCATGCGGCCGGGGCCTGGCTGAGCGCAGCTTGGTAGTCGGCGATGGTGAGGTTTGCCGCGCTTCGATCCAAGGGGGCCTGCGTGTCGGCGGCGTGCCAGCGGTCGCGCAGTGCCTGAAGAACCGCAGGCTCCTCCACCCCTTCAGCAGCCACCGCATAGGCAAGCCAGGCTTGCTGCAAACGCTCCCACAATGCGCCCACATCCACGCGCTCTTGAGCGGACCAAAAAAACCGGCGCGGTGCCTTGTAGCTTTTCAGACCGGCTTCCAATGCCAATGCAGCAGCCTCCAACGCACTGCAAATAGATTCAGACGCCTTGGCGCTGGACACGGCCTCGCTTGCCACCGCAATCAAAGACCGCAGCGTGCGCTCAAAAACGGCACGCGCATCAACCGCCGCGGCGCGCAAGCGCAGCAGGCGGTTGTGGACGCCGACGAGCCAAAAAACGACGAGCGCGCCCGCGATCCACGGCAAGGCTATGTTCATCTGCACACTCCTGAAAAAAATACCCCGGGCCTATCAACGATAAACCCGGGGTACGCTTGCTTAGCGCGATGCAGGCTTATTCAGCGGCAGCATCCTGCTCGGCGGCTTGTTCACCACCCTCAGCGTCTCCCGCCAATTCGGCAGCGTCGGCTTCGGCGATGGCACGGCGTTCAGAGTCGTCCATCTGCTCGCGCACCTGGCGGGCTTCATGGTAGGCCATGCCGGTTCCCGCAGGAATCAGGCGACCCACAATGACGTTCTCTTTCAGACCACGCAACTCATCCCGCTTGCCCATGATGGCAGCTTCGGTCAATACGCGGGTGGTTTCCTGGAAGGAAGCCGCGCTGATGAAGCTGTCAGTGGACAAGGATGCTTTGGTGATACCGAGCAGCAAGTTGGTGAAGGTCGCCGGGATCTTGCCATCGGCGCGCAAAGCGTCGTTGGTGTTAAGCATCTCGGAGCGCTCCACTTGCTCGCCATTGATGTAGCCGGAGTCGCCTGCGCTTTCCACGACCACGCGACGCAGCATTTGGCGAACGATCACTTCAATGTGCTTGTCGTTGATCTTCACACCCTGCAAACGGTACACGTCCTGCACTTCGTCGACGATGTAGCGCGCCAGTTCTTCCGAACCCAGCAAACGCAGAATGTCTTGGGGGTCGGCCGGACCGTCCACCACGGACTCGCCCTTGTTCACGACCTGGCCTTCGTGCACCAGGATGTTCTTTTCCTTGGGCACCAGCTCTTCCCAGACTTTGCCTTCGGGGTCGGTGATCTGCAAACGGACTTTGCCTTTGGTTTCTTTACCGAACGAAATGGTACCGGTCGCCTCAGCCAAGACACCCTTGTCTTTGGGTGAACGGGCTTCGAACAACTCGGCCACACGCGGCAAACCGCCGGTAATGTCGCGGGTCTTTTGACCTTCGATAGGGATACGGGCCAGCACTTCGCCAGGGCCCACGTCTTGGCCGTCACGCACTTGCACCAGCGCGCCCACGGGGAAGCCGATGGTCACTGCATGGTCGGTACCGGGAATCTTGACTTCCTTGCCGGAGGCATCGATCAGTTTGACCTGCGGACGCACGATCTTGGCAGAACCACGGCGCTTGGGGTCGATGACCACCAGAGTGGACAAGCCGGTGACCTCGTCCACCTGGCGGGCCACGGTCAAGCCTTCTTCCACGTTCTCGAAATGCGCTTTACCAGCGAACTCGGTAATGATGGGGCGGGTCAATGGATCCCAGTTGGCCAGAATTGCACCGGCCTTGATGGCTTGGTCAGCTTTGACGCTGAGCACTGCGCCGTAAGGCACTTTATGGCGCTCACGCTCGCGACCATGCTCGTCATGGATCACGATTTCGCCGGAGCGGGAAATCACCACCAACTCCGACTTGCTGTTGGTCACATAGCGCATGGTGGCGTTAAAGCCGATATTGCCGCTGGACTTGGCTTCCACGCTGGAGGCAATGGCCGCACGCGACGCTGCACCACCGATGTGGAAGGTACGCATGGTCAGCTGGGTGCCGGGTTCGCCAATCGACTGGGCAGCAATCACACCGACAGCTTCGCCGTGGTTGATCAAGCCGCCACGGCCCAAATCGCGTCCGTAGCACTTGGCGCAAATACCAAAGCGGGTTTCGCAGGTCAGTGCGGTACGCACTTTGACCTCGTCCACACCGAAGGCTTCGAGTTCCTCAATGGCGTCTTCGTCGAGCATGGTGCCTGCAGGCGCAACCACCGCACGGGTTTCGGGATGCAGCACGTCTTCTGCAACGGTACGGCCCAACACGCGGTCACGCAGGGACTCGATCACTTCACCGCCTTCGACGATGGCGCGCATCAGGTAGCCGTTGTGGGTACCGCAGTCCTGCTCGGTCACGACCAGATCTTGCGTCACGTCCACCAGGCGGCGTGTCAGGTAACCCGAGTTGGCGGTTTTCAACGCCGTGTCGGCCAGACCTTTACGAGCACCGTGGGTGGAGATGAAGTACTCCAACACATTCAAGCCTTCGCGGAAGTTGGCGGTGATGGGTGTCTCGATGATGGAGCCGTCAGGCTTGGCCATCAAACCGCGCATACCCGCCACCTGACGGATCTGAGCGGCAGAGCCGCGCGCACCGGAGTCGGCCATCATGTAGATGGAGTTGAAGGACTCCTGGGCCACTTCTTTGCCGTGGCGATCAATCACCATCTCTTTGGAGAGCTTGGCCATCATGACCTTGGACACTTCGTCGCCCGACTTGCCCCAGATGTCCACCACCTTGTTGTAACGCTCGCCAGAAGTCACCAAACCGGAAACATACTGCTTCTCGATTTCTTTGACTTCGGTTTGAGCGCGGCTGATGATTTCGTGCTTTTCTTGCGGCACCAACATGTCGTCGATACAGATCGAGATACCGGCCTTGGTCGCCAAACGGAAGCCCGCTTGCAGCAGTTTGTCGGCAAACACCACGGTCTCTTTCAAGCCGCACTTGCGGAAAGACACGTTGATCAGCTTGGAAATTTCTTTCTTCTTAAGCGCCTTGTTCAGGTTGGCAAAAGGAAGGCCCTTGGGCAAGATTTCCGACAAGAGCGCGCGGCCTGCGGTGGTTTCCCACAGCTTGGTGCTGGGCTCGAATTCGCCGGTTTCTTTGTTCTTGGTGTACTCGGTCAAACGCACGTTAATGCGGGAGTTGAGTTCCACTTCGCCCGCGTCAAATGCGCGCTGCACTTCACCGGTGTCGGCAAAGATCAGACCTTCGCCCTTGCCGTTGATGCGCTCACGGGTCGTGTAGTACAGACCCAGCACCACGTCTTGCGACGGAACGATAGAGGGTTCGCCGTTGGCAGGGAACAGCACGTTGTTGGAGGCCAGCATCAGCGTGCGGGCTTCCATTTGCGCTTCCACCGACAGCGGTACGTGAACGGCCATTTGGTCACCGTCGAAGTCGGCGTTGAAAGCCGAGCAAACCAGCGGGTGCAACTGAATGGCTTTGCCTTCAATCAGGATGGGCTCAAAGGCCTGGATGCCCAAGCGGTGCAGCGTAGGCGCACGGTTGAGCATGATGGGGTGCTCTTTGATGACCTCTTCCAGAATGTCCCACACCACGGGGGTGCCGGATTCCACTTCCTTCTTGGCCGCCTTGATGGTGGTGGCAATGCCCATGGCTTCCCGGCGCGCGAAGATAAAGGGCTGGAACAACTCCCAGGCCCTCAACTTGGGCAGACCGCACTGGTGCAGCTTGAGGGTGGGGCCCACGGTAATCACCGAACGACCCGAGTAATCGACGCGCTTGCCCAGCAAGTTTTGGCGGAATCGGCCAGACTTGCCTTTGATCATGTCGGCCAAAGACTTGAGCGCGCGCTTGTTGGCGCCGGTCATGGCTTTGCCGCGGCGGCCGTTGTCCAGCAAGGAGTCCACCGACTCTTGCAACATGCGCTTTTCATTGCGGGCAATGATTTCAGGCGCTTTGAGTTCCAGTAAACGGCGCAGACGGCTGTTGCGGTTGATGACGCGACGGTACAGATCGTTCAGATCCGAGGTCGCAAAGCGGCCACCGTCCAGAGGCACCAGGGGACGCAAATCAGGTGGCAGCACGGGAAGCACTTCGAGCACCATCCACTCGGGCTTGATGCCCGATTTTTTGAAGGCTTCGAGCACTTTGAGGCGCTTGGAGTTCTTCTTGATTTTCAGCTCAGAGCCGGTCAGGTCGTTGCGCAGCTTCTCGATCGAACCTTCGATGTCGATGCTTTGCAGCAGGTCCTTGATACCTTCGGCGCCCATCTTGGCCTGGAACTCGTCGCCGTATTCTTTGAATTTGGCGTCGAAGTCGTCTTCGGTCATGATGCTGAACTTCTTCAGCGGGGTCATGCCGGGGTCGGTCACGACATATGCTTCAAAGTAGAGCACGCGTTCAATGTCCCGCAGGGTCATGTCCAGCACCAGACCCAAACGGCTGGGCAGAGATTTCAAGAACCAGATATGGGCGCAAGGTGCGGCCAGATCAATGTGGCCCATGCGCTCGCGACGAACTTTGGTCTGGGTGACTTCAACACCGCACTTCTCGCAGATCACACCACGGTGCTTGAGGCGCTTGTACTTGCCGCACAAGCATTCATAGTCCTTGATAGGCCCGAAGATCTTGGCGCAAAACAGGCCGTCACGCTCAGGCTTGAAGGTGCGGTAGTTGATGGTCTCGGGCTTCTTCACTTCGCCAAAAGACCAAGAGCGGATTTTCTCGGGTGAGGCCATGCCGATTTTGATGGCGTCGAAATGCTCATCCGGCGTGAACTGCTTAAACAGGTCGAGTAATGATTTCATGGAAATTCCTTATTAATCAGTGGAGGGCAGAAAGCGCTGCAATCTGCCCCGCAAAACCTCAGGAGCGCTCGAGCTCGATGTCCAGGCCCAGGGAACGAATTTCCTTGACCAACACATTGAACGATTCCGGCATGCCGGCCTCAATAGAGTGCTCGCCCTTGACAATGCTCTCGTACACCTTGGTACGGCCTTGCACGTCATCGGACTTGACGGTCAACATCTCTTGCAAGACGTAGGACGCGCCGTAGGCTTCCAGCGCCCACACTTCCATCTCACCAAAACGCTGTCCACCGAACTGGGCTTTACCGCCCAAAGGCTGCTGCGTGACCAGACTGTAAGGACCGGTCGAACGCGCATGCATCTTGTCGTCCACCAAATGGTGAAGTTTCAGCACGTGCATATAGCCCACGGTGGTGGGGCGCTCAAACGCTTCACCGGTGCGGCCGTCAAACAGGTTGGCCTGGGTGCGCGTGGCGGTCAGGCCCTTGGCCTTGGCCACGTCGTCGGGGTAAGCCAGCTTCAGCATGCCGCGGATTTCTTCTTCCGACGCACCATCAAACACCGGCGTTGCGAAGGTCGCACCGCCCTGCAGGTTGGCAGCCATCTCGAGGACTTGATCGTCGCTGAGCGTGGACAAGTCCTCCTTGCGGCCGGAACCGTTGTAGACCGCGTCCAGGAACTTGCGCATCTCAGCCATCTTGGTCTCGGCTTGCAGCATGTCGCCAATGCGTTGACCCAGACCCTTGGCGGCCCAGCCCAAATGCACTTCAAGCACCTGACCCACGTTCATCCGCGAAGGCACGCCCAGCGGGTTGAGCACGATGTCGCAGGGCGTGCCGTCAGCCATGTAGGGCATGTCTTCGACCGGAACGATCTTGGACACCACGCCCTTGTTACCGTGGCGGCCGGCCATCTTGTCACCAGGCTGCAGGCGGCGCTTGACCGCGATGTAGACCTTGACCATCTTGAGCACGCCTGCGGGCAACTCGTCGCCTTGGGTGAGCTTTTTGCGCTTTTCTTCGAAAGCCAGGTCAAAGCTGTGGCGGGTTTGATCCAGCGACGCTTTGATGCTTTCCAGCTGTGATGCCACAGCGTCGTCGGCCGGACGAATGTCGAACCAGTGGAATTTCTCGACAGAGTCGAGGTAGGCACGGTCGATCTTGCTGCCTTTGGCCAGCTTTTGCGGGCCGCCGTTGGCCACTTTGCCGTCCAGTAACTTGGCAATACGGTCAAACGCGTCCGCTTCCACGATGCGGATCTGGTCGTTCAGGTCGAGGCGGAAACGCTTCAACTCGTCGTCAATGATCTGCTGTGCACGCTTGTCGCGGGTAATGCCTTCGCGGGTGAACACCTGCACGTCGATGACGGTGCCGGAGCTGCCCTGGTCCACGCGCAGCGAGGTGTCTTTCACATCGCTGGCTTTCTCGCCGAAGATGGCGCGCAGCAGCTTTTCTTCGGGTGTGAGTGTGGTTTCACCTTTGGGTGTGACCTTGCCGACCAGGGTGTCGCCTGGCAGCACTTCCGCGCCCACGTAGATGATGCCGGACTCGTCCAAACGATTGAGCTGTTGCTCGCTCAGGTTAGGAATATCACGGGTGATTTCTTCCGCACCGAGCTTGGTGTCACGCGCCATGACCACGAGCTCTTCGATATGGATCGAGGTGTAGCGGTCTTCGGCCACCACGCGCTCGCTGATCAAAATCGAATCTTCGAAGTTGTAGCCGTTCCAAGGCATGAAGGCCACGAGCATGTTCTGACCCAGCGCGAGTTCGCCCAGGTCGGTGGATGCGCCGTCGGCGATCACATCACCGCGCTCCAGCTTGTCGCCCTTCTTGACGATAGGACGCTGGTGGATGTTGGTGTTTTGGTTGGAACGCTGGTACTTGATCAGGTTGTAGATGTCCACGCCCACTTCACCGGCTTGCGCTTCGGCGTCGTTGACACGAATCACCACACGGGTAGCGTCGACATAGTCCACGATACCGCCACGGGTGGCCGTGACCACGGTGCCGGAGTCGACGGCAGAGACGCGCTCGATGCCGGTACCGACAAAGGCTTTCTCAGGACGCAACACAGGCACCGCTTGACGCTGCATGTTCGCGCCCATCAGTGCGCGGTTCGCATCGTCATGCTCCAGGAAGGGCACGAGCGAAGCGGCCACGGACACGATCTGTGCAGGCGACACGTCCATGTACTGCACGCGCTCAGCGCCGCACAAAATGGATTCGCCTTTTTCACGGGCAGACACCAGCTCACCGGTCAGCACGCCGTCTTTGTCCAAAGCCGCATTGGCCTGGGCAATAACGTACTTGCCTTCTTCGATGGCCGAGAGGTAATCAATGTCCATCGTGACCTTGCCATCGGCCACGCGACGGTACGGGGTTTCAATGAAGCCGTACTCGTTCAAACGGGCGTACAAAGCCAGCGAGTTGATCAGACCAATGTTGGGACCTTCCGGCGTTTCAATGGGGCACACACGACCGTAGTGGGTCACGTGCACGTCACGCACTTCAAAGCCGGCACGCTCACGCGTCAAACCGCCCGGGCCAAGTGCCGACACGCGGCGCTTGTGGGTGATCTCGGACAAGGGATTGGTCTGGTCCATGAACTGGCTCAGCTGCGAGGCACCGAAGAATTCCTTGAGTGCCGCAGAAATCGGCTTGGAATTGATCAGGTCGTGCGGCATCAAGGGCTCTTGCTCAGCCTGGCCCAAACGCTCTTTCACAGCCTTTTCGATGCGCGCCAAACCGGTGCGGTATTGGTTCTCCGCCAATTCGCCAACGCAACGCACGCGGCGGTTACCCAAATGGTCGATATCGTCGACATCGCCGCGGCCATTGCGCAGGTCCACCAGGATCTTGACGACCGACAAAATGTCTTCATTGGTCAGCACCATGGGGCCGGTCGACTCGGCACGGCCCATCTTGGCGTTGAACTTCATGCGGCCCACGCGGGACAGGTCATAGGTGTCGGGGTTGTAGAACAGACGCTGGAACAGCGCTTGCACGGCGTCTTCGGTCGGCGGCTCGCCGGGGCGCATCATGCGGTAGATGGCCACGCGGGCGGCAAACTCGTCCACCGTCTCATCGGTGCGCAGGGTTTGCGAAATGTAAGCACCCTGGTCCAGCTCATTGGTGTAAATACACGCAATTTCGTTGATACCCGAGGAACGCAGCTTTTTCAGCAAGGCTTCGGTCAGCTCTTCGTTGGCTTTGGCCACGATTTCGCCGGTCTCGGCTTCCACAATGTTGCGGGCCACGACGCGGCCGATCAGGAAGTCTTCGGGCACGCTGATATGCGTAGTGCCTGACTGCTCCAGTTCACGGGTGTGGCGTGCGGTCACACGCTTGTCTTTGGCCACGATGACCTTGCCCGACTTGTCGGTCAGGTCGAAACGCGCCACTTCACCGCGCAGACGCTCGGCCACAAATTCCATTTGTGCGCCGCTGTCCATCAAGCGGAAGGTGTCGTTGACGAAGAAATTCGCCAGGATGGATTCATTGTTCAGGCCAATGGCCTTGAGCAAAATCGTGACCGGCATCTTGCGGCGGCGGTCCACGCGGAAGTACAGCAAGTCTTTCGGGTCGAATTCAAAGTCCAGCCACGAGCCACGGTAAGGAATGATGCGGGCCGAGAACAGCAATTTGCCCGAGCTGTGGGTCTTGCCTTTGTCGTGCTCGAAAAACACGCCCGGCGAACGGTGCAACTGAGACACGATCACGCGCTCGGTGCCGTTGATGATGAACGAGCCCTTGCTGGTCATCAAAGGCACTTCGCCCATGTAGACCTCTTGCTCTTTCACTTCTTTGACCACCTTGTTCTGGCTGGTCGACGACTCGCGGTCATAAATGATGAGTTGAACTTTGGCGCGCACAGCAGACGCAAAGGTCAGACCACGGGTTTGGCACTCGCGCACATCAAATCCGGGCTTGGCGAGGTTGTACTCAAGGTACTTCATCTCGACAAAGCCGTTGTGCGAAACGATGGGGAAAGCCGCTTCAAACGCCGCTTGCAGGCCTTCCTGCGTGCGTTTCTTGGGGGCTACATCCGCTTGCAAAAACGCGATGTATGCGTCTTTTTGCATTTGCAGCAGGTAAGGTATCTCGAGCACGCTATCGCGGTTACCGAAGTTTTTGCGAATTCGCTTGCGTTCTGTGTATGTATAAGCCATTAGATCTCCGGGCAAAGGCTGAGGATTCCTGGGGGTCCTGGGTGACTGTGGGTCTGTTCTTGGTGATTGGCCACTACCAATCATTGGCGGACGGTTGCGCATTGCACGCAACCCGAACCAAGGCATCTTCTGCAGTCTGGGTCAGAAGACACTTGAAAGTACGGCTCTCAAAACCGTTCTTTCAGGTGTGCTCTGTAAGCACAAAAAGCTGGTCCGAAAACCAGCTTTGTGTAAATCGCGCGAGGGGCACTGCGCACCGAAATGCGCAGCATCCCCCAACCGAATTACTTGAGTTCGACCTTGGCGCCAGCTTCTTCGAGCTTCTTCTTAGCAGCTTCAGCGTCGGCCTTGGCCATTGCTTCTTTAACCACCTTGGGAGCAGCGTCGACCAGGTCTTTGGCTTCTTTCAAGCCCAGACCGGTGATTTCGCGCACAGCTTTAATGACCGAAACCTTGTTCGCGCCGACGTCCGCCAGCAGAACATTGAATTCGGTTTGCTCTTCAGCAGCTGCAGCAGCACCGCCACCACCACCTGCTGCGGGAGCAGCCATAGCGGCAGCGCTCACACCAAACTTCTCTTCGATGGCTTTCACCAGGTCGTTGAGTTCCATGACCGTCATGCTGTCCAGCGCGGTCAAAAATGCGTCTTTATCGAATGCCATGTTAAATTTCCTAAATATTGGTTAAAACGGTTGGTAAAACTGAAACTGTGTGGGGTCAAGCAGCCGGCTATTAAGCAGCGGCAG
>CAIYRQ010000064.1 GCA_903928635.1 uncultured beta proteobacterium | reverse complement strand
CTTTTTCTGCCGCCCGGTCCTGGGCAATCGCAACGGCGGACGCCGCCGGTGCCACTCGCCGCAGCCCAGCCAAAGTGCGCAGCGCGTCTGCAGGCACGTTTTCAAATTCGGTGGTGATGGCGTCGCAACACGCGGCCAACCTGGACAGTCCTGCCGCATCGGTGTAGGCGGTTTGGATATGGTGGTGGCTGACCAAGCCGGCGGGGCTTTGCGGATCAGGGTCCAGCACCGCAGTGGCATAACCCATGGCCTGCGCCGCGTGCACAAACATGCGGCCCAACTGGCCACCGCCCATCACGCCCAGCGTGGCAGAGCGGCCCTCTAGCAGGGTGCCGGGCAACACAGGTTTCAAGGTGTCATTCATAGTCCGGCCACGCCCACGCTCGCGTGGGTCATGGGCAGCTCCATGGCGCGGGCGGCGGCAGTTTGTTCAGCGCGAAAAGCGTCGAGTTGGGCGCGCAATGCTGCGTCACCACTGGCCAGCATGGCCACGGCAAACAGCGCTGCGTTGGCCGCACCGGCCGCGCCAATGGCAAAGGTGGCTACCGGCACGCCCTTGGGCATTTGCACGATGCTGTAGAGCGAATCCACGCCCTGCAAGTGCTTGCTGGCCACCGGCACTCCCAGCACCGGCACCGTGGTCTTGGCGGCCAGCATGCCCGGCAAATGCGCCGCACCACCGGCACCGGCAATGATGGCGCGCAAGCCGCGTTGCGCGGCCGCTTCGGCATAGGTGTACATGTCGTCGGGCATGCGATGGGCCGAAAGCACCTGCGCTTCGAAAGCAATGCCAAACTGTTGGAGAATCTGTACCGCGTGTTGCATGGTCTCCCAGTCGGAACTGGAGCCCATCACAACGCCGATTTGGATGGTGGTCATAGTGTTGAAAGCGCCGGCCTGCGCCGCCGCCTTGGATAAAGCGGCCTGCAGGCCGCGAAGCTAGACCCGCAATTTTACTTTTTACACCCCGAGTACCTGCAAATGATCGACGTCACCCTGGAAAACTTTGAAACCGAAGTCATTGCGGCCTCACACCAGGTGCCTGTGCTGCTCGACTTTTGGGCGCCCTGGTGCGGCCCGTGCAAGGTGATTGGCCCGCTGCTGGAAAAGGTGGAGCTGGAATACGAAGGCCGCTTCAAGCTCGTCAAAATTGATTCCGACCAGGAGCAGCAGCTCTCCAAAGCCTTTGGCATTCGGAGCATTCCGACCTGCGTGCTGATGATCGGGGGCAAGCCGGTGGATGGCTTTATGGGCGCAGTGCCTGAGGGCCAGCTCAAGGGCTTTTTGAACAAGCACCTGCCAAGCCTTGAGGACATGGCGGCACAAGAGAACGCCGAAGACGCGCAAGCCCTGCTGGCCGCAGGTGACCCGCAAGCTGCGCTCAACAAGCTGCACGAGACGCTGACGATCGACCCCGGCAACGACGATGCGCGCTTTGACTACGTCAAGCTGCTGATCGAAACCAACGCGCTGGACGACGCGGCCGCCGCACTCGCGCCTGCACTGGCCGCCATTCCGCGCCAGCTGCGCTTTGAGGCACTGGGCCAGTTTTTGGATGCCATCAACTTTGTCATGTCCGACCCGCGGGGCACCTGGGGCCCGGATCAATTTGACGCCCTGATTGCCGCCAACAAGCGCGACTTTGACACCCGCCTGGCCAAAGCGCGCGTGCTGATGGTGGGCGGCATGTGGACCGAGTCCATGGACGAGCTGCTGGAAATCATCATGCGCGACAAGACCTGGAATGACGCCGTGGCGCGCAAAACCTTTGTCGCCATTTTGGAGCTGCTCACACCACCCAAGCCCAAGGCCGGCAACGACACGGGCAAGGCCGCCGGTGGCATTGAGCTGCTGGGTAAAGCCGTGGTCAACGAAGACCCGCAAGCCCAGCTGGTGTCCGCCTACCGGCGCAAGCTGAGCATGGCGCTCAACTAGACCACTGCGCCTCTTTTACCGGCTGCCCAACCAGGCAGCGCCCACCACCAGCGCAGCGGCCACTGCCACATTCCACTGCAGTGCCTGCCCGGTGGTGAGCAGCAACATCACGGTCGACAAAATCGGCGTGGCAAAAGCCAGGAGGCCAATGCGCCGCGTGTCGCCCAATTTGATGGCCGCGTCCCACAAAAAGAAGGCCCCACCCAAGGGCCCCAGGCCCAGGATGGCGATCAACACCAGGTCTTGCGTGCTGAGCGCCACGGCGGGCTCCAGCAGCGCGTGGCAGACCAAAGACAACACACCCGACGCCGCGGCAAATCCACCCACCGCAGCCGTGGGAAACGCAGGCAAGCGGCGCGTGAGCAGCGAATAGCTAGCCCACACAAAAGCAGAGGCCAGCGCGATCACGTAGCCACTGTGGAACTCCACTGCCGCGTCCGACTGGCCTCCCCGCCCCAAGATGGCAATGGCCGCGCCGGTAAAGCCAATCAAGGCCGCCACGATGTGGCGCCCGAGCAATTGCACATCTTTTAAAAACAAAGGCGCCATCACCACCATGCCCAGCGGCCACAGGTAGTTGATGAGGTTGGCCTCTACGGCAGGCGCGTTGCGCAGGGCGATGAACAGCAAAAAGTGAAAGCCAAACAGGCCGTACACCCCCACCAACAAGGTGGGCAGCGGCACCTGCCAGCGGCTCAAACGAAACCGCGCCAGCGGCAGCGAAATGAGGCTGCCCACCAGCAAGCCCAGCCCCGTCAACATAAAAGGCGGGATGTGCGCCAATTGCACGCCCAAGGGCGCCAACGTGCCCCACAGGGCAATGGCGGCCAGCGCCAGCAGGTCTGATTTCATGCAGCTATGGCTGAGTAGGCTTTACTTTCACTGAGTACCTTCATCCAATATACGCAAGCGTCTACATTCTCTTTCAATGTAAGGTGCCCGTATACCTCACGGCTGTCCAGGTACTGAGGTATGCCCTGCCTGCGTAGTTCGCGGCTAAAGATAACGTACTCGTAGTCATCGCTACCATCTAAGTATCTGACATCCTTAAATACATCGCGACGAAGCAGATAGGTGCAGTGCACTACATCACACTTTATCAGTCCGGTGATCTCACGATTGAGTACTGTGTAGTACCTCGCATCATCCAGGTAATAGCCATTGGCGTTAGTCAACAGGTGATAGTTGCTGTATGGCTTGTGTTGTTCCTCTTCTGGTGTCACTGCATACCGTAGGAGCGGCGCCACAACGGGCAAATTTAGTCCTACAAGGGTGCGCAAGGTGTGTGGCAGCACGAAGTTGTCCACATCTATCACCCAATAGAACTCTGCCTGTGATTGGAGTGCCAGTTCAACGCTGCGTTCTCTGATAGCACCGAGTGCCTTGAATCTGACAGGGTTCCACTCATGCACGTCGAACTTGTGCACTGGTTCTTCGATGTCGGAGAAATCTGTGACAACAAGGTGGTGCCACTTGCCGTTCATTGATAGCCACTGCTCGAGTATTGCCTCCGATTTATCCGTGTTGTTGTTACTGCGCACATACAAAATTACCCTATCCTTTGGGTAGTCCCATTGTTCTAAAGACTTAAGCCACGCAGGCAGCATCTTCTCTTTCTGCTTAGCCAGTACGGCTACAAATACCAATGGATATTCAGTCATTGGTACCAACCTTTCTTCTAATCTTGGTGACAGGCATATCTTGCAGGGAGACTGAGGACGAAGATGGGCGCATGGCAGGACACTGCAATGTCTGCTCTGTAACAAGGAAAAAGTCAGCGCTCAGCCGCGTGGGCGTGGGCGTGGGCGTGGGCGTGGGCGTGGAAGAAGTTACGTGCTCAAGTTTGAGTCGCCGCTCAAGGGCGGCCGCGCTAAGTCCATCGTCTCGGGGATGCACGCTTTTGCGCAGGGCGACAGTTAGCCCAGCGCCACGCGCATTTGGTCAATCACCGCTTGGTAGTCAGGCTTGCCAAAAATAGCGCTGCCGGCCACAAAGGTGTCGGCGCCGGCGTCTGCCACGCGGCGGATGTTGTCGGTTTTGATGCCGCCGTCCACCTCCAGGCGAATGTCTTTGCCGGTGGCGGCTATGCGCTTGCGCACGTCCTCGATCTTGCGCAGGGCCGAGTCGATAAAGCTCTGGCCGCCAAAGCCGGGGTTGACGCTCATGATGAGCACCAGGTCAATGTCGTCAATCACCCAGTCCAGCACATCCAGCGGCTCGGCGGGGTTGAACACCAGCCCGGCTTTCACGCCCTTGGACTTGATGGCCTGGATGCTGCGGTGCACATGGCTCGATGCGTCGGGATGAAAGCTGATGTAGTCCGCACCCGCTTCGGCAAACGATGCGGCCAGCGCGTCCACCGGCGAGATCATCAAATGCACGTCGATCGGCACGGCCACGCCCGCGGCGGTTTTGGAGTGCGGCTTGAGGGCGCTGCAAATCATGGGGCCGAAGGTGAGGTTGGGCACGTAATGGTTGTCCATCACGTCAAAGTGGATCCAATCGGCGCCTGCAGCGATGACGTTTTTCAGCTCTTCACCCAGGCGGGCAAAGTCGGCAGAGAGCAAAGAGGGGGCGATACGGAAGGTCATGAAGCGAATCTCAGTAGCAAGGGCAAAGTGGAACTGCGCTGAACATACCCGATTTTCGGCTTAGCATCGCGCCATGGCCAAGCACACCACTCCCGATTACCAGTTTCACGTCGAGGTGCGCCCGCAGTACCTACCCGACCAGTCGTCGCCCGCACAGGGCCTGTACCTTTTTGCGTACACGATCACCATCAGCAACACCGGCAGCGTGGCGGCGCAGCTGATCTCGCGCACCTGGAACGTGAACGACGCCAACGGCCACACCGAAAAGGTCAAAGGTCTGGGCGTGGTCGGCCAGCAGCCGCTTCTGCAGCCCGGTCAGTCGTTTGAATACACCAGCGGCACCCGCCTGCGCACGCCCACCGGCACCATGCACGGCAGCTACTTTTGTGTGGCCGAGGACGGCGAAAAGTTTGACGTGGACATCCCCATGTTTGTGCTCGACGCCCTGAGCGGCGATGTGGACAGCAAGCGCACCCTGCACTGAGCGGCGTGACCTGCCATGGGCGAGTTTGACCTGATACGCCGGTTTTTTACCCGGCCCACGCCGCGCGCGGTGCTGGGCGTGGGGGACGATTGCGCGCTGCTGCAAAGCGCGCCCGGCATGCAAATGGCCATCTCCACCGACATGCTGGTGGCCGGCCGCCACTTTTTTGCCGACACCGACCCCCAGCACCTGGGCCACAAGTGCCTGGCCGTGAACCTGAGCGATCTGGCCGCCTGCGGCGCACGGCCGCTGGCTTTCACACTGGCGCTGGCGCTGCCCCAGGCCGATGAAGCCTGGCTCGCGCCCTTTGCCAAGGGCCTGTTGCAGTTGGCCGATGCCCATGGCTGTGAACTCATAGGCGGAGACACCACGCGCGGACCGCTCAACATCTGCATTACCGTGTTTGGCGAAGTGCCCGCTGTGGGCGCTGCACCCCTGCTGCCCACCAGCGCCCTGCTGCGCAGCGGCGCTCAGGCGGGTGACGACATTTATGTGAGCGGCACTTTGGGCGACGCGGCGCTAGCCTTGCGCGCTTTGCAAGGCGCGTTCACATTGCCCGCCAATCTGATGGGCGCCGCCCGCAACCGGCTGGAGCAACCCACACCCCGCGTGGCACTGGGCCAGGCCCTGCGCGGCGTGGCGACTGCCTGCGCCGATGTGAGCGACGGCCTGCTGGGCGACCTGGGCCATATCCTGGAGCGCTCTGGTTTGGGCGCGCAGATTGACATTGAACGCACCTTGCCACTCCTGGCGGCACGCACAAACTTTGCAGGCGGTACCGCGCAGTTTGACGCGCAGTTCGGACACGACACCGCACTGCAGTGCGTGCTGGCCGGGGGCGACGACTACGAGCTGGTGTTTTGCGCACCCCCCACCCAGCGCGACGCCGTGGCGCAGGCGGCCTTGCAGAGCGCCACGCCGGTGACCCGCATTGGTACCATGCGCGCCGAGCAGACGCTGCAGTTGCTGGACGGCCAGGGGCGTGCCATTTCGCCTGCGTCGCTGCAACTGGCGTCCTTTGACCACTTTGCTGCTGCCGGCAGCCCTTAGCGCATGACCCAAGCCGAAACCGTGTACCCCACCGATCCCAGCGGCAAGCGCTTTGCTTCCAAACCGACGCTGCGCTTCATGCTGGCCCACCCCGCCCATTTGTTAGCGCTGGGCTTTGGCTCGGGTCTGAGCCGTTTTGCACCGGGCACCGCAGGCACCTTGTGGGCCTGGGTGGTGTTTTTGGCGCTCTCGCCATGGATGAACGACGCACGCTGGGCGCTGCTGATTGCGGCGTCCATTCCCCTGGGCTGGTGGGTGTGCACCGTCACCGCCCGCAACATGGGCGTGCTCGATCCCGGCAGCGTGGTCTGGGACGAAGCAGTAGCCATGTGGATCATTCTCTGGCTGGTGATGCCCACCGGGCTGTGGGGCCAGCTTGCGGCCTTTGCCTTGTTTCGGTTTTTTGATGCGGTCAAGCCCGGCCCCGTGGGCTGGGCTGACCGCCTGTACCACGGCCTGGACCCTTCCACCGACCGCTGGGCCTGGGCCAAAGCGGGCTGGGGCATCATGCTCGACGACCTGGTAGCCGCCGCTTGCACGCTACTGGTGATAGCACTGTGGCAGGCATGGTGAGCAGCGCCACACATTCCACCAACTCCACCGCTGAACTGGTGCAGCAGCTGGCCACGGCCTTGCTCGCACGCGGCTGGATGCTGGCCACGGCCGAGAGCTGCACCGGCGGCCTGATTGCCGGCGCCTGCACCGACCTGGCAGGCTCCAGCGCCTGGCTGGAGCGCGGCTTTGTGACCTATTCCAACGCCGCCAAAACGCAAATGCTGGCGGTGGATACGGCCCTGATTGCGCAGCATGGCGCGGTGAGCGAGCCGGTGGCCGGCGCCATGGCACAAGGCGCTTTGCAAAACTCGCAGGCCCAGGTGGCACTGGCCGTGACGGGCGTGGCAGGCCCCGGCGGCGGCAGTGCCGACAAGCCCGTGGGCACTGTATGGTTTGGCTGGGCCTTCGATGGCCGCGTGCTGAGCGAAGTGCAGCGCTTTGCTGGGGACCGCGCAGCAGTGCGCCAAGCCACCGTGAACCACAGCCTGCAGCGCCTCCTTGAGCTGCTGCAAACACCTTCCACCCACGACGCATGAGCAGCGTTTTTTGGACTGGCTTTGCCACCAGCCTGGCGCTGATTGTGGCCATTGGCTCGCAAAACGCTTTTGTGCTGCGCCAGGGCATATTGCGCCAGCATGTGGCGGCACTGGTGCTGTTTTGCGCGGCTTCTGATGCGATATTGATCGTGGCCGGGGTAGCGGGCCTGGGCGCACTGGTGCAAAGCAGCCCGGTGTTCCTGGAAGTCACCCGCATGGGCGGCGCGCTGTTTTTGACGGTCTACGGCCTGCTAGCCGCGCGGCGGGCTTGGGGCGCTGAGGCCCTGCAGGCGGCCGATGGCGCTGCCATGAGCCTGGGCGCAGCGCTCGCGAGCTGCTTTGCCTTCACCTTTTTGAACCCGCACGTCTACCTGGACACAGTGGTGCTACTGGGTTCTATTGCCAGCCAACACGGTGAGGCGCGCTGGGTTTTCGGCGCAGGGGCGGCCTTGGCGAGCCTAACTTGGTTTGCAGCGCTGGGCTTTGGCGCACGTTTGTTACAACCCGTTTTTGCGCGCCCGCTGGCATGGCGGGTGCTGGACGCGCTGATTGCGCTGACCATGGGGGCGTTGGCACTGATGGTATGGTTTGGCGCGTCCGTTCCCATCACACCCACCTGAAAGACCTGCTGATGCTGCTCAAGATCCTGCACTTTGTGTACCCCGTGCGCTACCTGGCCTTCACACTCTGTGTGCTGGGTTTGTTGATTAGCCTGGTGCAGTGGGCCCAGGGCGGCCACTTGCTGCCGGTGCTCATTCTTGGCTACCTCACGGGCACGGGTGTGCACGATGTGCTGCAGGCCAAGCGCTCGATTCTGCGCAACTACCCCGTGATTGGGCATTTGCGCTTCATGCTGGAATTCATCCGGCCCGAGATTCGCCAGTACTTTATTGAGAACGATACCGAGGCTGCGCCCTTTTCGCGCGCGCAGCGTTCGCTGGTCTACCAGCGCGCCAAGGGCGACTCGGACAAGCACCCGTTTGGCTCGCAAATGGACGCCTACGCAAACGGCTACGAGTGGATGACGCATTCGGTGGCGCCCAGCACAGTGGCTAGCCACGACTTTCGCATCACCATCGGTCCCAACACAGCGCAACCCTACAGCGCCAGCGTGTTCAATATTTCCGCCATGAGCTTTGGTGCCTTGAGCGCCAACGCGATTCAGGCGCTCAACGCGGGTGCCAAGCGCGGCGGCTTTGCGCACGACACGGGCGAGGGCTCGATCTCGGTACACCACCGCAAGCACGGCGGTGACTTGATTTGGGAAGTGGCCTCGGGCTACTTTGGCTGCCGCAATGACGACGGCACTTTCAATGCCGAAAAATTCCAGGCCAATGCGCGCGACCCGCAGGTCAAGCTGATTGAAATCAAGCTCAGCCAGGGCGCCAAACCCGGCCACGGCGGCGTGCTGCCCGGCCCCAAGGTCACTGCCGAAATTGCCCAGGCGCGCGGCGTGCCCATGGGCGTGGACTGCGTGTCGCCCGCGGCCCACAGCGCCTTCAGCACCCCGGTAGAGCTGATGCATTTCATTGCGCGCTTGCGCGAACTCTCAGGCGGCAAGCCCACCGGCTTCAAGCTCTGTATCGGCCACCCCTGGGAGTGGTTTGCCATGGTCAAGGCCATGCTGCACACGGGCATTACGCCCGACTTCATCGTGGTGGACGGCACCGAGGGCGGCACGGGTGCGGCGCCCTTGGAATTTATCGACCATGTGGGCTCGCCGCTGCAAGAAGGCCTGATGCTGGTGCACAACACGTTGCGCGGCGCGGGGCTTCGTGACCGCATCAAGATCGGCTGTGCGGGCAAGGTGGTGAGTGCTTTTGACGTGGCACGCCTGATGGCGCTGGGCGCCGACTGGTGCAATAGCGCACGCGGTTTTATGTTTGCGTTGGGTTGCTTGCAAGCCCAAACCTGCCACACCGGCAACTGCCCCACGGGCGTGGCCACACAAGACGGGCTGCGCCAGCAAGCGCTGGTGGTGCCGGACAAAGCCGATCGGGTCTACCACTTCCACCAGCAAACCCTGCACGCGCTCAAAGAGCTGGTGCAAGCCGCCGGCGTGCAGCACCCCAACGACATCACCGCCCACCACATCGTGCGCCGCACGGGCGACCACACCGTGGCCAGCCTGGCTCAGGCCTTGTTGAACGAGATTCCTGAGGGCAGTTTGCTTGGCGGCAGCCTGAATGATTTGCCCCTGTTGTACCGCCGCCACTGGGACCATGTGCGCGCGGAGAGTTTCGCGCTGGTCTGAATCTAGCCGGGGCTTTGCGCCCGGATTTTTTTGACCAAGGCGGTGGTGGAGTAGCCCGACACAAAGGGCAGCGCCAGCGCATGGCCGCCCCACGATTCCACCTGCACGGTCTCGGGCAAGCGGGCCATGTCGTAGTCCCCGCCCTTGACCAGGATGTCGGGGCGGATTTCACCAATCAGCGCTTGGGGCGTGTCTTCGTCAAACCAGGTGACCAGGCTCACCGCTTCCTGCGCAGCCATGACGACCGCGCGGTCGGCCTCGCCGTTGAGGGGCCGGTCATCTCCTTTGCCCAAGCGACGCACCGAGGCGTCGGTGTTGAGCGCCACAATCAGGCTGCCGCCCAGAGCGCGGGCCTGCGCCAGATAAAGCACATGGCCGCGGTGCAGCACGTCAAACACGCCGTTGGTAAACACCCAGGGGCGGGGCAGATGGGCCAGGGCGGCCGGCAGATCCTCACGCTGGCAAATTTTGGCCAGCAGCGCAGGCGGCGGGTAGGCGGCAGTCATGCTTGCGCAGTGGCGATGGGCGCGGCCAACGATGCTTCCAGCTCACGCGCCATTTCTTTGCGGTATTTGTTGAGCTCTTGCACCGTGGCAAAGCTGCGCTCGAGCAAGAGGCTCATGTTGTGGAGGATGCGCTCTACCACCTTGGTTTCCCAGATGTCGTCAAACTTGATTTGCTGGTCCAGCCAGTGCTCCAGCCACTGCGGGTTGGGCAGGCGGCTTTGAATGGTGTCATTGGGAAAAAGCGACTTGTTGACGTGCAGATTGGTCGGGTGCAAGGCCTGCGCAGTGCGCCGGGCACTGGCCATGAGCACGCCCACTTTGGCAAAAGCGCTTTTGGCCTCCAGGCCCACGTTTTGAATGGCGCGCTTCATGTATTTCAAATAAGCGCCGCCGTGGCGCGCTTCGTCCTGGCTCAGGCGGGTGTAGATCGACTTGATCACTGGCTCAGTGTGCCACTCGCTGGCGCGGCGGTACCAGTGGTTGAGGCGAATTTCGCCGCAAAAGTGCAGCATCAGTGTCTCTAGCGCGGGCGCCGGGTCGAACGTGAAACGCACCTTGTGCAGCTCTTCTTCGGTGGGCACCAGTTCGGGGCGAAAGCGCCGCAGGTATTCCATGAGCACCAGGGCATGCTTTTGCTCTTCAAAAAACCAGATCGACATGAAGGCCGAAAAATCGCTGTCGCCCTGGTTGTCGCGCAAAAACATTTCGGTGGCGGGCAGGGCCGACCACTCGGTGATGGCGTTCATTTTGATGGTCATGGCCTGCTCATCCGTCAACAAGTTGGCGTCAAAGCTGTCCCAGGGAATGTCGCGCTCCATGTCCCAGCGCACGGCTTCAAGCTGACGGAAAAGTTCGGGGTAAAGCATGTCGGTCCTTCGAGTTCATTCGATTTTAGGGTGGGGCCATGACAACCGTGCGCAGATCCATCACTGTTGCCTTGTTCTATGACAGCAAAACCGCAAACTACAAATAAATACTGCATAGTCGTAAAATTACCGTATAGTAAAGAAATGATGGCACGCACCCTATGAAAGTCGCAATTATTGGTTCCGGCATTTCCGGCTTGGCGGCTGCGCTGCGCCTGCAGCCGCACGCAGCAGTGACCTTGTTCGAGGCCGGCAACTACTTTGGCGGACACACCCACACGGTGGACATCACGCTGGACACACCCCAAGGGCCAATCAGCCATGGCGTGGACACCGGCTTTTTGGTGTTCAACGAACGCACCTACCCGCAGCTCATCGCCCTGTTTGCCGAGCTGGGCGTGGAGACGGCCCCGTCGGACATGTCGTTCTCAGTGCAAGTGCCAGAAAGCAGCCAGCACCGGCACCTGGAGTGGAGCGGTACTTCGCTCAATGCGGTGTTCAGCCAGCGGCGCAACCTGGTCAACCCCCGCTTTTTGCGCATGTTGCGTGATGTGGTGCGGTTCAACCGCCTGGCCACCGCCATTGCGCTGCGCAATGCCGAGGGCGAGCTGATGCAGCCGCTGCGCGAGTTTCTGCAAACGCACCAGTTCTCGTCGGAGTTCTCCAACTGGTATTTCCTGCCCATGCTGGGCTGCATTTGGAGCTGTCCAACGGCGCAGATGCTGGAGTTTCCGGTGGCGACCATGATCCGGTTCTGCCACAACCACGGCCTCATCCAACTCAGCAACCGGCCCCAGTGGCATACGGTGACCGGTGGCGCGCGCCACTATGTGGACAAGATCGTCTCAACCATTGCGGACAAACGCCAGAACTGCCCGGTGCAGCAAGTCCGCCGCGACGCGGACGGCGTGCTCATCACCAGCGCCGGGCAGACTGAGCGCTTTGACAAAGTGGTGATCGCCACCCACAGCGACCAGGCCCTGGGATTGCTGGGCGACGCGAGCCCCCAGGAGCGCGCCACTTTGGGTGCCATCGGCTACCAGGCCAACCGCGCCGTGCTGCACACCGACGCCTCGGTGCTGCCGAAACACAAGCGGGCCTGGGCTGCATGGAACTACGAGCGCGCATCCGTGGCCGATGGCGGTGCTGATAGCCAGCGTGTGTGCCTGCATTACTTGCTCAACTTGCTGCAGCCGCTGCCGTTTGCCCAGCCGGTGGTGGTGTCGCTGAACCCCTTGCACGAGATTGACCCCAATACGGTGCACGGCACGTTTGATTACGCCCACCCGGTGTTTGACCTGGCAGCCATTCGCGCACAGGCCGAGGTGCCGCAATTGCAGGGCGTGCAGCACAGCTATTTTTGTGGCGCTTGGACGGGCTACGGCTTTCATGAAGACGGGCTCAAGTCGGGCCTGGACGTGGCGGCGCGCTTGCGCCCCTTGCTGGGTTAATGGGCATGGCCGCTGCAGCGACGTCTTCACCTGCACAGGCCCTGATCGGCTTTGGGCAGGTGCGCCATACGCGGCTGCGACCGGCACGCAATGTGTTTGCCTATTCCACTTACTTCTTGATGTTGCCCATGCGCAGCATGCAAGCCGCGCAAGACAAGCCTTCGCCTTTGGCGCGCAATCGCTTTGCCATGCTGAGCTTTTACGACCGCGACCATGGGGACGGACGCGGCCCGCAAGAGGGCGGTGCGCTGGCCTGGCTGGACGGCGTACTGGCGCTAGAAGGCATTACAGACGCCGATGGCGAGGTGTGGTTGCACTGCTACCCGAGGGTGCTCGGATTTGCCTTCAAACCCGTGAGCTTTTGGTACTGCCACCGCGGCGACGGCAGCCTGCGCGCCATCGTGGTGGAAGTCAACAACACCTTTGGCCAGCGCCACTGCTATTTGCTCGACCCGGTGCAATGGGGAGCAGAGCTGCGTACCAACAAGGTGTTCCATGTGTCGCCGTTTTGTGCGGTGGAAGGCGGCTACCGTTTCCGCTTCATGTTCGATGCAGCACGGACCCGCACGGTGGCGCGCATTGACCATGACGACGCAAAGGGCCCGCTGCTGCAAACCAGTGTCAGCGGCGCGCTGGAGCCCATTACCGCCCGGGCCTTGCGCCGCGCCGTGTGGGGCTACCCGCTCATGACGCTGGCGGTGGTGTGGCGCATTCATTGGCAGGCGCTGCGCTTGTGGACCAAGCGTGTGCCGTTTTTCCGGCTGCCTGCGGAGCCCTCGTCCGCTGTGAGCCGGTAAGCACGTTTTTTCACTGCTGTATTTCTCGTTACTTTTTTCCACGCGCTATGACACGTACTACGACGACCACCGACACCCGTTCCTCGACGTCTGCACGCATTCCTGCAGCTGCCCGCACCGTGCTCAAACTGTTGCAGGGCATGCGCCACGGCAGCCTGACTTTGCATTTTCCCGATGGGCAAATGCAGCGTTTTGGCGGTGAAGCTGCGCCCCACGCTACCTTGCATTTGCACAACTGGAACGCTTTTGGTGCGGCGCTCAAGTCGGGCGACATTGGTTTTGCCGAGAGCTTTATTGACGGGGACTGGACCACGCCGGACCTGACTGCCCTGCTGCGCGTACTGGTGCAAAACCGCACCGAGGTAGAGCAAGCGATTTTTGGCAGCTGGTGGGGGCAACTGGCCTACCGCGTGAAGCATTGGCTGAACCGCAACAACCGCAGCAACAGCAAAAAAAATATCCACGCCCACTACGACTTGGGCAACGCGTTTTACACGCGCTGGCTGGACCCCAGCATGAACTATTCCTCCGCACTGTTTGGCGGCAACCTGGAGCAAAGCCTGCAACAAGCGCAGGAGGCCAAGGTGCGCCGCGTGCTGGAACAAGCCGGCGTGCAAGCGGGCGACCGCGTGTTGGAAATCGGCTGCGGCTGGGGTGCACTGGCCGAGATGGCTACCACCGGCTTTGGCGCCCATGTGACCGGTGTGACGCTGAGTACCGAGCAATTGGCTTTTGCCCAAGACCGCATGCAGCGCCTGGGTGTGGCGGACAAGGCCGACCTGCGGCTCCAAGACTACCGCGACATCAAAGACGCGCCGTTCGACGCAGTGTGTTCGGTGGAGATGATTGAGGCGGTAGGCAAAGAGTACTGGCCCACGTACTTTGCAAGAGTGGCGAACTTGCTCAAGCCCGGCGGGCGGGCATGCATTCAAAGTATCGTGATCGATGACGCGCTCTATGCGCGTTACATCAACTCCACCGACTTTATTCAGCAGTACATTTTTCCTGGTGGCTGTCTGCCCAGCCCGAGCGTTTTTCGCGCGCAAGCGCAAGCCGCTGGTTTGCAAGTCGAACAAGAGCATGCGTTCGGCTTCGACTATGCCGAAACGCTCAAGCGCTGGCGCGAGGCCTTCTTACAACACCGCGACGAGGTGTTGACGCTGGGCTTTGACAAGCGCTTCATGCACATCTGGGAGTTTTACCTGTGCTACTGCGAGGCCGCTTTCATGGAAAAAAACATTGACGTGGTGCAGTACACGCTGCGCAAACCGGGGGCTTCGGCCTAAGTTTCGTGGCAGTCAACCGCCTTGCATCCAACCCTCGCCGTGGGCTGTTGCGACTGGCGGTGGCAACGTCCTTGGCGCAGGCAGCGGGCGTACAGGCGCAGTTAAGCGAAGTCCCGCGCGAAGTGGCCCAGGCCTTGCCGCAAGCGCTGGCACTGGGTGCGGGCCGCATGCGTTATTTGCTGTGGGACGTATTTGACGCCACGCTGTGGGCCCCGGCGGGCTTTCGCGGCGCGCAATATTTTGAGCATGCTTTTGCGCTGGAACTGCGTTACTTGCGCAAGCTCTCTGCGGCTTCTCTGGTGGACAGCTCGCTGCAGGAAATGCGCCGCATGGGCCGGCTTGATCCGAGCAAAGAGGCACCTTGGACAGCTGCCATGCAATCCGCGTTTGTGGACGTGCAGGCAGGCGACAGGATCACCGGGGTGCACTCCCCGGGGGTGGGGGCACGCTTCTATTTCAATGGCAGCTTGCGCGCCACGGTAGAGGACGCGGCCTTTGCCCGTGCGTTTTTCGGCATCTGGCTCAGTCCCGCCACGAGCGAGCCGCGCTTGCGCGGCGCTTTGCTGGCGGACAGCGCGCCCTGAGGGCGATACGTGGTGAACCCTCCTATGGTCACAAGCGCCACCGACGCCCCCAGCACGCACGTAGCTTTGGGCTGGGGCCAGGGCCTGCGTTACGGGCTGATGGGCCTGCCGCTGGCCTTTGTGGCCTTGCCCCTGTATGTGCTGCTGCCTAACTACTACGCACGCCAATTTGGCGTGCCCTTGGCGGGACTGGGCTTGCTGCTGCTGGCCGCGCGTCTCTTGGATGCCATTACAGACCCGCTGTTAGGTCGTTGGGCGGACGCCTTGTTTGCGCGCTCCCCTGTCCATGTGCTTGCGCGTGGTGCGGGCGCGGCGCTGTTGCTGGGGCTGAGTTTTGCGGCTCTGTTTTTTCCACCCCGCACCGACTTGTCATTCCTCTGGGTCTGGGCCGGGATCTGCCTGGTGCTGTGCAACCTGGCATTCAGTGCACTGACGATCTTGCACCAGTCTTGGGGCGCATTGCTAGGCGGAGACGCCTTAGGGCGCAGCCGTGTGGTGGCGTTTCGCGAAGGGCTGGGCGTGGCCGGCGTGGTACTGGCCTCGCTCAGTCCGGTGGCCTTTGGCTTGCCTGCGACCACCGCCTTGCTGGGACTGGCCCTTCTGCTGGGCTGCTGGGCCTGGAGCCGCTCACCCCGGCCGTTGCGCACAAGGGTCCGCGTGGCGAGCGCAAGCGAAGCACAGAGCGGTGGTCTGTTGGGCCCCTGGCGCGTGTCGGGCTTTCGCTCACTGATGGCCGTGTTCATGGTCAACGGCGTGGCCACGGCCTTGCCTGCGACATTGATCTTGTTTTTTGTGCAGGACCGCCTGGAAGCGCCGCCCGCCATGGAGGCCTGGTTTTTGGGCAGCTATTTTCTGGCGGCGGCACTGGCGCTGGCGCCATGGCTTCGCATCGTCAAACGTTGGGGCCTGGAGCGGGCATGGCTTGCGGGCATGGTCCTAGCGGTCGCGGTTTTTGCTTTTGCCGCGCAGTTGGGTGCTGGTGATGTCAATGAATTCTTGGGCGTATGCGTGCTTTCGGGCATGGCCATGGCCGCCGACCTGGCCTTGCCTGGTGCGCTGCTGGCCGGGGTGATTGCCGGCCACAACGATCAGGCCAGCGGCAAATTTTTTGGTTGGTGGAATCTGGCCACCAAACTCA
Organism: uncultured beta proteobacterium; assembly: GCA_903928635.1. GTDB lineage: Bacteria > Pseudomonadota > Gammaproteobacteria > Burkholderiales > Burkholderiaceae_C > Allorhodoferax. Next base: position 17,555 of record CAIYRQ010000064.1, on the reverse strand, counting down.
ACCTGGCCCTGGCGGCAGGCCTTGCCCTACCGCTGCTGGCAGGCTTTGGCTATGCGCCCGGCAGCCGCAGCATTGAGGGGCTTCAAGCACTGACCTGGGCCTACTGCCTCGTGCCCTGCGCCTTGAAATTGCTGGCGGCAGGCCTGCTGTATTTGTTACTACTTCGAAAGACACTATGAAACGACGCTTCATCCTTGGCGGTGCCGCCAGCGCACTGGGTGCTGCTGCTTTAGGCAGCCTGAGCGGCTGTGCCAGCCAAAACATCGACAGTTACCGCGCTGAAAAACCGGTGCTGGATTTGCAGCAGTATTTCAACGGCACGCTAGACGCCTATGGCGTCTTCACGGACCGATCGGGCACGGTCGTCAAGCGCTTCAGTGTGGTCATGCATTGCAGCTGGAAGGACGGCCAGGGCGTGCTCGATGAAGACTTCGTCTACTCCGACGGCAGCACCCAAAAACGGATTTGGCGCCTCAAGGCCCTGGGCGATGGCCGCTACACGGGCCAGGCCGACGACGTGGTCGGCCAAGCGCAAGGGCAGACCGAGGGCAACGCCTTTCACTGGAACTACACCCTGGCGCTGCCGGTGGACGGCACGGTGTACGAGGTGCAGTTCGACGACTGGATGTACCTGGTCAACGAGCGCGTCATGCTCAATAAAGCCAGCATGCGCAAATTTGGCGTGTACCTGGGTGAAGTCACCTTGAGTTTTTTCAAACGTTAACCCATGTCCTGGCTCACACCCCTTAATCCGCCACAGACCGAGTGGCGTGGCAAATCGGTTTGGATCATTGGCGCGAGCAGCGGCATTGGTCGGGCGACGGCATCCGCCCTGCATGCGCAAGGTGCGCAGGTTACGGTGTCGGCACGCTCGCTCGATGCGCTGGAGTCGTTCGTCAAAGAGCACCCCGGCAGCACCGTGGTGCCCTTGGATTGCACCGACCGGGCAGCGGTCCACGCTTGCACACAGCAGGTGCAGACCCAGGCTTTGCCAGACTGCGTGCTGTATTGCGCTGGCCACTACAAGGCCATGCGCGCTGACGGGATAGACATCGAGGACATGCGGCGGCACATGGCGGTGAATTTTGATGGTGCGTTTTATTTGCTCGAAGCCCTGCTGCCCGCCTTGCGCGCACGGGGCAGCGGCCACGTGGCCTTGGTAAGCAGCGTGGCGGGCTACCGGGGACTGCCCAACAGCCTGGCCTACGGACCGACCAAAGCAGCGCTGACCAACCTGGCGGAAAACCTGTATCTGGATTTAAAAGCGAATGGCATTGGCGTGTCCGTCATCAACCCCGGTTTTGTGGACACACCGCTGACAGCAGGCAACCGCTTTTCGATGCCGGGCTTGATTACGCCTGCACAGGCGGCCCAAGCCATATTGAAGGGCTGGGCACAAGGCCGATTCGAAATTCACTTCCCCAAACGCTTTACCTGGTGGATGAAGGCGCTGCGCGTCATGCCCAACCGCTGGTACTTTTTTCTGGTTCGAAAGGCCGTTTTATGAACACTGCAAGCAACACACCCGCACACACCATCGACGCAGTGCTGGCGTATTTTGAAAACCTGTCGCCGCAAAGTCTGTCGCAATTGAACCGCTACTACGCGCCCCAGGCACGCTTCAAAGATCCATTCAACGACGTGACTGGTCTTGCAGAGATCACCCGCATCTTTGCCCACATGTTTGTGAGTTTGGTAGAGCCGCGTTTTGTCATCACCGAGCGCGTGAGCCAGGGCATGCAATGCTTTGTGACTTGGGAATTCCGGTTTGAATTTCGCGGCTTCCACAAGCACCAGGAGCAAGTGATTTTGGGTGCTTCGCACCTGGTGTTCGATGCCCAGGGACTGGTGGTGCTGCACCGCGACTATTGGGACGCGGCCGAAGAGCTCTATGAAAAACTGCCCTTGGTGGGCAGTTTGATGCGCTGGCTCAAGCGCCGCGCCAATAGCTGAGCTGCGCGCTTTGCGCAGCGGCCTTTATGCGACCGGGAAGGTGTCGATAAAGCTCTGACGCTGTGCCAATTTGTCTTGCAACTTGGCAAGACTTGGATGGGCGGTGCGCCACTGGACGTCTGGAAAGCGGAAGTCCAAATACCCGAGGGCACAACCCACCGCAATGTCGGACAAAGACAAATGAATGCCTGAACAAAAGGCCTTGTCGCCCAGCGCCTTGGCCATAGCCACCAGCACCTCATCGATCTTGCCCATTTGCCGAGCGATCCAAGCTTGGCTGCGCTCGCCCGCTGCGCGGCCAGGCCACACCGATTCCAGGCGCGCCAAAATGGCCGCGTCCATGACGCCATCTGCCAGTGCTTCCCAGGTTTTAACTTCGGCGCGTTCGCGACCGCTTGCCGGAATCAATTTGCCCACCGGAGACAGTGTGTCGAGGTACTCGACGATCACGCGAGAATCAAACAAGGCCTCTCCGCCCTCCATCACCAGGCAGGGAACCTTGCCCAGAGGGTTGGATTGCCCAATGGTGGTGTTAGCCGCCCACACATCTTCGGTAATGAAATCGTAATCCAGCTTTTTCTCAGCCATCACGACCCGTACTTTGCGTACATAGGGGCTGGAGTTTGAACCAATCAGTTTCATGCTTTTGTGTTTGCGGCTGTCATCGCTGCATTCTATACAGACGCGCATGCCTACAATCCCTTTATGAGCTCTTCACCAATTTCCGCAATTTCCCCCTTGGACGGCCGCTACGCCAGCAAGCTTTCCTCCTTGAGTCCCTTGATGAGCGAGCTGGGCTATATGCACCGCCGTGTTCAAGTGGAAGTGGCGTGGTTTATTGCACTGAGCGACGCAGGGTTTGCCGAGTTCAAACCCTTAAGCCCCGGCGCGCGCACCTACCTTTTGTCCTTGGTCAAAAACTTTTCAGTGGCCGACGGCGAAGCCATCAAAGCCATTGAAAAAACCACCAACCACGATGTCAAAGCGGTTGAATATTGGCTGAAGTCCAAATTTGAAGCGCGCCCCGAATTGCAAAAGGCCAGTGAATTCGTCCACTTTGCCTGCACCAGCGAAGACATCAACAACACCAGCCACGCGCTTCAGTTGCGCGCAGCGCGCGACCTCGTCGTGCTACCGCAGTTAGACCGCCTCGTGCTCAAGCTACGCGACATGGCGCACGCGTTTGCTGATGTGCCCATGCTCAGCCGCACCCATGGCCAGACCGCCAGCCCCACGACCGTGGGCAAAGAAATTGCCAACGTCGTCGTGCGCCTGCAAGCGGCTTGCGAACGCATCGCCAGCGTCAAAATATTGGGCAAGATGAACGGCGCCGTCGGCAACTACAACGCACACCTCTCGGCGTGGCCCGAATTTGACTGGGAAGCCTTCAGCAAAAAAGTGATTGAGACGCCAGAGCCTCTGGGTCTGGGTTTGCACTTTCAGCCCTACAGCATCCAGATCGAGCCGCACGATTACATGGCGGAACTGTTTGACGCGGTGGCCCGTACCAACACCATATTGATCGACTGGTCGCGGGACGTGTGGGGCTATGTGTCTTTGGGCTACTTCAAACAAAAGCTGCGCGATGGTGAAGTGGGCTCCAGCACCATGCCGCACAAAGTGAACCCGATTGATTTTGAAAACGCTGAAGGCAACCTGGGTTTGTCCAATGCACTCTTGCGCCATCTGAGTGAAAAGCTGCCCATCAGCCGCTGGCAGCGCGACCTGACCGACTCCACCGTGCTGCGCAACATGGGCGTGGCGCTGGGCTATGCGGTACTGGCCTACCAGTCGCTGCAAACCGGCTTGGGCAAATTGGAAATCAATGAAGCAGCCATTGCCAAAGACCTGGACGCTTCCTGGGAAGTGCTGGCCGAGCCGATCCAAACGGTGATGCGCCGCTTCGGATTGCCACAGCCCTATGAGCAGCTCAAAAAGTTCACCCGTGGCGAAGCCATGACGCGCGAACTAATGCAAGGATTTATCGCAGCGCTCGATATTCCGGCGGAGGAAAAGCAGCGCCTCTTGGCCATGACGCCCGCCAACTACACCGGCAAAGCGGCTGAACTGGCGCGTCGGGTTTAGTCCTCGCCGCCGTCGGTGGGCGCTGATTTCAGCGCCAGCGCCCGCTCGTACAGCGCATTACGCGGCTGGCCGCTGATGTCAGCGGCCAGCTTGACGGCTGTCTTGAGGGGAAGCTGTTCCAACAGCAGCTTGAGCACGCGGTCGTCCTGAGCCGCCTCAGCAATCTGCTCCAAAGGATGGACGACCAGCACAAACTCGCCACGCAAACGGTTGGCATCTTCGGCCAACCAGGCTGCCAAGCCGTCTGCGCGCACGGTGGCGATTTCTTCAAACTGCTTGGTCAGCTCGCGACCTAGCGTTACCTTGCGCGGGCCCAGTGCTTCCAACGCCAGGGCCATGGCTTCGATACGGTGCGGCGCCTCCAGCAGCACGGTGGCCATGGGCTGTACCGCCAGTAGTTGCACCGCATGCGCACGCTCGGTCGCTTTGGTCGGCAAAAACCCGGCAAACACAAAGCCGCTGCTGCCCGCCCCGTCGTTTGCCACCCCCGCCGCGCTGAGCAGTGCGGTGACACTGCTGGCACCCGGCAAGGGCACGACGCGCAGACCCTGGGCGCGCACCTGCGCCACCAAGCGAGCGCCGGGATCGCTGACACCCGGCGTGCCTGCATCACTCACATAGGCCACACGCAGGCCGCTGTGCAAGAGCTCCACCACGGTGTGCGCCGCTTGCGCTTCGTTGTGCTGGTGCACCGCCAGCAATTGGGCGCTGGACTTGTCAATGCCGTAGGCACGCAGCAGCGCCTGGGTATGGCGCGTGTCTTCGCAGGCAATGCGGTCGGCAAGTGCCAAGACGTGCAGAGCGCGCAAGCTGATGTCTGCCAAATTGCCGATCGGTGTGGCCACCACATACAGAGCACCTTGCGGATAATGCTGCGAACCAGCAGCATCCAAGGCTGCGGCCAGGGCAGAGGAAAAAGAGGCACTCACAAATGGGTTTCCTTCCAAACAACACCAAACAGGCCAGCACCAAAACGATTGGTGACGCAGCTGAGGACGAGGCCTTGCTGTTTTTGCAGCAGCAAGGACTTCGCTTGGTATGCCGCAATTATCGAACCCCCGGACGGGGTGGCGGCGAGATTGACCTGATCGTGCGCGACCATGACGGCACCCTGGTGTTTGTGGAGGTGCGTAGGCGCAAGTCCAGCAGCCACGGTGGTGCTGCCGCCAGCGTGGGACGAACCAAGCAAGCCCGCGTGGTGTTGGCTGCGAAGCATTACCTGCTGCGGGTGCGCACCCTGCCACCCTGCCGTTTTGATGTGGTTGAAGTCACGCCCGAAGGTTGCCATTGGCTGCGCGCCGCCTTTGACGCACAGTAGACGGTCGCGAACTCGCCAGGGTTTCACAGGCGCGCGGTATCATTGCCGCCATGATTGAACAAAGAATTGAGCAGCATTTCATCGACAGCGCAGATCTGAAATACCAGGCTGCACAGGTCTTGAGCAAGCCGATTGCGCAGGCGATTCAGGCCATTCTTGCCAGCGTCACCAGTGGTGGCAAAGTTTTGGCCTGTGGCAACGGTGGGTCCGCGGCAGATGCGCAACACTTTGCGGCGGAGTTTGTCGGCCGGTTTGAGCGCGAGCGTCCCGAACTCGGCGCCATCGCACTGACCACAGACACCTCCATCATCACCGCCATCGCCAACGATTACGACTTCAACGTGATCTTCTCCCGCCAGGTGCGTGCTTTGGGCCAAAGCGGCGACGTGTTGCTGGCCATTACCACCAGTGGTAACTCGGCCAATGTGCTCGCTGCAGTCGAAGCGGCGCATGAGCGCGACATGGTGGTAGTGGCTCTCACAGGGCGGGGCGGTGGCAAGATGAACCAGGCGCTGCGTGACACTGACATCCATATTTGCGTGCCGAATGACCGCACCGCACGTGTTCAGGAGGTTCACCTCTTAACCCTCCATTGCATTTGCGATGGTGTTGACGCCCAACTGATGGGCGATCAGGAAAATTCACTATGAAAAACGATCTGTCTCCCACGCCAAATTTGGGCATTTTTGGTGTCTTACGCCCCGTCGCTTTGGGCGCTGCACTGTTGGGCAGTGTGCTGTCCTTGAGCGGCTGCTTTCCCCTGGCGGCCGGCGGTGCGTTGATGACGGGAATCGTTGCCTCCGACCGCCGCAGCTCAGGGACCCAACTCGAAGACAAAAACATCGAGATTAAGGCTGCATTTCAAATTCGCCAAAACATTGGCGAACGGGCCCACATCAGCGTCAACAGCTACAACCGCCAGGTCTTGATCAGCGGAGAAGTGCCCAGCGCCCAGGACAAGGCACTGGCTGAAAAGCTGATCAAAGAAGTGGACGGCGTCAGCACCGTACTTAACGAACTGGCCGTCATGGGCAACACCAGCTTCAGCGAACGCTCCAGCGACCTGGTCACCAACGGGCGGGTGACGGCATCGATTTTCGATGCCAAAGACCTGACTACCAATGCGTTCAAAATTGTGACAGAGCGCGGCGTGGTCTATGTCATGGGCCGGGTGACCGCACGCGAAGCCAAACGCGTGACCGAAGTGGTAACCGCTGTTTCTGGCGTGAAAAAGATGGTGCGCGTGCTCGACATCATCAGCGAAGACGAACTTGCGCGGATTGCACCGCCGCCTGCGCCTCAAAAATAAAAGGTGTGCGGGTGCACCCAATGCACCCGCACAAGAGATGGGGCGCTTATTTCAGGCGCTTGATCAGACTGGAAGTGTCCCAGCGCCGCCCGCCCATTTGCTGAACATCGGCGTAAAACTGATCCACCAGGGCAGTCACCGGCACGCGTGCGCCATTGCGCTTGGCTTCTTCGAGCACCAGGCCCAGGTCTTTGCGCATCCAATCCACGGCGAAGCCAAAATCAAACTTGTCAGCCACCATGGTTTTGCCACGGTTGTCCATTTGCCAGCTTTGTGCCGCGCCCTTGCCAATCACATCGAGCACCTGGTTCATGTCCAGACCCGCGTGTTGACCAAAGGCTACCGCTTCGCTCAAGCCTTGCACCAACCCAGCTATCGCGATTTGGTTCACCATCTTGGCCAACTGGCCCGCGCCGCTGTCGCCCAGCAAGGTGAATGCACGGGAAAAGGCCATGCCGGTAGCCTGGACTGCATCAAACGCAGCGGAGTCACCACCACACATGACCGTCAACATGCCATTTTGGGCACCTGCCTGGCCACCGCTCACAGGGGCGTCCACAAACTGCAGACCCAAGGTGCGCGCAGCGGCATACAGCTCGCGCGCGACCGTGGCAGAAGCGGTGGTGTGGTCCACAAATACCGTGCCTTCGCGCATGCCTGCGAATGCGCCATTGGCACCCAGCGTCACAGAGCGCAAATCGTCATCGTTACCGACGCAGCAAAACACGATGTCCGCCTGCAATACGGCCTCGCGAGGGGTGGCCGCGTGGGCGTGGGAAGCGCCAAACTCGGCAACCCAGGCTTCTGACTTAGCACCGGTGCGGTTGTAAACGGTAACTTGGTGGCCTGCGTGGGCCAAATGACCGGCCATGGGGTAACCCATGACTCCCAAGCCCAAAAAGGCGACCTTTTTGGGGGCGGCAGCGGAGTAGGTTTTGGCGTTGACAGAAGAAGCGTGGGTCATGGAGATAGGTTCCGTATTTAGAGAATTTCGAGATGTTCAGTGCCTGCGCTCAGGTCGGTTTCGCGGGTGTCTTTGCCATGCAGCTTGATGTCCAAGCGCAAGTCATTGATGGAGTCGGCGTTGCGCAGTGCGTCTTGGTAGCTGATGGTACGCGACTCGTACAAATCAAATAGCGCCTGATCGAAGGTTTGCATGCCCATCTCGCGGCTTTTCTTCATGACCTCTTTGACTTCGGGCACTTCACCTTTGCGCACCAAGTCGGCCACCGTGGAGGAGTTCAAGAGTATCTCCACGGCAGAAGCGCGTCCTTTTCCACCCACGCGGGGCACCAAGCGCTGCGAAACGATGGCACGCAAGTTCAGCGACAAATCCATTAGCAGCTGCGACCTGCGGTCATCCGGCAAAAAGTTAATGATGCGGTCCAGTGCCTGGTTGGCGCTATTCGCATGCAATGTGGCGATGCACAGGTGCCCGGTTTCGGCAAAGGCAATCGCCAGTTCCATCGATTCCCGGTCACGCAGTTCACCCATGACAATCACATCCGGCGCTTGACGCAAGGTGTTCTTCAGGGCCGAGTCCCAGCTGTCGGTGTCCAGACCGACTTCGCGCTGCGTCACCATGCAGTTTTTGTGGGGATGCACAAATTCCACAGGATCCTCTACCGTGATGATGTGGCCGTAGGACTTCTCGTTGCGCCAATCCACCATGGCCGCCAATGCCGTGGACTTGCCCGAGCCACTGGCACCTGCCAACACAACAAGGCCACGCCCATACAGCGCCACATCTTTCAAGATGCGGGGCAGGCCCAGCCCGTCGATGGTCGGCGGTGTGGTGGGGATCACCCGCAGCACCATGCCCACCTTGCCCAATTGCACAAAGGCGTTGACGCGAAAACGCCCCAGCCCCGATGGAGAAATAGCGAAATTGCTTTCCTTAGTGCGCTCAAAATCCGCAGCCTGGCGGTCATTCATCAAGGCCCGCACCAGCAGCACTGTGTGGTCGGCTTTGAGCGTCTGGGCGGAGGCGCGCGTCATCACGCCGTCAATCTTCATAGCCGGAGGAAATTCGGCTGTAATGAAAAGGTCACTGCCGTTTTTCGAGACCATCAGCTTGAGCAGGTCCGAAATAAGTTGAGAAGCTTGGTCGCGGGTCATGTGCATTTCCTTGGAGTGCGGTTGCGGGCGTAACAGGCGGCTTAGCCAGGGAAATTCTCAGGCACCTTGGCTTTGCTGCGGGCCTCAGAGGGGTGGATGCGTTTTGCGCGCACCAGGTCTGTCAGATTCTGGTCCAGGGTCTGCATGCCGACGCTATTGCCGGTTTGAATGGCCGAATAAATTTGGGCAATTTTGGATTCGCGAATCAGATTGCGCACTGCGTTGGTGCCCAGCAGAATTTCGTGTGCAGCAATGCGACTGTCACCCTCCACCGTCTTGCACAAGGTTTGCGATATGACGGCTTGGAGCGACTCCGACAGCATGGCGCGCAGCATCTCTTTTTCGTCGCCAGGAAAGACGTCAATGATCCGATCAATGGTCTTGGCGGCGCTGGAGGTGTGCAAGGTGCCAAATACCAAATGCCCAGTTTCGGCAGCCGTCATTGCCAAGCGGATGGTTTCCAGGTCGCGCAGTTCGCCCACCAGAATGACATCGGGATCTTCGCGCAAGGCCGAACGCAGCGCTTGCGAAAAGCCATGCGAGTGCGAGCCGACTTCACGCTGGTTGATTAGGCAGTTTTTGGAGTGGTGAACAAACTCAATTGGATCTTCGATAGTGAGAATATGGCCACTGTGGTTTTCATTGAGGTGATTGACAATGGCTGCCAGCGTGGTGGACTTGCCTGAACCCGTGGGGCCGGTGACCAACACCAATCCACGCGGCTTGAGCGCGAGCTCCGCAAACAGGGGAGGTGCGCCAAGTTCCACCAAGTTCAAAATCTTGCTGGGGATGGCACGAAAAACCGCACCTGCGCCGCGCAAATGGTTAAATGCGTTGACACGAAAGCGCGCCAGCCCCTCAAGTTCGAATGAGAAGTCAATCTCTAAATCCTCTTCGAAACGTTTGCGTTGCCCATCCGTCATCACGTCGTAGGCCATGGAGTGCACTTCTTTGTGCGACAGCGGTGGCAAATTCAGTCGCCGAATATCGCCGTTGATGCGCAACATGGGCGGCAAGCCTGCTGACAGGTGCAGGTCCGACGCCTTGCTTTTCACACTAAACGCCAGCAGTTGTGCGATGTCCACAAGAATCTCCTTTTGGTGGGCGCTCGCCGGAATGGGACCGGTCTGCGGCTTTGTTACCCTTGGGGACAATTATCGCCACGAATACCATGACATTTGACTCCGCCTTTGAATCTGTGAACGCGCGCATCGCCGCGGCCTGCCAATCAGGTGCGCGCGTGCGGGATTCGGTACAGCTTTTGGCCGTGTCCAAAACCTTTTCTGCCGCCGCAGTTGCGCAGGTCGCCGCCCTGGGGCAGCGTGATTTTGGTGAAAACTACATCCAGGAAGGCGTGGACAAAATCGCCGCGCTAACGGCGCTGGGGCTCACCTGGCACTGCATAGGCCCGGTGCAAGGGAACAAAACCCGACTGGTGGCCGAACATTTTGATTGGGTGCACAGCGTGGACCGCCTCAAGATTGCGCAACGCTTGAGCGATCAGCGCCCCGGGCACTTGGCGCCGCTGAACCTCTGCATTCAGGTCAATATCGATGGGGGTGCGTCCAAAGCAGGCGTAGCGCCCCACGAGGCGCTGGCGTTGGCACGCGAAGTAGCGGCCCTGCCCGGGCTGCGTTTGCGCGGCCTGATGACAATTCCTGAACCCGCCCCGGACTTTGCCGCTGCGCTCGCCGTCCACCGTGCCGCCAAAGCACTGTTTGACGACTTGCGCGCCAGTGGTCTGGACTTGGACACCCTGTCGATGGGCATGAGCGCCGATCTGGAAGCCGCGATACAGGCAGGTAGCACCATGGTGCGGGTGGGCTCGGCGATTTTTGGTGGACGCCTCTAGCCCGCCAAGGGCAATCGAGTGGTGTTTTTCACTTCTTCCATCACGGGGTAGGTGCGGGTTTCGCGTACACCCGGCAGCTGCCAGAGCACGGTCCCGGCAAATTCGCGATACGCCCCCATGTCTGCCATGCGGGTCTTGAGCAAGTAATCAAAACCACCGGCCACCATGTGGCATTCCATGATTTCAGGGCGCACCTGAACCGCGGCTTTAAACGCCTCAAACACATTGGGCGTGGTGCGGTCCAGCAGCACTTCCACAAACACCATCAGCCCGGCACCGAGCTTGAGCGGGTTCAAGCGCGCCTCGTAGCCCAGGATGTAGCCCTCCTTGGTCAGCCGCTGCACGCGGGACAGCACCGCCGTGGGCGACAGCGACACCGCTTCGGCCAGCTTGAGGTTGGACATACGGCCATCGGCCTGCAGAGCGCGCAGGACTTTCAAATCCGTGCGGTCTAAATCGTGAGAAGTGCTTTCCATGATGAATTATTGCCTGCGAATGCACAAAATTTTAGTGAATTATTTGTCCGGTATTCCAAGAACATAGCGGTTTCTACACCTTGACTTCAATAGACCCCGCCATGACCATCGATCAACGCCTGCCCCACCCCTACCGTCCTGAAGCCGATATCGTGGCCGACCGCCTGCACCGCCTCGCGCAGGCTCTGGACTGGGCTGCGGCGGCGCATGTGGCGGAGCCCTGGGTACAAGCCGTGCGCGACAACCCGCCGCCGTTTTGGGCGATGGAGAGCCTGCTCAAGGAATACCCTATCTCCAGTGCCGAAGGTCTGGCCTTGATGCGTCTGGCCGAAGCGCTGCTGCGGGTGCCCGACATGGACACCGCGATTGCGCTGACCGCAGACCAGCTCGGTCGCGCCGACTTTGCAAACAGTGGCAACCAACTGCTTTCGCGCATTTCCAGCGCCGCCATTGCCTTGTCCAAACACTTTTTGCCGCAGGACGCTGCGCCCGGGCTGATGGGCAAGCTGGGCGCCAAAACCGTGGTCGCAGCGACGCTGCGCGCAGTGCAGCTGCTGGGGCGCCAGTTTGTGCTGGGGCAAACCATGGACGAGGCCCTGCAAGAGGCCCAGAGCGCGCGAAAAAACATGCAGAATGGGCTTACTTTTTCCTACGACATGCTGGGCGAAGGCGCGCGCACCGATGCCGATGCCTTGCGCTATCTGCAAAGCTACAGCGACGCCATTGGCACCATTGCCAGTCATGCCAATGCCGCCGATGGGCCCGAGCGCAACGACGGCATCAGCATCAAGCTCAGCGCCCTGCACCCGCGCTATGAAGACGCGCAACGCCAGCGCGTGCTCAGCGAGTTGGTGCCTCGCGTCTGGGGGCTGTGCGAGCAGGCGGCGCAGGCCAACATCAACCTGACCATCGATGCGGAAGAGGTGGACCGCTTGGAGTTGTCACTGCAGGTGCTTGAGGTGCTGGTGACCCAAGTAGCGCAACACCACCCCCAGTGGCACGGACTCGGGCTGGCTTTGCAAGCCTACCAAACGCGGGCGCTGGAGCTGATTGAGCACGTCGCCGCCGTGGCGCGTCAACACGGCGTGCGCCTGATGTGCCGCCTGGTCAAAGGCGCGTACTGGGACGCGGAGATCAAACGCGCGCAGGAGCTGGGCTTGCCGCACTACCCGGTTTTCACCCACAAGCACCACACCGATGTGTCCTACCTGGCCTGCGCCAAGGCTTTGCTGGACGCGCCCGACGCCATCTTTCCTCAGTTCGCCACCCACAACGCGGCCACGATCGCCGCCATTCTGCAGTTGGCCGGGCGCGCATCGACGGCGCAAACCGGCAGCACCGGCCAGCGCTTTGAATTGCAGCGCCTGCATGGCATGGGCGAGGGCGTGTACCGCGAAGTGCTCAAAAATCCGAATGTGGCCTGCCGTGTCTATGCACCGGTGGGGGCCCACAAAGACCTGTTGGCCTACCTGGTGCGTCGCTTACTGGAAAACGGCGCCAACTCGTCGTTTGTGCACCAGTTGGCCGACGAATCGGTGGGCTTGGACGAACTGCTGGTCTCGCCGCTGTGGCTGGAGGCCACGCCGTCGCTGCCACTGCCCGCCGATTTGCTGGGTGCGCCCCATGGCGGGCGCTTGAACAGCGCGGGGCTGGACTTCACTGTCAGCGCCATGCGCGACCCTCTCTTGACCGCGCTTAAAGAGGTGCCTATCGAACCGATATCAGAGGCCAGCATCGACAGCGTAGCGATGGCATTTGAAGCCGCCCAGGCCTGCTACCCGACTTGGAGTGGCACGCCGGTGGCAGAGCGCGCGCGCATCTTGCGCATCGCGGCGGACAGCCTGCAAGCGCAGCAAAGCGCCTTGTGCGCCCTGCTGGTCAAAGAAGCCTTCAAGACTTGGGGTGACGCGATGGCCGAAGTGCGCGAAGCCATTGACTTTGTGCGCTACTACGCCGATGAGGCCGAGCGCATCATGCAGCCCATCACCATGCCTGTCGTACAGGGTGCCTCTTATGTGGCGGGTACTGCGCAGGCGTTTGGCATTACCGGTGAAACCAACACACTCACACTCACCGCGCGCGGCGTGTGGGTGTGTATCAGCCCCTGGAACTTTCCGCTGGCCATCTTCATGGGCCAGGTCGCCGCCGCGCTGGCCACAGGCAACACAGTGCTTGCCAAGCCCGCCGAGCAAACTCCCGCCATTGCCGCCCAGGCAGTGCGCTTGCTGCATGCCGCGGGCGTTCCTGCAGACGCCTTGCAACTGCTGCATGGCCCCGGCGAGACGGTGGGCGCGGCCCTGGTGGCACACCCCGGCGTGGCAGGTGTGGTGTTTACCGGATCGACCGCCGTGGCCAAGACAATCCAGCGCGCGCTGGCGGCCAAGGACGGCTCCATCGTGCCCTTGATTGCTGAGACCGGCGGCATCAACGCCATGGTGGTGGACTCCAGCGCGCTACCCGAGCAGGTAGTGGACGCGGCGGTAGTGAGTGCCTATCGCTCAGCAGGCCAGCGCTGCTCTGCACTGCGACTGCTGTGCGTGCATGAAGAAATTGCCGACGGTGTGATCGAGATGCTGCGCGGCGCAGTGCAGGAGCTGAGGCTTGGCGATCCGTCGCACCTGGCCACCGATGTAGGGCCGGTCATCGACCGCGAGGCTTATGACAATGTGCTGGGCCATATTGCGCGTTTGCAGGCGCAGCACCACCTGCTGATCGGCCCTGGCGCTACAGAGGCTCCTCCAAGTGCGCGGATGCCGAACCTGGTAGCGCCCCATGCATTCGAGGTGACCCACATTGCCGACGTGAATGCTGAAATTTTTGGCCCCGTGCTGCAAATCGTTCGCTGGCGTGGCGACCCGGCCGAAGTCATTGCGCAGATCAACGCCCTGGGCTACGGCCTGACCCTGGGAATACAAACCCGCATCGACAGCCGCGCATTGGCACTGGCGCAGGCCGCACACATTGGCAACGTGTACATCAACCGCAACATGATCGGCGCGGTGGTGGGCGTGCAAGCCTTCGGTGGCGAAGGGCTCAGCGGCACCGGCCCCAAAGCCGGGGGCCCGCACTACCTGTACCGTTTTTGCGCAGAACGCACGGTCACCGTGAACACCACGGCCGCCGGAGGCAACGTGGGCTTGCTGGCATAAAGGCCATCGCCGACCTCAGACGATGTCGAAGCTAGTGCTTGCCGCCACCAGCGCAATACCCAGCAGCATCCAGACGATGTGACGGTACGCCTGACGGGGAGCGTGGTTTTTTTGAAGCTGGGGCACCAGGTCGGCCAAGGCCACATAGGTAAAGCTGCTGGCCGCAGCGGCCAGAAAGTAAGGCATCAGCGGTTGAAGCGCGTCCTGCAAGGCGTACCCAACAACGCCGCCTAAAACAGTCACAGCACCGGCCAACGCGACCTTGATGACGGCGCCACGGCGCACAGCATCGCCTTGGCGCACCACGGCCAGATCACCGAGATGGTGGGGAATTTCATGGGCGAGTACGGCCAGCGACGCCAAGGCGCCAAGCTCAATGCGCGCCATAAAGGCCGCAGCGATGAGCAGCCCGTCAGCAAAGCAGTGCACGCTGTCGCCGACCAGCACCGCCCATACGCCGGTCTTCGCGCTCTCGCCTTCGTCACCATGGTGGTGATGGTGGTGGTGTGCATCATGGTGGGGGTGCTCATGCCCGTGGTGCCAGAGCTCAGCGTTGTCCAGCACAAAAAACAGCACAAAGCCGGCCAACAAGACCAGGCAAATGATTCGGGGCTCCACTCCGGCGGACAAGGCCTCGGGCAGAAGGTGCAAACAGGCGGTCGATAAGAGCGCGCCCGCCGCAAAGCTGAGCATATCGGGGGCAAAACGGCTGGATGCGTTGGGGCTGATCCATGCAGCGAACAGCACGCTGCCAATGCCTGCGACGGCCGTGCCAAGAACAATGGAAAGCAGCAGCATGGGCAGAAATTCCGGTTGGATCCTTCAAGCAAGATCGGATTTACGCGCTGCACAGGAAAAAGCAACACATTTGCGGTACATTGTATTGCAACTCAATTGCGTTAGCGACGTTCTCAATGCCCCAGCTCCTTGATCCGATCCACGAATTGCTCACGGCCCACGGGCTGCGGCGCACCCATGCATCCAGCTTGGTGTTGGGCTGGTTTTTGGCGCACCCCGACACCACCTACACCCACGCACAGCTGCTGTCCGCGCTGACCGAGGACCAAAGCCAAGCGCTGGACAAAGTGACGCTGTACCGCGTGGTGGACCGGCTCACCCAGGTGGGCCTGCTGTTGTGCCGGGTGGACGCACATCGCGTACGCCGTTTCCAAGCGATGCCGATGAGCGTGCACACCATTCCGCACTTTGAATGCCAAAGCTGCCACCGCGACAGCCCCTTGAACGACGCACTCCAAGCCAACGCCGAAGACTTGGAGCGCGCTGCCCAAAACGCCTTGGTGGCGTTGCAGGCCTTGGGCTACCAAGGCTACAGCGTTGACTTTGCGGTGCGCGGTGTCTGCGCGGCCTGTTCCACCGGAGCGCGGCATTGATCCACAGCAGGCAACTCAGCTACCGCTACCCGGGAGGCACTGCGCTGCATTTCCCGGACATCGACGTGCTGCAAGGCAGTGTGGTGCTGTTGACGGGGCCCTCAGGCTGCGGGAAATCGACCTGGCTTGCGCTGGTGGCTGGTTTGGTACAACCCGCCGCTGGCACCTTGTCGGTGGCGGGCCAGGCATTGGGCCATCTGTCGGGCACCGCAGCCGATGCGTGGCGGGCCAGGACGATAGGGTTCCTGCCCCAGAAACTCCACCTCAGCGCCGCGCTGACCGTGGCACAGAACCTGGCCATGGCGCAATGGGCCGCAGGGCAAGACCAGGACCACGCGCGCATTCGTAGCGCACTGGACGCTTTGGGCGTGGCCGAATTGGCGCATCGCAAACCCGCGCAACTCTCCGGCGGACAGGCCCAGCGCGTGGCGTTGGCGCGCGCGGTGCTGCTCTCACCCAAAGTCATTCTGGCCGATGAACCGACTGCCAGTCTGGACGACGAGGCGGCAAATGCAGCCGTGGAATTGCTCCTGCAAACCACCCGCCAACAGGGCGCGACCTTGGTGATCGCCACCCACGACGGGCGGGTGGCATCCGCCCTTGGCAGTGCGGGCGGTGGTGCGCCGGGCTTCACGGCGTTGAAACTTTCCCGCCCGGCGACCGGAGCAGCGCCATGAACACCATGGCCTTGTCCTGGCGCTATTTGTGGTCCCGGCCTCTGGGCGCGGCACTGAACGTTGTGCTGCTGAGCTTGGGGCTGTCTTCCATCACCTTTTTGCTGCTGCTGAGCTTTCAGCTGGACAGGGCTTTTGACAAAGACCTGGCCGGCATAGACGCCGTCGTCGGCGCCAAGGGCAGCCCGATGCAGCTCATTTTGAGTGGCGTCTTTCACATCGATGTGCCGCCGGGCAATGTGCCGCTCAAGGCCGTCCAAGCCTTGAAGAGCAACCCGATGGTCGCCGCGGTCATACCCCTGAGTCTGGGTGACAGCTTTCAAGGCTTTCGCATCGTGGGCTCGTCCCCTGACTATGTGGCGCATTACGGCGCCACCTTCGCGCAGGGTGGCTTGTGGCGTGCGCCGATGGAGGTGGTACTCGGTGCCACGGTGGCCAAGAAGCTTGGCTTGCACATCGGCGGCTCCTTCGTGGGTTCGCACGGCTTGGGCGCAGGTGGCCATGTGCACGAGGAGGACTCGTACACCGTGGTTGGAATATTGCAAGCCACGGGCACGGTGATCGACCGCCTGATCGTGACCGATACGGCCTCCGCCTGGAAGGTGCACGATGACCACCACGCCGAGCACGATGACGACCACGCTGCAGCCGAGAGTGCGCGCGAAGTCACCATGGCTTTGGTGCGGTACAAAACACCCTTGGCAGCGATGAGTTTTCCGCGGTGGGTGAACGCCACCACCACCATGCAGGCCGCATCACCCGCGTTTGAAATCACCAAGCTGCTGAGCATGCTGGGCATTGGCACCGAGGTGTTGCGCGCATTTGCGGGGGTGCTCTTGTTGACCGCAGGTCTGAGTGTGTTCATTGCCCTCTTGAACGCGGTGCGCGAGCGGCGTGCCGACCTGGCGCTGCTGCGCATGCTGGGCGCACCGCCGCGAAAGATTGCGGCACTGCTTTTGGGCGAGGCGCTCTGGCTTGCTTTGATGTCGTCCGCGATGGGCCTTGCCGCAGGACAGGCGCTGACCTTGTTGATTGCTTGGATGCTGCAATTGGACAACTCGCTGTTGATTGGCGGCTGGGCCTGGCCGCCGGAGCTGCTGTGGGTGCCTGCGTTGGCCTGCGCGGTCTCTTTGGCAGCGGCCGTTGTACCTACCGTGGGTGCCTACCGCGTGAGCGTGCTGGAGCTGCTTCAGGGCCGCTGAGCGCGGGTGTAGGTCAGCATGCGCCCGT
>CAIYRQ010000063.1 GCA_903928635.1 uncultured beta proteobacterium | reverse complement strand
GCGCTGCCTCTGGGCTCGTTTGCCATGGGTTGCCGCATGCTGGTGGGTCACCGCAAACTGGGCGACGCCCTGCGCGCCGGGCTGCGTTACTACCACGCGCTGCTGCCCGACTTTGTGCCGCGCCTGGTGGTCAGCGGCGGCGTGGCGTATCTGCGCATGAGTCCGCGCCACACCCTGAACGACCGCCAGGCCTACGCCGTGCGGGTCTTCATGTTCCTCAGCTACGGCGTCATGTGCTGGCTGGCGGCGCGGCGCATCCCGGTCGATGAAGTCGTCTACCAAGACAGCGAAGTGGCCCGCCGCAGCGATGCGTCCAAACTGTTCCAAGCGCCCATCCACCTGATGGCGGGTGAATGGGGTTACCGCTTTGACGCCAAATGGCTCGACCTGCCCGTGGTGCAAAACACCGAAAGCGTGGAAGAGTTTCTGCACCAGGCCCCGGCCTGCCTGCTGGTCAAGTACCGCGACCAGGCCAGCCTGACCGAGCGCATCCGCCGCATGCTGCGCCGCTACCTGGCCGAAGAAATGCCCTCGCTCGAAGAAGTCAGCGACATGCTGGCCACCACGCCCCAGACCCTGCGCCGCCGCCTGCAACGCGAAGGCCAGGGCTACCAAATGATCAAAGACGCCCTGCGCCGCGACGTGGCCGTCGAGTTCCTCACCCAGTCCGATTTGCCGCTCTTGGAGGTGGCCGCCCGCGTCGGGTTTTCAGAAGCCAGCACCTTCCACCGCGCCTTCAAGGCCTGGACGGGCTTGACCCCCGGCGCGTACCGCCAGGCGCACAACGAACCGGCGGCGGACGCAGCGCTGGCTTGAGCGCTTTTCTTTGTAGGAGCGGCGCCCCCGCCGCGATCGACCCTCGCAGACCCACATCCATCGTCCTCAGGCGCTTGGATTTCCTAACCGCTCAAACTTCATCATCTTGGTAACCCGCTTCGCGCTGGTGACGGATACGGGCCACCATGACCCGGTCCAGCGCATCGTCCCATGCGTAGCGCGCCAGATAGCCGCTGCGCCTGCGGGAGATGATCAGTTCACGCAAGCCGCCTTCTACCGGTCGACCCATGCCGGGTTGATGCGTCAACACTTGCAAGGCATCCAGGATGAAATCGAGCAGTTCCCCGGCCAATGGATCTTCTGACTCATGCAAAAACGTTTCCAGCCGAATCAAATCCTGAAATGCCCCTGGGCTTAGGAATACGGCGCTCACGCTTCAGCCCATTTTTTTCGGTTGCAAAGGTGCAGGCGGCTCGCTTTGCCCCAGGCGGTGTTCTTTCAGCCGAGAAAAATAGAGACGAACATCGTCCAGCGCATGACCCGTGCCGGTGGACTTCATGACGGCCAGCGCATCCGCCGAATCTTGTGCAAATGTTTGCCGCAAGCGCTTGCGCTGCGCCGCATCGTTCAGTGTGCTCACCATGAAAGCGTGCAGGCTCATGCCCATTTGCTCGGCATCTTCTTCAAGCTGCAGCTTGAGCGCGCCAGGAAGTTTCAGACTGGTGGGGACGTTGGCAGGAACAGCGGGCATGACAAGCTCCATTCATGGGTAGTCAGAAGTGACTACCTGGACTGATTCTAATATGCGTCCTCCTGAAAATGAGAAAACGAACGCTATATCGCCATGGAATTTTTGTCTTAACGATATAGTGCACACAAACCGCTTAAGGACCACCGTCATGGACACACCTCTATCTACCAGTCAACTCGTCGTTCGCGTCATCCTCTTTGCCTTTGCAGCCATCGCCATGTTTGGCGGCTCGCTGCAGTTGTATCTGGGCCAACCAGACACCTCGCCCAGACTCGACAACATCCACCGCTTCATGGCGGGCATCTACCTGTTCATGGGCATCATCTGCGCTTGGTCAGGTTGGACGGTCAGGGATCAAGGCACGCTGGTCTATCTGCTGGCTGCTGGTGTTTTTGTCGCAGGTTGCGGGCGCTTGCTGTCCATGAGCCAGGTCGGGCTGCCCGAGCCACGGGCGCTGTGGCTGGGGTATCTGACGCCTGAACTGTTGCTGCCTTGGGTGCTGGCCTTCGCGCACTACCATCGGCCGCAAGTCTGAGGCTTGGAGTGGTTTACGCCCTCATTCACTGAACTCAAACGCATTGGAGCGTGCTTGGGAGTTTTTTTTGCAGGAGCGGAGCCCTCCTATAGATTGAGCGCCTGTGCTATCCGGTAGTTCGTGCCTATTGTCACTGACCGTCTATATCTGACCCATTGCTGTATCTGAAAAAATTCAGACTACCGTCCGGTTTGCAGCGTGAGTGGACATCGGCTTACAAAGAACGTCGCCTGCTACTGAACCATTGCAGTCGTTGGTTTGCTTGCCGACTAGGTTGGCTCAAGCTGAGAGGAGTAGTTCAACATGTTGATTGATTGACCGTTGGCGCGCGAACCAGCCATCATCTGCCTCTCAGTAGCCAAAATCGGACTTAGTCTTTTAGCAAGGATTGAAGGTGGATATAGATCCATAATAGAGTCATTCTTAAGGACTAAAAAAGCATGGCAATGTCTGACGCAAGACGTATATCAGAAGCCGTAGGTAGTTGGCTTCACTTTGAGTTCGCCTGTTATCGAGGAGGCCTTTTTTCAGAGTCTGTACTTAAAGCCGCAGTGGGGAGTGTTCTAAGTTCGTTTCCAATTGGTGTTGATGGAGCTAGGGTTCATGCAGAGGTAAGGCATTGTGCACTTGGGAATTTGCGTAGATTGGACTATGCGCTGTGTCTGCGAAGCGGCAACCAGATAGTTGATTCGGTCCAAGTCGCTGTCGAATCGAAATGGGCAGACTCCTCACACTGCACGGCAGAAAATATTGGCCACGATTTGATGCGGCTCATCCTTGTTAAGCGCGCCAACCCATCAGCAAAATGTATATTCCTGTTGGCGGGGTCTGTGAATAGTCTTGCATTAATACTTAAAAAATCTCCTTTCTCAAAAGTTTCTGAAAGAAACAGTGGTTTGAGAACAACGGAGACCCCGACCCGAATAACGTTTAATTACAACAAGCCAACGCACAAGGAAGCCTTTGCGAAAGCAATTAAAGATTGGGGTGAGGAACGCTCTATTCCCTCAGGTTTTGTTGCAAAAAGCTACGGGCTACACCCGCAACAAACAGATTCTAGGACAGTCAGGTTTCAAGCAATTGCATGGGAGGTAACTGAAGTGGCTACAAAGGATCTCAATAATGTTACCCTTTGGTAAATGAGTAACTAATGTCTAAAATTTTCATTAGCGACCTTGTTGGGTCTAACTTTGTTGAAAACTCGTTAGAAAATCATTGGTTAATTAAAAGGCGAAGGAAATAAAATGGATTTTTTATTAGTAATTGGTGCTGCACTAGGTATTTCTTGGGTTTTAGGTCAAATTTTGAAAGCGCTTGTTAAAGCGCCCAGCACAATTGCATACCATGTGTCTGGTAAGGCCGAACTGGATAAACAAGAAATTTTAGAAAATAAAGCTCGAAACGCAAAACGAGCGATTGAAATTGAGAATGAAGAGAGCGAGCGCATTAAAAAGCTGCGCGAAATCTATTCTTTGAAGGTGAAGTCCATCGAAAATTCACTGAAAGAAAATGGTATATTCGAAAATATACTAGTTATCTTTCGCAAAGGCGATAGTTTTGTTGTGGATATGGCGAGGTTTGAAAAATTATATTACCATGATAGTTATAACCGAGCCCCAGATTTTATTAATGCCAACCCTACTGGACCGAGGGCTGGTAATTTTTCAACGTGTATCCGATATTTTGTTCATGGTCCAGTGATTAGTGTAAATATTATTAAAAATACTAATTATTTTCGCGGTGATGAAATTCGGTGTTTTGATGTGCCTGAATATACTATTGCAAAAGCCACCCCAGAATTTGTGAAAATATATGATGAAAAGATATATAAGCCACTGCGAGACAAAGCTGAAGCAGAGAAGATTGAAAAATTAAAAATAGAAGCTGCTAAAGATAAATTAAAATCAATTTTTAAATGATTGAAATAAGTATTATTTTCAGTAGAGGTATAAATATCAGGAATTCGAAATAATGCTATGGCCGACAGCTACTGAATAACTGTTGCCCGCAGTCCACAGATATTCACCCCTATGGCGGGGCTCTAAACAAAATTGTCATTTCCTGCCAATCATCTTGACCTGATTGGCGATTGGTAAAGCCTCCTTGCCGTTCGATACTTTGTCCGTATCGAAGCCTTTCAAGGAGCAAGCATGGCCGTTAGCAAGCGCGCTGTTCACGTCGTCGGCGTGGGCATGATCCCCTTCACCAAACCCGGGGCCAGCGAGTCCTACAACCTCATGGGTGCGCGTGCGGCCAAGCTGGCGCTCGACGACGCGGGCGTGCCCTACGACGCCGTGCAGCAGGCCTATGTGGGCTACGTCTATGGCGACTCCACCGCCGGGCAGGCCGCCATCTACGGCGTGGGCCTGACCGGCATCCCGGTCTTCAACCTCAACAACAACTGTTCCACCGGCTCGAGCGCGCTGTTCTTGGCGCGCCAAGCGGTTGAGAGCGGCATGGTCGAATGCGCCATCGCGCTGGGCTTTGAGCAGATGCAACCCGGCGCGCTCAAAGGCGCTTGGGACGATCGGCCGTCCCCCATGACCCGCTTTGCTGAGGCCATGACCGCGCACCAG
>CAIYRQ010000062.1 GCA_903928635.1 uncultured beta proteobacterium | reverse complement strand
TGTGCAGGCGCCATCACCGTGAGCCAGTGGCAAATGTTCTCGAGCTGGCGCACATTGCCGGGGAAAGCAAAGTTTTCAAGTGCCGCCACGGCACTGTCTGCAATGCGTTTGGGCTCTACGCCGAGCTGCTTGGCGCTGTGCTGCAAAAAGTGGCGGGTGAGCATGGGAATGTCTTCGCGACGCTCACGCAATGCGGGCAAACGCAAACGGATCACGTTGAGTCGGTGGTACAAATCTTCGCGAAAAACACCGTCTTTGACACGCTGCTCCAGGTCCTGGTGCGTTGCCGCTATGACGCGTACGTTGGACTTGACCGCGCTGTGGCCACCCACGCGGTAAAAATGGCCATCGCTGAGCACCCGCAACAGGCGGGTTTGAAGTTCGAAAGGCATGTCGCCGATTTCATCCAGGAACAAAGTGCCTTCGTCGGCCTGCTCAAAGCGCCCCCGCCGCTGGGCTTGTGCGCCAGTGAATGCGCCGCGCTCGTGGCCAAAGAGTTCACTCTCGAGCAAATCTTTGGGAATGGCCGCAGTGTTGATGGCGACGAATGGACCACTGGCGCGAGGGGAATGCTTGTGCAGCGCCCGAGCAACCAGTTCCTTGCCTGAACCGGACTCGCCGGTAATCATGACCGTCACGTTGCTCTGGCTTAAGCGGCCGATGGCGCGAAACACGTCTTGCATGGCAGGCGCCTGGCCTAGCATTTCCGGCGTATCGCTCATGCGCTCTTCAGACACCTCTTCGCGCTCGCTTTCCTGTACCGCGCGCCGAATCAATTCCACCGCCTTGGGCAGGTCAAAAGGCTTGGGCAGGTATTCGAACGCACCGCCTTGGAACGCGCTCACGGCGCTGTCCAGGTCCGAGAACGCGGTCATGATGATCACTGGCAAACCGGGGTGGCGGGCTTTGACTTTCTCCAACAAGTCCAGGCCCGATCCGCCCGGCATGCGGATGTCGCTTACCAGAATCTGGGGGGCATCTTCGTCGTTGGCGTCCTCCAAGGCGGCCAGCACATCGCGGGGATTAGAGAAGCTGCGCGTTGGCAAATGCTCGCGCAACAAGGCCTTCTCCAGAACAAACCGTATGGACTGGTCATCGTCTACGATCCAAATCGGTTTCATGCTGCTGCTTTCTTGAGTGGTCGACTAAGGGAGCGGAATCAATATTTTGAAATCCGTGCGACCCGGCACGCTATCGACCTCGATCTGACCGTGGTGTTGCTGCACAAAGGTTTGTGCAAGCGTCAGCCCTAAGCCGGAACCCCCTTCACGCCCTGACACCAGCGGATAGAAGATACGTTCTTTGATCGAGTCTGGCACGCCAGGCCCGTTGTCTATCACATGCAATTCCAGTGCCAACCGGTAGCGGGTCTTGCCAAAGGTGATTTGCCGCGCCACTCTCGTATTGAAGGTGAGGCTGGCATCGCCTTGCGCAATGCGCTCAGACAGCGCTTGGCACGCGTTGTGTGCAAGATTCAATACCGTTTGAATCAATTGCTCGCGGTCTCCGCGAAACTCGGGAATAGAGATGTCGTAGTCACGGACGACGCGCAAGCCTTTGGGGAATTCCGCCAGAATCAGTGAACGCACGCGCTCACATACTTCATGGATGTTGACATCGCCCACCATGTGCGGACGGCGATGGGGCGCCAGCAGGCGGTCTACCAGGGTTTGCAGGCGATCGGCTTCGCGGATGATGACCTGGGTATATTCCACCAGCTCACTCGAGTCCATTTCCATCTCGAGCAACTGGGCCGCGCCACGTATGCCGCCCAAGGGGTTCTTAATTTCATGAGCCAAATTGCGTATCAGCTCTTTGTTGGCCTGCGCACGCTCGGCCAAGCGCTCCTCACGCTCCTGGCGCGTTTGCTGTTCCAGAGGCACAAGTTCCACCACGTAATGTATGCCGTCCTCAGCGTCTGTGACGATCACGTGCACGGGCAAAGATTCGAGCCCAACGCGCCGCAAATACGCGTCGTAGCGCATGGCGGCAAATGCGTTTCGGTGAGCGCCTGCAATAGCTTCGCGCAATGCGCTGGCATCGTTAAAAGCCTCGCACAGAGGCGATCCGACAATGGCTCGGCGTGAAATACCTAAGCTGTCTTCCAATGCTGCGTTGGAAAACACCACGACCGTGTCGGAGCGAACCACTGCGACCAGACTGGCAAGCAGGTCAAAGGGTTGAAATTGAAGTGCGGGCTCCATCGAAGATTTAACGTCCTGCACTGCCATTCAGACGCGCAATCTCGCGCTGAATACTGGCGATGTCTGCGTCATTGCGTTGAATGTTGGTTTTCATCTCCGCCACGCGGTCCGCATATTTTTGATAATTACGGGACTCCGAGCCCGCTTTTTCCGGCTCGCCGTTGTTGTAGTCCTTCAGTAGCTCCGCTTGCCGCGCTTGGGCCTTTCTCAGTTCCCCCTCTAGTATGAAGCGTGCATCGGCATCTTTGCTGCGTTGCGCCTCCGATCGCGATACCAGCGAAGTGGTCGGCACGGGCGCCTTGACAGCTGGCAAGACTGTCACGCTGGCCTGTCCAATCACCGTGCACTTGACTGAACTGTCTTGCGGTGGCGTGTTGGTGTACTCGTTTCCACAGCGGTAGATTTTGTCTTGTGCGTGCGCGATACCACCTTGACTCAAGGCCAGTGAAATCAGTGTGAAAAAAAGTCGCAGCATTCATTGCCTCTCTGAAATGTAAAAAGACGGCCTGAGCCGTCTTTTTACTGATGCTCCGTGTGAGCCGATGCTACCTTAGGCGAACCGCCTGCGTGTCGCAACAGCACACATTTCGCTTCTCTATTACAGAGAGTAGTACATATCAAACTCGATAGGATGGGTCGACATGCGCAAGCGTGTCACTTCACCCATTTTGAGTTCGATGTAAGCATCGATCATGCTGTCGGTGAACACGCCGCCTTTGGTCAGGAAGGCGCGGTCTGCATTCAAGCAATCCAGCGCCTGGTCCAGGCTGTGGCAGACGGTTGGCACCAACGCGTCCTCTTCGGGTGGCAGATGGTACAAGTCTTTGGTGGCTGCTTCGCCGGGGTGGATTTTGTTTTCCACACCGTCCAAGCCGGCCATCATGAGCGCCGAGAAGCCCAGGTAGGGGTTCATCAATGGATCGGGGAAACGCGCTTCGATGCGGCGACCTTTGGGGTTAGCCACAAACGGAATACGGATCGACGCCGAGCGGTTACGCGACGAGTAAGCCAACTTGACGGGCGCTTCGTAGCCAGGAACCAGGCGCTTATAGCTGTTGGTGCCAGGGTTGGTGATAGCGTTCAATGCGCGTGCATGTTTGATGATGCCGCCGATGTAGTACAGGGCGAAATCAGACAGGCCAGCGTAGCCGTCGCCAGCAAACAGGTTTTTGCCGTCTTTCCAGATGGACTGGTGAACGTGCATGCCGGAACCGTTGTCGCCAACGACGGGCTTTGGCATGAAGGTGGCTGTTTTTCCGTAGGAATGGGCCACGTTTTGCACCACGTATTTCAGGATCTGGGTCCAGTCTGCGCGTTGCACCAGAGTGCTGAACTTGGTACCGATTTCGTTCTGGCCAGCGCCCGCCACTTCGTGGTGGAACACTTCAACGGGAACGCCCAAAGATTCCAGAATCAAGGACATTTCAGCGCGCATATCTTGCGTGCTGTCGACGGGTGGCACGGGGAAGTAGCCGCCTTTGACCGTGGGGCGGTGGCCTTTGTTGCCACCGTCCATCTTGGTGCCGGAATTCCAGGGTGCTTCCGCTTCGTCGATCTTGAAGAAGGTGCCGGACATATCGGTGTTCCAACGCACGTCATCAAAGATGAAGAACTCTGGCTCGGGACCGAAGAAGGCGGTGTCGCCAATACCGGAGGCCTTCAGGTAGGCTTCGGCGCGCTTGGCGATAGAACGCGGGTCGCGGTCGTAGGCCTTGCCATCGCTGGGCTCAACCACGTCGCAGCTCAAAAACAGGGTGGTCTCTTCAAAGAAGGGGTCGATGTTGGCGGTGTTGGGGTCGGGCATGAGCTGCATGTCCGAGGCTTCGATACCCTTCCAGCCCGCGATCGACGAGCCGTCAAAAGCGTGTCCAGACGTGAACTTGTCTTCGTCAAAATGAGAAATGGGCACGCTCACGTGCTGCTCTTTACCACGGGTGTCGGTGAAACGGAAGTCAACGAACTTGACATCGTTCTCTTTCACCATCTTCATCACATCTGCGACGGTCTTGGCCATCAAATACTCCTGTTGCACGGTTGTAAAAAATTGTTGCGTCAAATGACTTGCAGTTTTTGTGCCAAAAACAGCCAACGCAAGGATTTGTCCACTCCACCCCCATTTTGCCCTGACTCAGCGCATTTTTTGGAACTGAACGCGTAATCGTGGCGTCTGACCATTAGGCGATGATCATATTTGCACATTTTTGGTGCAATTATTGGGGCGAGTAACGATTAGGCACTCCTGCGCACCAATTCGGGGCCAAGTGTGCATCCGAATTCCGCAAGCCCATTCAAAAGGCTGGCAAACGCAGCATCCACCACGGTCGCCTCACCTTTTACGCCGAGCTCGATGTGACGCCCATACTCCGGATGGTCCACGCTGGGCAGGCTGAACACTTTTACAGCGTGGCGAGACTCAATGTCCACCATCAGAGGCGTCAGCGTCGCTTCCATGGCACCCATGACGATCACCGACTTTTCCAAGCGGGCGCTAGGGTGAAAGCAATGCCGGTAATGCGTATCCAGCACCCACTCCACCATCGGCCAGGCCATCACGGGAAACCCGGGCACGAAATGCACGGCGCCGCCTGCAGCACCCTGACAGGTAAACCCCGCGATCTTGTTGTAGGGGTTCGGAATGATGCGGGCACCCACGGGAAACACGCCCATTTGCAATCGATGTTGGTTGTCTTCTCGGTCGGGCTCATAGGGCTGGCCGTTCTCGAGGGCGATGTCCTGCATGCGCTCGTAGATCAGGTCGCGTGCTTCGGGGTGCAATGCCATTTCACGCCCCAGCGCACGCGCAGCGCACTGGCGGGTGTGGTCGTCAGGTGTGGCACCAATGCCCCCGAACGAAAAAACCACATCGCTGCTGGCAAATGCCGCAGCAAGCGTGGCAGTGATGCGTTCCGGGTCGTCGCCGACATAGTGCGCGTACGCCACCTGCAGGCCGCGTTCACCCATGATGCGGATGGCCTGGGCCAAGTGCTTGTCGGCGCGCTTGCCCGACAAGATTTCGTCGCCGATGATGATGAGTCCGAAGTTCATGAAGATGTCTCAATGAGCACTGGCATGGCATCTGGCCGGGACTGACGCACGCGGCGAAAGTCCTGCAGCGCGTCCAGACAGAAATGCCCGAACCAGAGCGAAGAAAAAACAAAAATCAAGGTGTAAATCCACACCGATAAAGGCACCAACAATGGCGCCATGGCAAGCGCCATGAGCCCAAACGTCCACAACAAACTTGGCGTGACCCCCATCATGCCCACTACTACGCCCATGAGGAGCAAAGTGCCGCGGTTTGCCTCAAGCACTGCACGCCGCTCTGGCGCATCGGCGTGGTCGGCCAGCGCATCAAACGCCATAACGCGCGCGGTCAGCCAAGCCCAAATGAGTGGCGGAAGCACCAATACCAAGGGCGGAACAATCCACATGGGTGAAGTCACGACCACGGCCACCAGCGCCATCAAACTGGAGCCCAGCGCCCACGCCACGCTGGCGCCGAACGACGCTCCGTGGAGTTGCGCCAAATCCGGAAATCGACGCTCCGCCACCAAGCGTACAAGGGCCGGCGTCATCAAAGTCGACACGGCCAACAAAGTCGCGACGACCAACACAGGGGTCACGACCACAATCAAAAGCAAGTGAGACACCATGCTGACGGCTGCGTGCAGGCCCACCGCATTCAGCCAGGCACGTACCGTTTGAATCACCACCGTGGAGTCCAAGAAAAGCTCCAAAGCCGTGACAGCGTCTTGCCAAAAAAAATAGGTACCCGCGGCACTGATTGCCATGAGGAGCAGCACAGGCAACAGCGAGAGCCAGATCACCCGCGGGTGCAGACAGTAGGCGGCCGCTCGCCAGAATGACGAGACCAGGCGATTCATGGGCGCTTCCACAAGCGCCGCAGCCCCAACCACTGTTGCGACCAAAATCCGCGGCCATAGTCCACGCCCTCCTCCACCTGATTGCGCACCCCGGTGGGTTCGAACCGGTGACGGAAATCCGCGGTGCCAAACAGCATGTCCCACCATGGCAACAGTACGCCGAAGTTGTGGCCGCCGAGCACGGTGGTGCCTGTGGATGGTTGTTCTGTTTCGTGGCCTACGCCAATGCCATGGTGCAAACGGTGAAAGCGCGGACTGACCCACAGTCGCTCTCCAACCGTACCAAACCACAGTCTTAAATTGGCATGTTGAAAACTTTCGCTGAGTTGGGTGAACGCTACGATCGCGACAAACTGTCCCGGCGCAACGCCGATTGCCAATGCGACCAGGGTAAAGAACAAATCCTTAATCAGGTCATCCAGCAGATGGTTGCGGTTGTCACTCCACATCGTCATTTGACGCTGCGCATGGTGCAAAGAGTGCAACTGCCACCACCACTCCCATTGGTGCTGGGCGCGGTGAAACCAGTAGTT
>CAIYRQ010000061.1 GCA_903928635.1 uncultured beta proteobacterium | reverse complement strand
TGGCAGGCGTGAAGATTGGCGGTGCCCGCCAGGTGGAGTGCACCATCAACGGCCTGGGCGAGCGTGCTGGCAATTGCAGCTTGGAAGAAGTGGTGATGGCTGTCAAAACTCGCCGCGACTACTTTGGTTTGGACTTGGGAATAGACACGCGCCACATTCTGGCGGCCAGCCGCATGGTGAGCCAAACCACGGGCTTCGTGGTGCAGCCCAACAAAGCGGTGGTGGGTGCCAATGCCTTCGCCCACGCCTCGGGCATCCACCAGGACGGTGTGCTCAAGGCACGCGATACCTACGAGATCATGCGCGCTGAAGACGTGGGGTGGAGCGCCAACAAGCTGGTGCTGGGCAAGCTCAGTGGTCGCAACGCCTTCAAACAACGCCTCAATGAGCTGGGCGTGCAGCTCGACAGCGAGGCGGAAATTAACGCTGCGTTTGCCCGCTTTAAAGAGCTGGCTGACCGCAAGGCGGAAATCTTTGATGAGGACATTCTGGCCTTGGTCAGCGACGAAAGCGTGTCGCAGGATAAAGAGCAGTTTGCCTTTGTGTCACTGGCCCAGCACAGCGAAACCGGCGAGCGGCCGCACGCGCGGGTTGTGTTCACGAGCGGCGGGCACGAGATTCGCTCCGAATCAGACGGTAATGGGCCCGTGGACGCCTCGCTCAAAGCGATTGAGGCCCATGTCCAAAGTGGTGCGGAAATGGTCTTGTACTCGGTCAATGCGATCAGCGGTTCGACCGAAAGCCAGGGAGAGGTCACGGTGCGCCTGCAAAATAGCGGACGCGTGGTCAACGGCACCGGGTCGGACCCGGACATCGTGGTGGCGTCTGCCAAGGCCTACTTGAGTGCGCTGAACAAGCTACAAAGCAAGGCCGACCGCGTCGCCGCACAAGGTTGAGCGCAGATTTACACGGATTTGCATGATGTTTCTCATGCAAGTGCTTGATTTCAGAGGATTTTTGGCTAAACTCGGGCACCTTTTCTGCGCGCCAGAGCATTGATCGGCTGGCGCATTGCCCTCGTTGGATTACAAATTGCATAAAAAACTACTCTCTGTCGCATTGTTCACCGCAGCCATGGCGTTCGGTACCGGCGCTTCGGCCCTGAACGTTCAAAACGACAATGGAAACCCCGTCGGTAGCAGTCACGGCAAAGCCAAAGCTGCCGTAAAGCGGGTTGCAAAACGTGTCGCTGTTGCTGCAGTTCCCGGCAAGCCCTCGTTTGGCGAGGCTGCGGGTCTGCACGCAGCACGTGACACGCTGTCCCTGAAATCCAGCGTGGCGTTGGTCATCGACCAGGACACGAAAGAAGTGCTGCTGCAAAAAAACGAGTCAGCTGTTTTGCCGATCGCCTCCATCACCAAGTTGATGACCGGCGTGCTGGTGACTGAAGCGAAGCTGCCGATGGACGAGCTCATCACCATTTCGCAGGCTGATGTGGACATGGAAAAAGGCAGCCGCTCAAGGCTCAATGTTGGCACGGTGCTGTCGCGTGGCGAGCTCTTGCACCTGGCCCTCATGTCCAGCGAAAACCGCGCAGCGCATGCCTTGGGTCGCAGCTACCCTGGCGGATTGGGCGTTTTCGTTAGCCTGATGAACGCCAAGGCCACAGCGTTGGGTATGCACTCCACCAGCTATGTGGAGCCCACGGGTTTGTCGAGCAAAAATCAATCCAGTGCCACCGACCTGGCAACACTGGTGAACTACGCATACGGCAATCCTACCTTGCGTGAGTTGTCCACCTCGCCCGGTTATGACGTGGAAGTCGGCAAGCGTACCCTCCGCTACAACAACACCAATCGTTTGGTGAAGAGCCCGGCCTGGGACATTGGATTGCAAAAAACCGGCTATATCTCCGAAGCCGGTCAATGCCTTGTGATGCAGGCCAAGGTGGCCGGCCGCAAGCTGATCATGGTGTTTTTGGATTCGGCGGGCAAGCTCAGCCGCATTGCGGATGCGGAGCGCGTTCGCCACTGGGTGGAGTCCAACCCCTCTGTGCTGAACCGCAGCGCGCCGGTAGCGTATTTAGCCGCCGAACTTCCTGTAAGAACCAACTAAGCGCCGCCCCGGTAGCCCAGCGTCTGGGAAATTTGCTGGGCAGTTTCTTTGAGTTTGGGCATCCAAGCATCGTCCATGCGGCCCGAGGGCGATGAAATAGACAAGCCAGCCACCAGCTTGGCTTGGTCATCGTAAACCCCTGCTGCCATGCAGCGCACGCCCAGTTCCAGCTCTTCATTGTCAGAGGCTTGGCCAGACTGGCGCACACGTGAGAGTTCGCGTTCCAACCGTGGCAGGTCGGTGATACTGTTTTTCGTTTGCCCTTGAAGGCTTGTGCGGGTCGCATAGGCGCGAATGCGTTGCGGATCGTCAGTGGCTAAAAACAGTTTTCCCACCGAGGTGAGGTGCAGCGGCGCTCGGCCGCCAATAGCGCGCACCACCTGCATACCGGAGCGTTCACTGAATGCCCGCTCCACATAAATAATCTCATCCCCCTGACGCATGCTCAGATTCACAGGTTGTTGCGTCAGCTTGTGCAGTTCGCGCATCGGCGCCAGGGCAGCGTCGCGTACATTGAGGCGACCCTTGACCAGGTTGCCTAGTTCGAGTAGACGCATGCCCAGACGGTAGCTTCCAGGCTGGGGACGGTCGGCAAAACGGCCCAGCACCAGGTCGTTCAGGATGCGATGGGCGGTCGATGGGTGCAGTCCTGCTTTTTCACTGATGTCTTTGAGCGACATAGCCTCTTCGCGCGACGCCAGCACGTCAATCAGAGTGAACATGCGCTCTATGACCTGAACAGAGGGCACGGAGTTGGAAGGAGTGTCAGATTTGGTCATGGGGGCTTGGATTTGCCAATGTGTGGTGTTGCCATTTGCCGTTGACGAGCATTTGAGCTGGTTGGTATTGGTTTTTGTAACGCATTTTTTGGCTTTGCTCTATCCAATAGCCCAAGTATAAAAAAGTCAAGCCTAATGTTTTCACCTGTTCAATTTGCCACAGCACGTTGTAGGTGCCGTAGCTGGCCCGGTCGTCCGGTTCATAAAACGTGTAGACCGCCGAGATGCCATCACTGAGTACATCCACGATAGACACCATTTTGAGTGCGCCCGGTGTGCCATCCAAATCACTTTCGCGAAATTCGATCAGACGAGAATTGACACGGCTTTGCAGCAGGAACTGGGTGTACTGGCTCGCACTGTCGTCTTCCATTCCGCCACCGGCGTGGCGGCTCTGCTGGTACCGCTGGTACAGCCCATAGTGCTCGGCCGAAAAGCCCAAGTCCAACACCCGGGTCTGCAATCTGCGATGCAGCTTCCAGGCTCTGCGTTGGCTTCGCGTGGGTTGAAACTCTCTGGCTGGCACACGCATCGCGATACATGCCTGGCAGCCGTCGCAGTGAGGGCGGTAAGTGAACATGCCGCTGCGCCGAAAGCCCTCGGCTACCAATTCCGAATACGTGGCATTGTCGATCAAGTGGCTGGGCGTGGCCACCTGCGAACGCGCCATCCGGTCCGGCAGGTAGCTGCAGGCATAAGGCGCTGTGGAGTAGAACTGCAGCGCTTGCAGCGGAAGGTCTTTCAGGTTCGTCATTCAGCGCTCGGTCAAAGGCAAAAGAAAGTCCCAATCAGCCGGTGAAAAAAGCCACTTCGGTGGCGGGGCTTGGCAGGCATGCGGCAGCCCAGCGGTGAATTGCGAGCGGGACACCGGCGCCGCACCCAAGGACGCCAAATGCCGTGTATTTTGCTGACAATCGATCTGTTCCATGCCGTGCCGCAGGCAAAAGGCCACCAATGCAGACAGGGCAATTTTGGAGGCATCGGTGCGCTTGCTGAACATGGATTCGCCGAAGACGGCCTTTCCGATCGAAACACAGTACAAGCCAGCCACCAGTTCGCCATCCACCCAGGTCTCCACACTGTGCGACAGCCCTTGTGCGTGCAAGTCGCAATAGGCCTGCACCATGGCAGGGACGATCCAGGTGCCGTTTTGGCCCTCTCGCGGTGCCTGTGCACACTGGTGTATCACTGATTCAAAGGCGGTATCCATGCGAATCTCGCTGCCTGGTGTTTGCAGGAATTTGCGCAGTGTTTTTTTCAGCGAACGGTGCAGCTTGAAATTGGCAACCTTGAGCACCATGCGCGGATCGGGGCTCCACCACAGCACAGGCTGCCCCGGGCTGAACCAGGGGAATATGCCTTGGGCATAGGCACTTCGAAGTCTTGCGGCATCGAGCGTGCCACCGGCAGCCAGCAAGCCCGGCGCGCCAGAGTCCTCACCCAATGCCTGGTCCACAGGTGGGAACGGGTCGTCGGGCTCGAGCCAAATCAGGGCAGGGGAGGGCATGAAATGCAGTGTAGGGGCGCCATGGAAGAAAGAAGTGCTTCGGTCCAGTCTATCGTCACCCGCCAGGCGGTTAGAATACGAGCTGTCGGGGCGTAGCGCAGCCTGGTAGCGCATCTGGTTTGGGACCAGAGGGTCGAAGGTTCGAATCCTTTCGCCCCGACCACATTATTTGCCAAAGCTTTGTCTTTGGCATTTTTGTTTCTATGATGGGCAACCAGACTGTCCGTAGCTCAGTTGGATAGAGCAACAGCCTTCTAAGCTGTAGGTCACAGGTTCGATTCCTGTCGGACAGGCCAACCCCCCCGCCTCACACAATATTCAACTGACGCGCCGCCCCCGTGCCGTCCAGCCATTGGCGCGCCGCATTGTCCAGCGCTGTTGGAGACCCGGTGGTCAACAATTCGACCCACGGTTCAGCCTTATCAGTCGTTAAGCCATCGTCGTCGCTTGTCTGCAACAAACTTGCAGTGCGCTGCGCTACTGGCAGACCGGCATCCATCAGCGCGACATCCGTTCCCACCAAGGTGCTCAACATGTCGGTCGCAAAGGTGTAGTGCGTGCATCCCAGCACGACGGTGTCCATCTCGCCAGTGCCACTGCCTAACGGTCCTAGCGCTTGCATGTAGCGTGCGCACAACTGGTGTATCTGCGCATGGTCTGCGTTCTCGATGGCGGCAGCCAGGCCGTCACAGGCTTGCAGGACAAAGCGCACTTTCGGGTCTTGCGCCTGCAAGAGCGACGCAAACTTCTCGCTGGCCAGCGTGCTGCGCGTGGCCAGAACGCCCACCACGCCGGTGCGAGTGCGCGCAGCGGCCGGCTTGAGCGCTGGCTCTACGCCCACAATCGGAAGCGCGGGGTAGTTGGCTCGCAGGGTTGCGATGGCCGCAGCCGTAGCGGTATTGCACGCCACCACCAAGGCTCGAACCTGGTGCTTTTCAACCAAATAGCGGCCAATCGCTGCAGAACGGTCCAGTACATGCTGCACATCGCGCTCACCATACGGCGCATGCCCCGCATCCGACACATAGACAAATTGCGCCTGGGGCAGCGTCTGACGCAGGGCCTTTAAAACGCTCAGGCCGCCGACGCCACTGTCAAAAACGCCAATGGGCTGCATGGCAGACATCAGCCGGCAGGCTCAGACCGACTTGATGCCGATGTTCTTGAACTCACCCGTCGCAATGCGCTTTTGCCACTCGGCCGGGCCAGTGATATGCGCGCTGGTGCCGCCGGAGTCCACCGCCACAGTGACGGGCATGTCCACCACATCAAACTCGTAAATCGCCTCCATGCCCAGATCCGCAAAGCCAACGACCTTGGCATGTTTGATCGCTTTGCTGACCAGGTAGGCGGCACCGCCCACGGCCATGAGGTAGGCGCTCTGGTGCTTTTTGATGGCCTCGATCGCCACGGGGCCGCGTTCGGCCTTGCCGACCATAGAAATCAAGCCGGTTTTCGCCAGCATCATTTCGGTAAAGCCGTCCATGCGGGTGGCGGTGGTGGGGCCTGCGGGGCCGACCACTTCATCACCCACGGGGTCTACCGGGCCTACGTAGTAAATCACGCGGTTCGTAAAGTCCACGGGCAGGGGTTCGCCTTGGGCCAGCAAGGTCTGAATGCGCTTGTGCGCCGCGTCGCGCCCGGTGAGCATCTTGCCGTTGAGCAGCAAGGTTTGACCGGGTTTCCAGTTGGCCACTTCTTCTTTGGTCAGGGTATTGAGGTCCACGCGGGTGCTCTTGACATAGTCGGGCGCCCAGCTCACGTCGGGCCACAGGTCCAGCGAAGGCGGTGTCAGGTAGGCCGGTCCGCTGCCGTCCAGCACAAAGTGCGCATGGCGTGTGGCAGCGCAGTTGGGAATCATGGCCACGGGTTTGCTGGCCGCGTGGGTGGGGTACATCTTGATTTTGACGTCCAGCACCGTGGTCAGGCCACCCAGGCCTTGTGCGCCAATGCCCAGCGCGTTGACCTTTTCAAAGAGCTCCAAGCGCATGTTTTCGAGCGAGGTCAGCACCGCGCCACTGCTCGATTTGGCCTGCAGCTCGTACATGTCCAGGTCGTCCATCAGGCTTTCTTTGGCCATGAGCACCGCTTTCTCCGCGGTGCCACCAATGCCGATGCCGAGCATGCCCGGCGGACACCAGCCCGCACCCATGGTGGGCACCGTTTTAAGCACCCAGTCAATCACCGAGTCACCGGGGTTGAGCATGATCATCTTGCTCTTGTTTTCCGAGCCGCCGCCTTTGGCCGCGACGGTGACTTCCACCGTGTTGCCAGGAACGATTTCGGTGAAGATGACGGCCGGCGTGTTGTCTTTGGTGTTTTTGCGCAAGAACTCGGGGTCTGCCACCACGCTGGCGCGCAAGGTGTTCGCGGGGTCGTTGTAGCCGCGACGCACACCTTCGTTGACGGCGTCGTCCAAGCTGCCGGTGAATCCGCCCCATCGCACATCCATGCCCACTTTGAGGAACACATTGACGATGCCGGTGTCCTGGCAAATCGGGCGGTGACCGATCGCGCTCATCTTGCTATTGGTCAAAATTTGCGCAATCGCGTCTTTGGCTGCCGGGCTTTGCTCGCGGGCATAGGCGCGTGCCAAATGCGCGATGTAGTCGCTGGGGTGGTAGTAGCTGATGTACTGCAGCGCAGCGGCAACCGATTCGATCAGGTCTTCTTGGGCAATGGTGGTCATGGTGGAGTGGCCTTGGGCGGCAGTGAGGAGGCGATAAAGGAAAGAGTTTAACCAAGGCATCGCCCTCGGCGGAGTCAGTGGCATGTAAGTGCTGCCCCCGACCATCGCGCCCAGTTTTATGCATAAACAGGAGACAGCGCTATGAGTTCCCCATCGTCCGCCATTGAATCCGTATTGGTCGAAAACCGAGTATTCCATCCCAGCGAGGCCACGGTCAAAGCTGCGCGCGTGTCCGGTATGGACGGCTATAACGCCCTGTGCAAAGCCGCCGAAGACGATTTCGAAGGCTTCTGGGCCAAGCTTGCGCGCGAGAACGTGGTGTGGAACAAGCCCTTTACCCGCACCTTGGACGAGAGCAATGCGCCGTTTTACAAATGGTTTGACGATGGCGAGCTCAACGCATCGGCCAACTGCCTGGACAAGCACATGGGCACGCCCACCGAGAATAAGACGGCCGTTATTTTTGAAGCAGACGACGGCACCGTCACCAAAACCACCTACCGCGAACTCCTGACCCGCGTCAGCCAGTTTGCCAATGCCCTCAAGGCCGACGGCATCCAAAAAGGCGACCGCGTGCTGATTTACATGCCCATGACCCTGGAAGGCGTGATTGCCATGCAGGCCTGCGCCCGCATTGGCGCCACCCACAGCGTGGTGTTCGGTGGCTTCTCGGCCAAAGCGCTGCAAGAGCGCATCCAGGACGCGGGTGCGGTGGCGGTGATTACCTCCAATTTCCAAATGCGCGGTGGCAAAGAGCTGCCTCTCAAAGCCATTGTGGACGAGGGCATCGCCATGGGCGGTTGCGAGTCCATCAAGACGGTCTACGTTTACCAACGCACCGCCACTGCCTGCAATATGGTGGCCGGCCGCGACAAGACTTTTGCCCAAGCCATCGAAGGCCAAAGCAGCGTGTGCGCCCCGGTGGCCGTGGGCGCGGAACACCCCTTGTTCATTCTTTACACCTCGGGCTCCACGGGCAAGCCCAAAGGCGTGCAGCACTCCACGGGTGGCTACTTGCTGTGGGCCAAGCTGACCATGGATTGGACCTTTGACCTGAGGGCCGATGACGTGTTCTGGTGTACAGCCGATATCGGCTGGATCACCGGCCACACCTATGTGGCTTACGGCCCCTTGGCGGCCGGTGCGACCCAGATCATTTTTGAAGGCGTGCCCACTTATCCCAACGCTGGGCGCTTCTGGCAGATGATTGAGCGCCACAAGTGCACGATTTTCTACACCGCACCCACTGCCATCCGCTCGCTGATCAAGGCCGCGGAAGGTGACGCATCCGTTCATCCCGACCGCTCGGACCTGAGCAGTTTGCGTATTCTGGGATCCGTGGGTGAGCCCATCAACCCGGAAGCCTGGATGTGGTACTACAAGAACATCGGCCACGAGAAATGCCCCATCGTGGACACCTTCTGGCAAACCGAGACTGGTGGCCACATGATGACGCCGCTGCCTGGCGCAACACCTCTGGTTCCCGGTAGCTGCACCTTGCCACTGCCCGGCATCATGGCCGCTATCGTGGACGAAATGGGCCACGACATTCCCAACGGAACGGGCGGTATCTTGGTCGTTAAACGCCCCTGGCCGTCCATGATCCGCACCATCTGGAACGATCCTGAGCGCTTCAAGAAGAGCTACTTTCCTGAAGAAATGGGCGGCAAGCTGTACCTGGCTGGTGACGGCGCAGTGCGCAGTGCAGACCGCGGCTACTTCCGCATCACCGGTCGCATTGACGATGTGCTCAATGTGTCGGGCCACCGCATGGGAACCATGGAAATTGAGTCGGCCTTGGTGTCCAAGACCGACCTGGTGGCCGAAGCCGCCGTGGTGGGCCGCCCGGATGATCTGACCGGCGAGGCGATTTGCGCCTTCGTGGTGCTCAAGCGTGCCCGCCCCACGGACGACGAGGCCAAAGCCATTGCCAAAGAACTGCGCGACTGGGTGGCCAAAGAAATCGGCCCGATCGCCAAGCCCAAGGACATTCGCTTTGGTGAAAACCTGCCCAAGACCCGCAGCGGCAAGATCATGCGCCGCCTCTTGCGTTCGCTGGCCAAAGGCGAGGCGGTAACACAAGACGTGTCCACGCTGGAAAACCCAGCCATCTTGGACCAACTGGGTAAAGCCTACTGATTGCAGTCGCTCTCAGGCCAATAAAAAAAAGTGATGCGCAATGCATCCCTTTTTTTGGTCTGTACCGAGCGCGGGTCGGGCCCGCATTCGTGAAACTTTGGCTTAGCTCTCCAGCGCCGCAAACACGCTGGCGGTAATCGATTCCACGCTGCCCAGACCGCTCACGGCGCGGTATTTGGGTGCCTTGGCAGGCTCGTGTTGCGCCCAGTCCGAGTAGTACTTCACCAAGGGACGGGTTTGTGCGCTGTAGACCGCCAGGCGGTTTTTGACCGTGGCTTC
The DNA here is from genome assembly GCA_903928635.1 of uncultured beta proteobacterium. GTDB lineage: Bacteria > Pseudomonadota > Gammaproteobacteria > Burkholderiales > Burkholderiaceae_C > Allorhodoferax. Next base: position 21,328 of record CAIYRQ010000061.1, on the reverse strand, counting down.
TTCGTCGTCTTTGCGCTGAATCAAGGGCTCGCCGGTCACGTCGTCATGGCCTTCGACCTTGGGCGGGTTGAACTTGACATGGTAGGTGCGGCCCGATGCGGGGTGCGAGCGGCGACCGCTCATGCGCTCAATGATGGAGTCAAAGGGCACGTCGATTTCCACCACATAGTCCAACTCGACGCCAGCGGCCTTCATGGCGTCGGCCTGGGGAATGGTGCGGGGGAAGCCGTCGAACAAAAATCCTTTGGCGCAATCGGGCTGGGTCAGGCGCTCTTTAACCAGGTTGATGATGAGCGCATCGCTCACCAAACCGCCCGAGTCCATGATGGACTTGGCTTCCAGGCCCAAGGGGGTGCCCGCTTTGACAGCGGCGCGCAGCATGTCACCCGTGGAAATTTGGGGAATGCCGTACTTTTGGCAGATGAACGTGGCTTGCGTACCTTTGCCAGCACCCGGAGCTCCTAGAAGAATCAGTTTCATTGCGAACCTCAAAGTCAAATTGAATCTTGTTTGCGCCTGCCTACCCTCGGCAGCCTTGTCTCATATCAAGCGCAGTGTTGTCTGGTGAGAATAGCATGCGCTATCCCGCGCTTGCCTTACAGGCCCAGCTGCGCCACAACCGCCCGTACCCGGGCCAAGTCTTCGGGCGTATCGACCCCTGCGCCAGGCGCTATTTCTGCGGTGTGAACGGCAATGCGGTGGCCATGCCACAGGGCGCGCAATTGCTCCAAAGCCTCGCTCATTTCCAAAGGGGCGGGTGACAAGGTCGGGAACTCGCGCAAAAAGCCCACGCGGTAGGCGTAAATGCCGATGTGCCTGAGCGGCGACGGGCTGGGAAGCGCCAAGGCACCTGGCGGTGCGTCCCGCCAGCACGGGATGGGGGCGCGGCTGAAATACAGCGCGTGCGCGGTGGCGTCCAGCACCACTTTCACTACATTGGGGTTGAAAAATTCGTCCGGATTGTCGATGCGTACCGCGGCGGTGCCCATGCTGGCGGTCGCACTGCTTTGCAGAACCAGGGCCACGGCGTTGACCAGCGCGGGGTCGATCAAAGGTTCATCACCCTGCACATTCACCACGATGGCGTCTGCAGCCAGTCCCAAAATATCGCAGGCCTCGGCCAAGCGGTCGCTGCCGGACGGGTGGTCCTGGCGCGTGAGGATGGCATCAACGCCGTGGCTTACACAGGCATCCAGAATAGATTGGCTGTCGCCCGCCACCACCACCCGCGTGCCCGCCGCCATGCCGGAGGCCACGCGCTGGGCCACCCGTACCACCATGGGCACGCCGCCAATGTCGGCCAGTGGTTTGTTGGGAAGTCGGGTGGAGGCCAGCCGTGCCGGAATCAGCACGGTCAGGGCAGCAGCATCGCGGCTCACAGCCCCAGCTCTTGGTCGGTCAGGGTGCGGGCTTCGTTTTCCAGCAAGATGGGTATGCCATCGTGCACCGGGTAGGCCAGGCGGGCGCTGCGCGACCAGAGTTCGAGCTTGTCAGCGCTCCACTCCAAGGGGCCTTTGGTGACCGGGCAAACGAGCAAAGAAAGCAGTTTCGTGTCCATGGCGCGATCATAAACGGCGTGGTGCGAGGGTGGCGCGCTGCGCCGCCAGATGCTTGTCCACGGCGGCAAAAAAAGCGGGCTCCATGGTTTGCTCCAGGGCCACAGAAAGCGCATGCGGTGCCATCCGCCAGAGCTTGGCCGCATCTTTTTCGGTGCACAGCAGTTGGGCGACGTGCGGGCCTGGTGGATGAAAGTGCGAAAAATCGGCATGGTCGGGCAGGGCCTGGGTGTGCGCCAGAGGCAGACCCGCTTGGCGCAGCATGGCAAAAAACACCCCGGGTCGCGCGATACCAGCGACCGCATGCAGGGGCGGCTTGCCTGGCGCCATCAAGTCTAAAAGCGGCGTCTCTGTGCCATGGAGGTCTTTTGCAGTCAAAGCCAGCGCGCGGTGGGCACTGAACTCGCCCCTTGGTGCCGTTCCACTGGTGTGCAGCACCAGCAAACGATCGGCAGCTTGCCCCGCAATGGCTACTTCACGTCGGGGCCAGGGCTCGCGCAAGGGGCCCGCAGGAAGCAGCCAGCCGTTGCCGCAAGCGCGGTCGTCAAACACACACACTTCCAGATCGCGCGCCAATCCGTAATGCTGCAAGCCGTCGTCGCAGACGATCACTTCCGTATCGGGATGGGCTGCCAACAAAGCCATAGCCGCTTGCCAGCGCTGGCGGCCGACAAACACCGGCGCACCGGTGGCGCGCTGAATCAGCAAGGGCTCATCGCCCACGGCTTGGGCGGTGGAGTTGGCGGTCACCTCCTGGCAGTCCTGCGCCTCGCGTCCAAATCCGCGCGAGACCACACCCACGCGCCAGCCCTGAGTCTGCAGATGCTGCACCAGCGCGATCACCGTGGGCGTTTTGCCAGCGCCGCCGGCCACCACATTGCCCACCACGATCACATAGGCAGGAACGCTTTGGCTGTGGAGCAAGTTCCATCGAAACAGCTGACGCCGCAATGCAGCCAGTGCGCCATACATTGCCGCCACCGGCAGCAGCGCGATGGCGAGAAGCCCTTTGCCAGTCCAGGCGCGCATCAACGCACGGGAGAGCGCCTGGCCCATAGGCTTATTCGCTGCCTGGCGCGGGTGTTTGCAGCGCGAAAGTGACCTGGTTGATACCCACCAGGCGAGCGGCTTCCATGGCCGTCATCACCGACTGGTGGCTGGCGCTGGCGTCTGCGCTGATCACCAAAATGGGGGTGCCGCTGCCACCGGCGCTGGCGCGCATGGCATCCACCAGGGAACGCAGGCTGCGGTCGGGCAGCACTTCGTTGCCCACGCTGTAGTCGCCCCGGGCGCTCACGCCCACATGCACCTCGCGCGGAAACTGTTGCGGCGCCTCGGCATTGGCCACCGGCAGGTTGATCTTGAACTGGCTTTGCTTGCTGTAGGTGGTGGAGAGCATCAAAAAGATGAGCACCACCAGCAGCACGTCAATGAAGGGAATCAGGTTGATCTCTGGCTCGTCGTTCTTGTGCGAACCAAAACCGAAGCCGGAACTGCCCGTGCCAGAGCCACCAAATCGCATGCTCATGGCTTGATGTGTCCGCAGTTTTTCAGGTGGCGCATCAGAGCCTCGGTGCTGGTCTCCAAGGTGAGCAAATAAGCGTCCACCCGTGCCCGGAAATAGCGCCAGAACACCAAGGCCGGAATGGCGATCAGCAGGCCAAACGCCGTGTTGTACAAGGCCATGGAAATGCCCTGCGCCAGCTGCGCGGGGTTGCCCGCGGCGCCCACGGGGCCCTGGGCGCCAAAGATGTCAATCATGCCGATCACGGTGCCCAGCAAGCCCATCAGCGGTGCAGCGGACGCAATGGTGGCCAGCGCGCTCAAATTCGTTTCCAGGCGCTGTGCGGCGGTGCGCCCCACGCTTTGCACCATGGCACGCAGGTCCTCTTCTCTGATGGACGGCTGGTCGTTGATCGCCTTGAGCGCGCTGCCAAGCACCTCGCCCATCAGGGAGTTGCTTCGAAGTTCTGCCACGCTGGCCGAGGCGGGAATGCGCTGGGCCGTAGCGGCCATCACGGCCTGGTCCAGGCCGGGGGGGGCGATTTTGGCTTCGCCGAGGCTGATAAAGCGCTCAATCACAATGGCCAGCGCCAGTACGGAACTGGCCAGCAGAGGCCAAATCGGCCAACCAGCAGCTTGTATGATGGAAAACAAAACGTGGCTCCCTTGGGTAATGTGTTGCCCGGCATTATCCGGGATTGTTCGCGCATCCCGCCTGCGCTTCACACGCGCCTTTCGTGCTTTCTTGACCTGAATTTTCCGCACACCCGTCCATGTCTAATGAGCCTTCCAGCCCTTTGCCTCTGACACGCACTCCGCCGCGCGTGTGGAGCGTGGGCGCGCTGTGCCACGCCATTGCCGACGCCCTGGACGCACGCTTCAACCCGGTGCGCGTCAGCGGCGAGATCAGCGGCTTTGTGCGGGCAGCCAGCGGCCACTGCTATTTTTCGCTCAAGGATGACAGCGGCCAAATCAAGTGCGCCATGTTCAAGCGCGCTGCCAGCGGCCTAGATTTCGCGCCGCGTGACGGCCAGCGGGTGGAAGTCTCCGGCAAGCTGGGTGTGTACGAGCCGCGCGGTGAGCTTCAGTTGGTGGTGGAAAGCATGACCGGCGCGGGCGAGGGCACTTTGTTCGAGCAGTTTTTGCAGCTCAAGGCCAAGCTCGAAGCCTTAGGGCTGTTTGACGCCGCCCACAAGCGCCCTTTGCCGCGCCAGGTGCGCGGCATCGGTGTGGTGACCTCGTTAGGCGCGGCTGCCTTGCACGATGTGGTGACTGCCTTGCAGCGCCGCGTACCGCACATTCCCGTGGTGCTGGCCCCGGCCAGCGTGCAAGGGCAGGGCGCTGCGGCTGAGATCTGCCAAGCCTTGCAGCATCTGTATGCATTGGCTGTTGCGGAGGAATCTGCAGAAGCCCCGGTGCACATCGACGTGATTCTCCTGGTGCGCGGTGGCGGCGCAATGGAAGACCTGTGGTCCTTCAACGACGAGGCCGTGGCCCGCACCGTGTTTGACAGCCCGGTACCGGTGATCGCTGGCATCGGCCACGAAACCGATTTCACGATTGCAGACTTTGTGGCCGACCTGCGCGCACCCACCCCTACTGCCGCCGCCGAGCTCTGCGCTCCGGCGCGCCAGGACGCGCTGGACGCGGCCGAATACCTGCAAGAGCGCTTACAAACCGCCGCTACCCGGTTGCTGGACCGCCGCGCCCAGGCGCTGGACTTGGTCACTTCCAGGCTGGGCCGCCCTTCGGGCGCCGTGGCGCGCAGGCAACTGGCTTTGGCATCGGCCGCGCAGCGGCTTACCCATGCGCTTCCGCAACGCCTGCAGGCCCGTGCGGTCGCTTTAGACCGGGCGCAAGCGGCCTTGCAGGTGTCCGCGCAGCGGGCGGTGCAGGCTCAAACCCACCGTCTGGCGTCATTGGAATTGCGCCTGGGCCTGCTCGACCCGCGCTTGGTGCTGGGGCGCGGTTATGCCTGGCTCACCGACTCCCAGGGGCGCGCGCTGACCCAGGCCGGGCAATTGCAGGCCGGACAAGCCATTGAGGCCACGCTGGCCGACGGCCGGGCGGCGCTCCGCGTCGAGTCTGTGGTTATCAATTAGTTTCTACAATCCGCTTTTTCACCCCAACCTACTTTTGAGGACTCCATGGAACACACTCTGCCCGCTCTTCCCTACGCCATTGACGCATTGGCGCCCGCTTATTCCCAGGAAACGCTCGAGTTTCACCACGGCAAGCACCACAACGCCTACGTGGTCAACCTCAACAACCTGCAAAAGGGCACCGAGTTCGAGTCCATGACGCTCGAAGAGATCATCAAAAAGTCCAGCGGCGGCATTTACAACAACTCCGCCCAAATCTGGAACCACACCTTCTTCTGGAGCTGCATGAAGCCCCAGGGCGGCGGTGAACCCTCCGGCGCACTGGCAGCCGCCATCACCGCCAAGTGGGGCAGCTATGCCGCTTTCAAAGAAGCCTTCGTCAAATCTGCGGTAGGCAACTTCGGCTCCGGCTGGACCTGGTTGGTCAAAAAGGCCGACGGCTCGGTGGACATCGTCAACATGGGCGCCGCAGGCACCCCGTTGACCACTGGCGACACCGCTCTCCTGACAGTAGACGTGTGGGAACACGCCTACTACATCGATTACCGCAACATGCGCCCCAAGTTCGTGGAAACCTTCCTGGACAAGCTGGTGAACTGGGGCTTTGCCGAAGCCAACTTCGCAGCCTAAGCGCCAAACTCCACGGCCCGAAAGGGCGGTGGACCACAAAAAAAGCCAGCCGGTGCAAACCGGGCTGGCTTTTTCTTTGGCTGTGCCGGGAACTACTTCAATCCCAGCACCCAAGCCACCAGCCGTTGGGACTCTTCGGGCGATACCTGTGCGTTGGCGGGCATGTAGACCACGCCCCAGACACCGTTGCCCCCTTGGCGCACTTTGAGGGCCAGGCGCTCCAGGGCGGCGGGGTCTTGCCGGTATTTGTCGGCCACGGCTTTGAAGGCGGGGCCGACCACTTTTTTGTCGATGGCATGGCAGGCCAGGCAGTTTTTGGACTTGGCGAAGGCCGCGTCTGCATCTGCGTTGGCAGCCCGGGCGACCGGCGCGAGCAGCAGCGCAGCGCACAGGACGGTGAGCGCCTTCAAACCCTGCATGGCCGGTACCAAATCAGTAGTTGTCCAACACCGCGCCCTTGCTGGCGGTAGATGCGTTGAACGCGAACTTGGCCTGCACACCGCGTGTGTAGCGGGGTGCGGGGGCGGTCCAGGCCGCACGGCGGCGGGCGATTTCGGCGTCGTCCACGTTGAGCTGCAACAGCAAAGCGTGGGCGTCGATGGTGATGGAGTCCCCCTCGTGGATGAGCGCGATGGTGCCACCCGCGGCGGCCTCGGGCGCTACGTGGCCAACCACCATGCCCCAGGTGCCGCCGGAGAAGCGGCCGTCGGTGATCAGGCCCACGCTTTCGCCCAGTCCTGCGCCAATCAGCGCGCCGGTGGGGGCCAGCATTTCGGGCATGCCGGGGCCGCCTTTGGGGCCCAGGTAGCGCAGGACCATCACGTCGCCTGCCACGATGCTGCCCGCCAAAATGGCTTTGAGCGCGGACTGCTCGTCCTCAAACACGCGGGCCGGGCCGGTCATCACGGGTTTTTTCAGGCCGGTGATTTTTGCCACGGCGCCTTCGGGCGAGAGGTTGCCTTTGAGGATGGCCAGATGGCCCTGGGCGTACATGGGTTTGTCGATGGGGCGAATCACGTCCTGGTCGGCGCGCGGCACATCGGGCACGTCCTTGAGCACTTCGGCAATCGTTTGGCCGGTGATGGTCACGCAGTCGCCATGCAGCAAACCGGCCGCCAACAGGGTTTTCATGACCTGGGGAATGCCACCGGCCTGGTGCAAATCCACGGCCAGGTATTTGCCACTGGGTTTGAGGTCGCAGAGCACCGGGGTTTTGACGCGCACGCGCTCAAAGTCGTCAATCGTCCATTCCACGTCTGCCGCATGGGCAATCGCCAAGAAGTGCAGCACCGCATTGGTGGAGCCGCCGGTGGCCATGATGACGGCCACCGCGTTTTCGATCGACTTGCGGGTCACGATGTCACGGGGCTTGAGGTCTTTTTTGATGGCCTCAATCAGCACCTTGGCCGATTCTTTGGCCGAGTTCATTTTTTCGTCGTGCGGATTGGCCATGGTGCTGGAGTAGGGCAGCGACATGCCGAGCGCTTCAAACGCGCTGGACATGGTGTTGGCCGTGTACATGCCGCCGCAAGAGCCGGGGCCGGGAATGGCGCGACGCTCAATTTCGAGCAGGTCATGGTCGCTGAGGTTGCCTGCAGCGTTTTGGCCCACGGCCTCAAACACGCTGACGATGTTCAGGTCCTGGCCCTGGTAGCGTCCAGGCAGGATGGTGCCGCCGTAGACATAAATGGCCGGCACATTGGCGCGCAGCATGCCCATCATGCCGCCGGGCATGTTCTTGTCGCAGCCGCCTACCACCACCACGCCGTCCATCCACTGGCCTTGCACGCAGGTTTCAATGCAGTCCGAAATCACTTCGCGGCTCACCAGGCTGTATTTCATGCCCTCGGTGCCCATGGCCATGCCGTCCGAGATGGTGGGTGTGCCAAACACCTGCGCGTTGCCGCCTGCTTCTTCAATGCCGGCAATGGCCGCGTCGGCCAGTTTTTGCAAGCCGCTGTTGCATGGTGTGATGGTGCTGTAGCCGTTGGCCACGCCCACCATGGGTTTTTTGAAGTCCGATTCCTCGTAGCCCATGGCGTAGTACATAGACCGGTTGGGCGCGCGGGACTTGCCTTCGGTAATGTTGGCGCTGCGGTGGTTGATGGCTTGGATGGGGATGATTTTTTCGGACATGGTCTAGGGATGGGTTGCGGGCAAAAGCAAATTTTACGTCCCGGGGCTCATGGGTTTTGAGCGCGCTGCAAAGGATGCGCCAGGCAACAGGCGAAAAAAAAGCGGCCCTTGCGAGCCGCCTTGGTGTTTGCCTCTGGAGCGAGGCACCAGGCCAGTGGCGTCTAGGCCACGTGGAAGGTCAGAAGTCCAGGGTCAACGTCAAGTTGATGCTGCGGCCTGGGAGCAGGGTGATCTGGTCGGCATTGCTCGGGGCAGCGCTGGTGGCCGTGCCCGAAATTGCCGTAATGGCATGGCTGTCGAACAAGTTGTTGACTGCCAACTGGAACTTGGCCTGCTTCACTTGACTGGATGGCACCTTGGTCGTGTAGTTCACAAACAAGTTTGAAAGCACCACAGGGTCCAGCTGATAAGCCTCGTCCACTGAGCCCTTGTTGTAAACCGTTCCAACGCGATTTATGTTCAGGCCGGTGGCCCAGCCACGAGTGGTGTAGTTCACGCCAAGGGTCTCGGTATCGCTGGGTGCGCCGGAAACCCACTTTCCGGAGGAGGCATATTTGAGGCTTCCGTAAGTGGCATTCATGTACAGGTTGAAGCCGCCGCCTAAAAGGAAGTTAGCTTCGGCCTCGATACCTTGGTTGTATTGCGTACCTGTAGGGGTACAAACTCCGGAGGTTTTGTCACAGCTGTAAGTGCTGTCTAGCTCACTGTAGTAGACGTCGGCGCCGGCAGTAAAGCTTGGGGCGCTAAACACCGTTCCAAATTGCGTGGTCGCTGCTTTGGTGGGCTTGGGCGGTACGGTAATGGCGGCGTTGGGAATATCCCACACATTGGTGCTGGGAATCTGATCTCCCACTGCATATTGACCATACACCGTTAAATTGGGGCTGGCTTTGTAGCGCACGTCCAGCGATGGCAACACATCGGAGTACTCAATAGAGTGACTGATGGTGGTGCCCGGGGTGGTGCTCGTGAACACGGCGCCCTTACCGGTTCGGTTGTCTTGCAGGTGCGTAAATCTTTGCGAATACGACGCCCATTTCACGCCAGGTGTGACGGAGAGGTCTTTGGTAGCTTTGATTTCGTACTCCACGTAGGGCTGTACGGTGGTGGTCGTGTACACCTCGGAGTAGTCAGGCAGACCCGTAGCGGCGAAATTATTGAACGGGTTGGCTGGAATCGTATAGCGCGCGCTGTCTGCGTTGTCCAGCCACAGGCCGGTACGCAGAATGCCTGCGTCCGACTCTTTGGTCAGACGAAGCACATTTCCGTAGGTTTTGTAGCTATTGAGCTTGTCGCTTCCATTGCTGCTGGTGGCTGCAGGCACGGGGGTCGTTGCTGTCGCGCCATCGTAATTTTGGCGGTTGGTGTAGTCATAGCGGTACACCTTGTTGTCCATTTGCCATCCGTTACCCAGCGCCATGCTCAGGCCAGCGTAGGTGAAGTCAGTGTTGAGGTTGTAGTAGTTGTAGCCAGCGTAGTTGCTCAAACTTGCGTTGTCACCATTGTTGAGAAAGTTGTAGTTGCCGGCGTTGTACTGCGTGCGGGTGATGTTGGTGATTGAACCGGTGTGGTCAGTCATGTACAAAGCGGACGCTACCAGTGTGAAAGTCGTGGTCGCGTCGAACGCATACTGGTACTTCGCAGAGTAGGCCGAGCGGTGTTGGTCGTTGAACGTCTGGTAGCCATCAGAGTTAGTGCGTTCCGCGTTGAACATCAACGTGGATTTACCATCTTCGCCGAATTGGCCGGTTTGATGCTCTATGCCGACGATGTTGGTGTTCCAACTGCCCAGCGTGCCCATCACACTGGTTTTTGCTTCCGTTTCCAGAATACGCGAACGCAAATCAACGTTGCCGCCAAACGTTGCTTGGCCCAATGTGGCCGCAGAGCCCGGGCTACGGTCTACAACCGCACCGCCCAGGGTTTGGCTTGGAAACCAGGCCCAGGAGTGGTGGCTCACGCCGTTGGTGTCGTTGAACGGGATTCCGTCAAAGCTGATCACCATGAAGCTGTCGGATAAACCGCGCATGGTGATTTTTGAATCACCCAGGCCTACGCCATTGGGTGTGTAGGAGAAGACGCCAGGCGTCATGGTCAGGGCCTGTGTGTAGTCTGACAGTGGTGACGTGTAGTTGCGAATGAATTCATCGGTCACGATCGATTGTGCCGAACGAGCTTCCAGAGAGACTTGCGGGGGAGCGGTATCTACGGCGGTCTTGGAGCCGGAAACTTGGACTGCGCCCAATGAAACAGCCTCTTGGGTTTGCGCCAGCGCAGGTGCTGCCACGCAGATGAGTGCCAATGCACGTGAGAAATAGAGAATGTTGTTTCTGAGTGCGTGTGGAGGGTTCTGAGATTTCATGGCGTGGATATAAAGAAAAAAGGAGGTGAAAAATCACCTCCTAATGTGCTTGGGAAATATGACGAGTTAATGAAATTTTCTTAATTTCAATTCGCGTTATTAAAATATATGTTTAATAAGTAATTAAAAACAATTGAGCAACGTTTTGTAATATAAAAACATGCTCTAGCAATGCGCCACTTTGGTGCAGTGGGGCAAAAATTATTTCCCTGTGGCTTGAGATGCCAGTGCTTGCTGCAACTCTGCGCGTGCAGCAGCCAACTCCAGTTGGTATTGGGGCTTGTTGGCCATGACGGCGTGGATGGTGTAAGCGAGCAATTTGCTGGCTTCAATGTCACTGCGGTAATGCACGCCGCACACCAAGCGATTGTTGGCGTAGTCGTCAGCACGGGCCAAAATAAGATCGCGCTTTTCGGGGGCCATCTCGACCAGTGTGAGTGCCATCAAATACCCGGTGGTCGCATGTCCACTGGGGTAGGAGTCGTCTTTGGTTTTGGTCGCGCAGACCGGATGCAAGGTGTTGTCGAGGTTGTAGGGACGAACGCGGGCAAAACCCGTCTTCGCTGGGCCCGTATTGATGCCCTCATCGTTCTTGACGCGAATACCAAAGGCCGCTGTCAATGGCAGGTTTTTTGCATTGAACCACTCTCCCATCTGTGCTTTGAAAATAAAGATGGTCTCCTCCTTGTCATCGGCCATGGCCTGCATTTTTTGGGTGTCGGTACGGCTGCTTTCGTAGCGGTGCAGTTCGGTCAGTTCAGCCAGCGTTTTTTCTGATTTGGAGCTTCCAGGAGTGGGAAGAATCAGAAAGGAACGGGTTTCTTCGGCCGAAACGAAGGATGGGTCTTTGGCAAAGCTGCAGAAGCTGGCAGCCAGGGAAAGTGAGAGGATGGCAAGCGCAGGTTTTTTCATAGGTGACCCAAAGTAAGATTGAAAAAGTATTGAAAACTTGTCAAGGCAATGGTGGTTTGGCGGGCCACATGCGGCGAAGCAAACCATCCTTGAGTACGCGCTGATGCCATACCGCCACCGCAGCGTGCATAACTGCCAAGGCCAGCAGGATGTTTGCAATCCAACCATGTATTTCTTTGGCATCATGGCGCAATGCTTTGTTGCCTGGATCGAAAGCTGGAACCGTAAAAAGGTTGAACAAGTTGTCGCCTCGGATCCAGACCAACGCGACGCCCGATATCACCATTGCCGTCATCAGGGCGTAGAGGACACTGTGGGTTACGCCCGAGGCCTTCGCAACCAATTCATTGCCAACCAAGGGAAGCTGCACGCCGCCTGCGCGACGCCACAAGACGCGAATGACAAGCAACACCCCCAAGACGACACCTGCAACGATGTGGCTGCTTCGGACTGAGATACGCGGCGTACCCCTGGGAACCCAGTCCAGGAATTCCCCGGCAAACCACAGCGTCAGGATGAGCAAAGCACTGATCCAGTGCAAGAAGCGTGTTTTGCTGTCATAGGAGGGAGACTCGAAAGTCGCAGAGGCAAAGTTTGCGTTCATTTTGGGAGCGAATAGTTGTTGTTGGATTGGAGTGAGAATTTGAGTCAAGGATATGACACATCATTAACAAATATATATTGATGTATAAAAATAATAAAATATGTATTATGAAAATATAATTTAATGCGATGAGCTAAATGACGTATTTGTTGCGTTGAGTTGTCATAATTGACGTTTCTAATTCGAGCGCGACGGGACTCGTTCCGCTGTAAATCACAGCTATCGCATCAGCATCGCCCATTCTTTACCGCTATGAAAATCCCAAAATCCCTTCCATTTATTGCCAGCAGTCTGGCTGTTGTACTTCTCTGTACTTCATTTGGCGCGTTGGCGCAGGCAACCGTTCCTGTGGTGCCGCTCGAAAATAGCCCATATGGCCTTGCCGCTCTGTGGAATGGCTCGGATTTGGTTGCCAGGACAGTGCTGGTTTTGTTGCTCATCATGAGTGCCGGAAGCTGGTATATCACCGTGGTCAAGGTTCTTGAACAGTCCAAAATGCTTCGCCATGCCAAGGCTTCTCAGGCTTTTTGGAGTGCTGCCACCGTTGAGGCCGGCACCCAAGCCTTGGCTGCTGACAGTGCGTTTCGCTTCATGGCCGACGCAGCGCATAACGCCGTGCAAAAGCACGACGGTTTGATGGGCCACATCCCGGTCAACGACTGGCTGGCCATGGGTATCCAGCGCGCGGTGGACCGCATCAACAGCAATGCGCAGCAGGGCTTGGCCTTTTTGGCGACCGTGGGGTCGATTTCGCCTTTCGTGGGTTTGTTTGGCACCGTGTGGGGCATCTACCACGCGCTTACCGCCATTGGCATCTCGGGCCAGGCTTCGATTGACAAAGTGGCTGGGCCCGTGGGCGAGGCGCTGATCATGACGGCCATTGGCCTGGCGGTGGCCGTGCCTGCGGTGCTAGCCTACAACTGGCTGGTGCGTCGCAATAAAGCGGTGATGGACGAGGTGCGCGCCTTTGGCAGCGATCTGCACGCTGTGGTGCTGGGCACCATCAAGGCCTGACCCCGCCATGGCGATGAACCTGGGCCCCAGTGCTGAGGGCGAGGATGCGGTCATGTCAGCCATCAACACCACGCCCCTGGTGGACGTGATGCTGGTGTTGCTCATCATCTTCCTTATCACCATTCCGGTGGTGACCACCTCGATTCCCGTGACGCTACCCAAAGAGCGCGTGGAAGTGCGCGAGACCAAGCCTGAGAACATCATCATTTCGGTGGACAAAGACAGCAAAATCTTCTGGTACGACAGCCGTTTGGACAACGTGGACGCCCTTGTCGAGAAACTGAAAAAAGTCGCCCACCTGCAGCCCCAGCCCGAAGTGCAGGTGCGCGGCGACATGGCAGCGCGCTATGAGGGTGTGGGCAAAGTGCTGCTGGCCTGCCAGCGCGCGGGCATTACCAAGGTGGCGTTCATCACTGAGCCGCCTGCGCTGAATTGAGGTGTATTGACCATGGCATTCAACCTCAACACATCCAATGGTTCCGACGAGCCCGAAGTCCTGATGGACATCAACACCACGCCCTTGATTGATGTCATGCTGGTGCTGCTGGTCATGCTCATCATCACCATTCCGATTCAGCTGCACTCGGTGAACCTGGCCATGCCGGTGGGTGTTCCGCCGACGAACCAGGTCAAGCCGGAAATCATCCAAATCGATATTGACGCGTCCAGCGTGGTGTACTGGCAGGGCATGGTGGTCACGGCCCAGGAGCTCGACGCAAAGATGGCGGCCATCGCCCAGCAAAACAGCCAGAGCGAAGTGCACATCCGCCCCAACAAAGATGCGCGTTATGCCGTGTTTGCCAACGTGTTGGCCAGCAGCAAGCGGCTGGGTTTGACCAAAATCGCCGTGATTGGCGCTGAGCAGTTTGTCCGATGAATGCCAACTTGACTGAGTCGGCCTACGGCCGGCGGGACCCCGACAGCCGCATCAAGGGCATTGCCGTGGTGGTGCTGCTGCATGTGCTGATCGGCTATGCCTTGGTGTCCGGCATGGCGCGCAAGGGCCTGGAGCTGGTTAAAAAACCGCTGGAGGCCGTGGTGATTCAGGAAGTGATGGTTCCGCCACCCCCACCACCACCGCCGCCTCCGCCACCCAAGCAGTCCGCGCCGCCCAAGGTAAATGCGCCGCCGCCACCCTTTGTGCCACCGCCTGACGTGCCGCCCCCGGTAGCCAGCACAGCACCTGTCATCGTTGCAGCACCCACGCCAGCACCCGCCCCAGTCGTGATTGCGCCACCCGCACCCGCCGCGCCCGCCGGTCCAGCCCCCGCGCCGCCAGGGCCTAAGCGCGTTGCCATCGGGTTGGCTTGCCCGACGCAGGTGGCACCCGAGATGCCACGGCGCGCCGTCAAAGACGGCATCGAAGGTGTGGTCAAAGTGCAGATTGTGGTGAGGAACGGCGCTGTGCAGGATGTCACCGTTCTCTCAGGGCCGAAAGTGTTCCACGAGGCGGTGATTGCCGCCGTGAAACACTACAAATGCGTGGCCGATGGCCCCGAAGTCGTGGCCACCCAGGAGTTCACCTTCAAGCTCGACTGAGCGCCCGCGCTCGCCGCCCGGGCACGCCGTGCCAGAGACTTACTCTTGTTCCAAAAAGCGCTGGGCGTCCAGCGCCGCCATGCAGCCGGTACCTGCGCTGGTGATGGCTTGGCGGTAGACGTGGTCTTGCACGTCACCGGCAGCGAACACGCCGGGCACACTGGTTTGGGTGGCAAAGCCCTTGAGTCCGCCCTGGGTCACGATATAGCCGTTGTCCATGGCCAGCTGACCCTGGAAGATCTCGGTATTGGGCGCATGGCCGATGGCAATAAAGCAGCCTTGCAGCGTGATGTCTTCCAACGCGCCGGTGGTGGTGCTTTTGAGACGGATGCCGGTAACACCGCTGTCGTCGCCCAGCACTTCTTCCAGTGTTTGAAAGGTTTTGAGCTCAATCTTGCCCGCTGCCACTTTTTCCATCAGCTTGTCCACCAGAATGGGCTCGGCCTTGAACTTGTCGCGGCGGTGCACCAGGTACACCTTGCTGGCGATGTTGGACAAATAGAGCGCCTCTTCCACCGCCGTGTTGCCGCCGCCCACAACACAGCACACCTGGTCGCGGTAGAAAAAGCCGTCGCAGGTGGCGCAGCCCGACACGCCGCGGCCCATGAAGGCCGTCTCGGAGGGCAGGCCCAGGTACTTGGCCGAGGCGCCGGTGGCCAGAATCAAGGCGTCGCAGGTGTAAGTGGTGTCGTCGCCCTTGAGCGTGAAGGGGCGCTTGCTCAGGTCCACGGTGTTGATGTGGTCAAAAATGATTTCGGTTTTGAAACGCTCGGCGTGTTCCAGGAAGCGCTGCATCAGTTCCGGGCCCTGCACGCCGTGGACGTCGGCCGGCCAGTTGTCCACCTCGGTGGTGGTCATGAGCTGGCCGCCCTGGGCCATGCCGGTGACCAGCACGGGGTTCAGATTGGCGCGCGCGGCATAGACGGCAGCGGTATAACCGGCAGGGCCGGAGCCCAGGATCAGAACCCGTGCGTGTTGCGTTTTGGACATAGGAGCCTTTTGTAAGAATGGTGTCGTGGCGGCGCGATGGTGCTACCAATGCCGCTATTTTAAGAAGGCTGAATGGGGCTGCTGGCGTGCGGTAAGCTTCCACCCTATCGGGCGTCTGGCTTTGCCCAGAGGCCGCTGCAACTTACACCATGACCTATTCGCTGCACACCCTCCACGGCAACGCCTACGAATCCCCCCCTGCTGCTCCCACCGGATGGGCACGCTTTGCCACCGAAATCGCCATCATTGCGGGCTTTTTGGGTCTGGCCTTTGCGCTCTTGGCCCTGGCCAGTTATTCCACGCAAGACGCCGCATGGACCACCTCTGGCAGCGGCGGTTCCACCCTCAACCTTGCTGGTCACGCCGGTGCGCTGGCGGCCGACCTGTTGTATTTCCTGTTTGGCTACTCGGCCTGGTGGCTGGTGGCTGTGGGCTTGCGGGGTTGGATCAGCTTGGTCGCGCTGCGGTTTGCGTCCCCGGTGTTGGTAGAGCCTGAGGATGTACCCGCCGAGCCCCTGGCGTTCCAACGCACCCAGTTTTGGATCGGCCTGGGCCTGCTGCTGTGCGCCAGCGCCAACTTGGAGTGGGCGCGCCTGTACCGGCTGGAAAGCCATTTGCCTGGCACCAGCGGTGGCGTGGTGGGGTATTTGCTGGGCATGCAGGGGGTGCATTGGTTGGGATTTGCAGGCTCCGGCCTGTTGGCCATTGTGCTGGGGATCATGGGCGCAGGCTGGGCCTTTCGTTTTTCGTGGCTGGCAGCGGCACAGTCGCTCGGCGCATGGATAGACGGGCGCTGGGAGTCGATGCGCGAGCGCCGTGAAATTGCCCAGGATATGGAGCTCGGCCAGCAAGCGGTGCGTGAGCGCGAGGTGCTGTTCACCGAACCCCTGATGGAAGCGGCGCCCGGTGAGGCGCCTGAGCTGGCGCCCATGCCCTTTGCG
Organism: uncultured beta proteobacterium; assembly: GCA_903928635.1. Classification (GTDB taxonomy): domain Bacteria; phylum Pseudomonadota; class Gammaproteobacteria; order Burkholderiales; family Burkholderiaceae_C; genus Allorhodoferax. Next base: position 5,039 of record CAIYRQ010000061.1, on the reverse strand, counting down.
CCACTGGAGCCGCGTGTGGTGATTGAGCAGCCTGCAGTGGAAGTTCCACCCAGCACCCGCGTCGCCAAAGAGCGGCAAAAACCCTTGTTCTCCGAAATGCCCGACAGCACACTGCCCCAGGTGGCCTTGTTGGACGAAGCCTTGCTGCGCCAGGAGACGGTATCGCCTGAGACGCTGGAAATGACCAGCCGCATGATTGAGAAAAAGCTCAAAGACTTCGGCGTGGAAGTGCGTGTGGTGCTGGCCCAGCCCGGCCCGGTGATCACCCGCTACGAAATTGAGCCCGCTACCGGCGTCAAGGGCTCGCAAATTGTCGGCTTGGCCAAAGATTTGGCGCGCTCATTGAGTCTGGTGTCCATCCGTGTGGTGGAGACGATTCCGGGCAAGAACTACATGGCTTTGGAGCTGCCCAATGCCAAACGGCAGTCCATTCGTCTGTCTGAAATTTTGGGCTCGGCGGTCTACAACGACGCCAAGTCCATGCTCACCATGGGCTTGGGCAAAGACATTGTGGGCAACCCCGTGGTCGCCGACCTGGCCAAGATGCCGCACGTGCTGGTGGCCGGCACCACCGGGTCGGGCAAGTCGGTGGGTATCAACGCCATGATTTTGAGCCTTTTGTACAAGGCCGAGGCGCGCGATGTGCGGCTGCTGATGATCGACCCGAAGATGCTGGAGATGAGTGTCTACGAAGGCATTCCGCACCTGCTGGCCCCTGTGGTGACCGATATGCGCCAAGCCGCCCATGGCCTGAACTGGTGTGTAGCGGAAATGGAAAAACGCTACAAGCTGATGAGCAAGATGGGCGTGCGTAATTTGGCTGGCTTCAACGCCAAGCTGGACGAAGCCACAGCGGGCGGCACTTTTATTTACAACCCCTTCAGCCTCACGCCCGAAGACCCCGAGCCGCTGCAGCGCCTGCCGCACATTGTGGTGGTGATTGACGAGCTGGCCGACCTGATGATGGTGGTGGGCAAAAAGATTGAAGAGCTCATTGCCCGCTTGGCGCAAAAAGCGCGCGCCGCCGGCATTCATTTGATTTTGGCCACTCAGCGGCCCAGCGTGGATGTGATCACCGGCCTGATCAAGGCCAATATTCCCACCCGCATTGCCTTCCAGGTGAGCAGCAAGATCGACAGCCGCACCATCCTCGACCAAATGGGCGCCGAAGCACTCTTGGGCATGGGCGACATGCTCTACATGCCCAGTGGTACCGGTTTGCCGATTCGCGTGCACGGCGCCTTTGTGAGCGACGAAGAAGTACACCGCGTAGTGAAATACCTGAAAGAGCAGGGGGGCGAGCCCAATTACGTCGAAGGCTTGCTCGAAGGCGGCACGGCTGAAGGCGACGACGGCGACGGCACCTTTGGCGACTCCAGCGGCGAAAAAGACGCGCTCTACGACCAGGCGGTGGAAGTGGTGCTCAAGAACCGCAAAGCCAGTATTTCGTTGGTGCAGCGCCACCTCAAAATTGGCTACAACCGCGCCGCGCGTTTGGTGGAAGACATGGAAAAGGCCGGGCTGGTCAGCGCCATGAGCGGCAGCGGACAACGCGAAATTTTGGTGCCAGCGCGGGCTGAATGATGGCCACACACCGCTTGCGTTTGTTGGCAGCTTTCGCTGGTGCAGCCCTGTGCGTGAACGCGACTTGGGCAGGTGGCTTAGAGACCCTGGACGCCTTCGTCAAAAGCGTCAAAAGCGGCCGCGCGACCTTCACGCAGACGGTGACAGCGCCTGCCAAAGACGGGCAAGCTATGCGTGCCAAGGTGTCGAGCGGCAGCTTTGAGTTTGTGCGGCCCAACCGATTTAAGTTCATCTACAAAAAACCGTTTGAGCAAAGCATCGTGGCGGACGGCCAAACGCTGTGGTTGTACGACGTGGACCTGGCCCAGGTCACCGCCCGCAAGCAAGCGGCGGCCTTGGGCTCCACCCCTGCTGCCCTCATCAGTGCTGCACCAGACCTCAAGGCCTTGCAAGCGGAATACACCTTGAGCGACGCGCCTGCCGCAGAGGGCCAGGAGTGGTTGCAGGCCACACCCAAATCCAAAGAAGGCAGCTTGCAAAGCGTGCGTGTGGGCTTCAAAGGCGGCATGCTGGCGACGCTGGAGATTTTGGACAGCTTTGGCCAGCGCTCGGTTCTGCAGTTCAGCGCCTTTGAGGCCAATGCGGTGATTGAGCCCAGCAGCTTTCAATTCAAACCGCCAGCTGGTGTGGATGTGGTGCGCCAGTAGTCGCATCCGAGCGCATGGCCGATCTTTTCGCCTCCCAACCCACAGCGCCGCTGGCCGAGGCGCTGCGCCCGCAGACGGTGGCGGACGTCATTGGTCAAAGTGATTTGCTGGCCCCTGGCAAGCCCCTGCAGCTGGCCTTTGCGTCGGGCAAGCCGCATTCCATGATTTTGTGGGGACCGCCGGGCGTGGGCAAAACCACGCTGGCACGCCTCACGGCTACAGCCTTCAAGTGCGAGTTCATCGCACTGTCTGCCGTGTTCTCGGGCGTCAAAGACATTCGCGCCGCGATGGAGCAGGCCCAGGCCCACCTCGCCCAGGGCAAACACACCATCTTGTTTGTGGACGAGATCCACCGATTCAACAAGTCGCAGCAAGACGCACTCTTGCCCTATGCCGAGTCCGGTCTGGTTACGTTGATTGGTGCCACCACCGAGAACCCTTCGTTCGAGGTCAATTCCGCGCTCTTGTCGCGGGCCCAGGTCTATGTGCTCAAGTCGCTCACCGACGACGAACTGCGGCTCTTGCTGCAGCGAGCGCAAGACAAAGTGCTGGGCCACTTGCATTTTGAAGAGCGGGCCATCTCCACCCTGGTGGGTTATGCCGACGGCGACGCGCGGCGCATGCTCAACCTGCTGGAGCAGTGCAACACGGCCGCCGCCGCCGCGGGCATCAGTGACATTGACGCGTCGTTTATTGAAAACGCCCTGGCCATCAATGCCAAGCGCTTTGACAAGGGTGGCGACAACTTTTACGACCAGATTTCGGCCTTGCACAAGTCGGTTCGCGGGTCCAACCCGGACGCTGCGCTCTACTGGCTGTGCCGCATGCTGGATGGCGGTGCAGACCCCAAATACCTGTCGCGCCGCATCGTGCGCATGGCATGGGAAGACATTGGCCTGGCCGACCCGCGTGCCATGCAAATCGCCAATGACGCGGCACTCACCTTTGAACGCCTGGGCTCACCCGAAGGCGAACTGGCCTTGGGCCAGGCCGTGGTCTATTTGGCCGTGGCCGCCAAAAGCAACGCTGGCTACAACGCTTACAACAAGGCCCGCGCCTTTGTGAAAACCGACAAGAGCCGCGAAGTGCCCGTCCACCTGCGCAATGCGCCCACCAAGCTCATGAAAGAGCTGGGCTACGGCCACGAATACCGCTATGCCCACGACGAACCCCATGCCTACGCCGCCGGAGAAACCTACTTGCCCGACGGCATGGCCGACCCCGCCTGGTACCAGCCCGTGCCGCGCGGGCTGGAGGCCAAGATTGCCGAGAAGATGGCCTTTTTAAAAGGCCTGGACGCGCAGGCAGACAAAAGTTAAGGACTGAGAGATACCATGCAACTTTCGGAATACATCGTCCTATATGCATTCGGGTGCGCCTAGCGAGGTCGTGCTGAATCGCACCGTGCGCGACAGGGCGATCCGTTTACCCAGCGGTCCTGAAGCTGATGGTTGGCTATTGTCCTGTTGGCTGCATCGCGCCCGATAGCAAGACGTTCCTACCCTGCGCCCTAGGCACTTCCGTCAGCAACGCCTTTGCCACCGCATCGGCCGCGATGGGCTTGTAGTTCGTGGGAATCAAAAAGCCGAGAACCTCGCTGACTTTGGTGGCCCATATTTCGCCACGGCGGCTCGGTTGCCCCAAAGCGTCTCGATCGCCAACCAGCATGGAAGGGCGGGCGAACACCAAGCCTTCAAATGGCAATTGCGCCAATGCGTCCTCGAGCTCACCCTTCACGCGGCTGTAAAACACGCTTGAGCGGCTGTCGGCTCCCATGGCGCTGACCAGACCCACGCGCTTCGCGCCGGCCGCCAACGCGGCTTTGGCCACTGCCAGATTGGCGTCAAAGTCCACCGCACGGAAGGCGGCCTGGCTTCCGGCGATCTTGATGGTGGTGCCCAGCGCCAAATACACCTCGTCCGCCGCTGGCAGGGCGGGCAGTGCAGCAAAGTCCACGACATGGGCCGTCAGCTTGGGATGCTGAACGGCCAGCGCCTTGCGCCCGAGGCTGTGCACGGCTGCTACGCCTGGGTCCGCCAACAGGCCCGCCAGAATACGCCCGCCCACCAAGCCCGTGGCGCCTGCAATGATCACGATTCGGTTTGTCATGGGATAAATCCTTCGCAGTTTCAATCGCCAGAGCCCGTCCCCAGCGTTTGCGACACCCTCTCCAACCGGGCCAGCGGGTCAGATTCTGCTAACAGTGCCAGCTTTTCTTCGGTCGGCAGCGGCAGCAGCTCCGCCCAGCGGTTGGCCACCCAGCCGCATTCGTCCAGGCGAAAGGGCGCTTGCAGCGGTAGTTCGTGCAACAGTCCGCCGGCTTGCGCTTGGGCGATGCCCTTGCCCAAGCGATTGGCCAGGGGCTGCAATTCGGCGGGAATGGACGTGGGCTCGTCATCGGGCAGGTAGTCCACCTCGCCGTACCACACGCCGTAGGGCCCGGCCTCTACGGCGCCTAGTTTGAACCGTTGGCCTCCCACGCAGCGCACGCGCAACAGGGCGGCTTGAACGGTCTCCAAGTCTTCGATGTGGGCCAAAGTGCCCAAGCCGTGAAGTCGCGGCACCTGGCCGGGCACCGCCACTTCATTCCCCTGCGCCAGCCAGGCCACGCCAAACGGTGTTTGCTCGCGGTGGCAGCGCCGGATCAGGTCCAGGTAGCGCACTTCAAAAATTTGTAGTCGAAGCACGCCGTCAGGAAAGACGCCGTGGGACAAGGGGAAGAGGGGAATACGTTGCATGCTTGGGGGCGCTGTGGTGCCGGTTCCCTACGTTACCATGCGCCTGATTTCACTGAGTTCAACAACGAGG